>DATBYP010000305.1:0-11164 GCA_036513675.1 Candidatus Acidiferrum sp.
CTGTCTGGCTATTCGCAAGCGCAGCTCGACCAGGTCTCGCTGCGCTTGAATCAACGTCCCAGAAAGACCTTAGGATTCCAGACTCCTGCGAGTAACCTTCAGGCGAGTGTTGCGTCGACCGTCTGAGCTGGCAGCGCTTACAGGACACGTGGTTTTAGATGTCCAGCAACCCGACTTATCGGGTAGGTGACCGCCGCAGCCCTGGCACTCGCGAGCGGTCGTTGTATACTTCGACTTTATGTCTGTAGGAGGGATCCAAAAATGGAATCTCCCGCCAACCTCCCTCGTCGTAGCCTTATGCCCATTCTCGTATGCTTAGGAATGATCTTTACAGCAGAGACCACGGTGGCTCAATGTCCGAATAGGGGCACTGTAGTGGACGACGAAGTCTCAAACTCGAAAGGGAGGCCATATCAGGCCAAGGAAATCAGGACGATTGTGACCTATGGCAGCGATGGGACGAAACGCGTGGTGGTGACCAAGTCGAAGCTCTTCCGCGACAGCCGGGGACGCATACGAGTGGAGCGATTCTACGATGGAACAGGAGATCCTTCGGAGATCGTTCCAACGGATATTTGGATTGATGACAACTCCGGCACATCCGTGAGTCTCCTACCCACTTGGCAGACGGCCAAAATCAGCAACTGGATCTCCCCGGTCAAAGTATCCGACCGACCGTGTTGTCAGGAGATTGATTTGAAGAACCCTCCCTACACTGGACCAGAAGGGACGTTCGAAGATCTTGGACACAAATTGATCGACGGTGTAGAGGTTCGAGGCGCGCGCACAAGTTACTACAGCTCTGTTCAGGCAAAGTTATCCGGTGCATCGCCCGTTCGAGTCTATGAAAACTGGTGTTCAATTTCACTGGATACACGGATGGGCGATTATGTTTTGGACGACAAGCCAAAAAGAGAAATTACAACGGTGATCAGCGATATTAGGCAAATCGAGCCTGACTCGGAATTGTTCGAGATTCCAGAGGGATACAAAATAACGCGCGCCGACCAGAGCGCCCCAGCCTCGAGCGCGAAGGGCAGTCGGTCAGGGACATCGGCGGCACAGTAGATTTCTTTCAAACCCCGAGTTCTCTGCGCGTTTGACCATTCATACGAAGCTTGATTTACCTATGTGAGTAGTCAGCCACTTCTTAACTCCTGGTTGACGCGCAAACTGGACAAGTTATTTTCAGATATTCCGGTAATCCGATTCATCAGGCAGTATCGTACTGGAGCCCGGAGAGGATCAGCATCAAACTAAAGGGAGGCCGATAAATGAACACGTACAACGTCACATTGAGCTATGAAGATCGCAAGGGAGGTCCTGAAGGGCGCACGATCAAAGTCGATGCGTCGAGTATCGCGGGAGCGATTGGGAAAGCCACGCGAGAGTTTGTGAAGAGTTTGGATCGCAAGCAGCGATTTGATATGAATAAAGGACTGAAGGTCGAGGCTTTGCGGGTTACAACGGACAAGGCGGCGACGCCAGGCGCAGCGTCCGAGGCCAACGCCTGAAGGTAGGGCGCGGATCAGTGCGTCGCTAGCCCTTGCGCTGGCGACTTTCATTCGGGGAGCACGCTCGCACCGGGGTGCTTCACTGTTTCCGAAACCGGAATGGCGCACCGACCAATTGCGAAGGTGAGCGCCGGAACCTATAGCCACTGATCTGGGGAGTGGTCTCACTCGAAATCCCTATCCACAAACGGGTTGTGCGAGGTTGAAGCGGGATCGGCATGTTTCGTGATGTCTCGCTGCAAAGCGTTTTTCCTTACCCGTCCTACTGCATACAAGAGCATGCAAGAGCCAGCAAATTTGAAGTAGAGGCTCGCCTGCTTCCAACGAGAAGGATAAGAGGGAAGAGAAAAGAACGGCTTGACATATTCCCATATCGGTATGTATTATTTCCCTATGGCAAGAGCAGCTACAACGTCTGACGCTTTTAACGCGGTGGCGGAGCCGCGGCGGCGGGACATCTTGAATTATTTGGCGCTGCAGGAACGGCCGGTTGGCGATATCGTGGCGGCGTTGGAGTTGGAGCAGCCTTCCGTTTCCAAACATCTGCGCGTTTTAAAGGATGTCGGCCTAGTGCGGGCGCGGCGGGAGGGACGGCAGATGCTGTACCGGGTGAACGCGGACGCGATTCGACCACTACACGAGTGGGCGAGCACCTTTGAGCGGCTGTGGCGGCATCAACTGCTGAAGGTGAAAGAACGGGCAGAAGAGAAGATGAAGAAGGTGTGATGTGATTTCAAATTCAGGAGGAATGATGATTTCGACGGAATCTGCAATCGAGAAAATGACGCTGGGCATAACCGAGGAAATTCGGGTGCAGGCGCCGATCGACGTGACGTTTGCAACATTGATCGAGCAACTGGGGCCGTGCAACGAGACCCCAGAGGGGCAGTCGATGAATATGAAGATCGAGGCCTGGCCCGGAGGAAGGTGGTATCGCGACTTGGGGGATGGCAACGGACACTTCTGGGGACATGTGCAGGCGATCAAGCGGCCGACTTTGCTGGAGATTTGCGGGCCGCTGTTCATGTCGTATCCAGTCGTCTCGAATTTGCAGTATCGGTTGAGCGAGGTGGACGGCGGGACGCTGATCAAGTTTCATCATACGGCGCTGGGATTGATCGAGGAGCAGCATCGACAGGGAGTGTCGAAAGGTTGGGGGCATATGCACGCGATTCTTCGGAAGCGGGCGGAGGCGGCGGCGAGAGGTGGAAAAGCGGCCGGGCGATAGGAGCTGAAAGATAAAAACGGAAGGCTCGTTTCGGAGCGGTTTCGGTGAATGTTAACGGCGGGGTGCGGCTTCGGCTGTGAAGCGGCGGCCCTTCGAGGCTCAGGGTAAACAAGACCGCAGCACTCCAAGGAGAACTTATGTGTCCGGCATGTTTTGCTGCTTTGACGATGATTGTGGCGGGGACTGGCTGCACGGGAGGGGTGGCGGCTGTCCTGATCCATAGGTTTCGCGTCAAGAAGGGCGTGAAGAAAATGGTGGTTAGCAGGAGCGAGTGGACTCAGACAAAGGAGAAAGAGTCATGAGCAAGGAAGTTACGAGCAAGAGAACGATCGATAACCCCAGAGTGGTATCGCGGCAGGAGTGGATTACGGCTCGCAAGGAGTTGCTGGCGAAGGAGAAGAATCTGACGCGGCAACGCGACGCGGTGAGCGCCGAACGGCGGCAATTGCCGTGGGTAAAAGTCGATAAGGAATATGTTTTCGATGCGCCGGGCGGCAAGAAAACGCTGGCCGATCTTTTCGAGGGCCGGAGCCAGTTGATTGTGTATCACTTCATGTTTGGCCCCGATTGGAAAGAAGGCTGCCCGAGCTGTTCCTTCAATATGGATCACACGGATGCCGCGCTGGTGCACCTTGCGCAGCGCGATGTGACGTTTGCGGCGATTTCGCGGGCGACGTTGCCACAGATTGAAGCGTTCAAGAAGCGTATGGGATGGCGCTTTGCGTGGGTGTCGTCGAACGGCAACGACTTCAATCGGGACTATCACGTGTCGTTCACCAAGGAGGAGAAGGCGAGCGGCAAGATGTATTACAACTACGAAGTGCAGGCGTTCCCGAGCGAAGAGGGACCGGGAATCAGCGTGTTCTACAAGGATAAGGCGGGAAACATCTTCCACACGTATTCGGCTTACGCACGCGGCACGGAGATGACCATGAGCACGTACAACTATCTCGATTATGTGCCCAAGGGCCGGGACGAAGACGGGTTGCCGTTCACGATGGCCTGGATTCGGCACCACGACCGGTACTCGGATGGCAAGTTGGCCGACAAAGATATGCCGTACTGGCCCGCGAACGCCGCGTCTGCGTGGTAACCGTTCCAACTCAAAGAAGTAAAGAAGTATAGGCAAGACGAAACAGCGCGAGCCTCCTGGGTGGAGGCTCGCGCTGGGGCTTTGCCTTGGGCACAACTGTGGGGACCTATTTTACGTTCACGGCGATGCGGACTTGCTCTCTCGTTACGGGACCCCGAGCCAGCTCGACATCCTTGGGAGCCTTCGGCACTGCGTAGCGGAGGCTAAGGCCGATGGGGGCCAGGCGAAGTTCCCTGACCGCGGATTGGTTGCCACGATTTTCGACGATCAGCATGCTCTGCCCGATGGCTTTCTCATCGGCCACCATCGCAGTAACGAACTGAGAGCCGTTGGCTCCTTTGACGATGATGCGTGCCGGAGTGGCGAGCGACTTCAATTCAAAGGTGTAGTCGCCGGCGGGAAGCGTCGCGTTATGCCAGCGGACTTCATGAGAAAGGGTGAAGCGGCCTTGGAAAGCTGCCTGAGCCGAAGCGGGGACCGCGCTCGCGAAAACGACCGCCAACGCGAAGGCTGCGATCACGAATATACGATTCCGAAGCGATTTCATGGGGACCTCCTCGAAGACTCTAGAATTCGATTGCGTCCTTTGAGTTTTGATCTTGGGTCGCACGTCAGTGAGGATGCATGCGGGGGGCCGTGGCGGGACGAGACACCGAAGCGGTTTTACTTGGATCGCAAGACGTTTGATGTCAACGATATACATGCTCGGGGGAAGCAAACAGCTCGTAACTTCCAGTTTCTGCGGCGGTACCATTTCTATCCGAGAGGAGAGAGCGCTATCCGAGTGGAGAGTGGCTCAGGTGCGTTTGACGTGTGGGGTTCGAGGTTTTTATTGAAGGCAGACTTATGCGCGGCCAGCCTAAAGGCCGCTGCTAGGTTGGCTGGCTCGCTGACTCGCCTTCAGCACGTCAAGCGGTGGCGGAGGCGGTGCGCACCTTTGTGGGGGCGATAAAGCTGGCGCGTTCGTGGTCTTCGCGGCGAGCCTGGACGATGGCCCAGAGGACATCGGTTGGCTGGCAGGGCGAAGCGATTAAGTCGAAAGCACCATGGTGAAGCGCGTCGAGGTACTCGTCCCAGTCGGCAAGGCGCGACGTGACGACGACGCGGGCGTGCTGTCGAGACGCGCGTGTGGCGGCGACTACGTCACGATAGTTGCCATCGGAGAGCCGGCGGTCGGAGAAGATCAAGGAGACATTTTGGGTTTGCAGAGCTTCCTGGCATTCGCTGACGCGCGAGGCGCAAATCGTTTCGTGGCCATCTTTGCAGAGAATTTCTTTCAGGGCGCGGCGATTCTCTAATTCCGATGACACGATCAGGATTTGAGGAGTGGCTTCCATGGGGGCCTCCGGGCGTTTAGCTTCGGCGCGAGAGTGGACGGGCGGTCACTACGGTATTGCTTGCGAGCTTCTTGCTGCGAGCGGCGTTAAAAGGTCAGCCCCATCCCATCCGAACCAAGGAGCGAAGGCTAAGCTGGCATAGGGACATTTCCCATCCATGAACGTATGGATACGGGATCGGAAATTCCTGTAGGCAGCCTTAGAGCGGGAGTTGGCACAGCGCGGACGAGCTTTTTGCGGGCATTGCACAGGTTCCCAATTGGGGCGTGGAGTTTGGCTCTCAACAATCGAGGTCCGCAGGCTACAGAAATCGCTGCAAGCTCTTGCCAATATTATTTTTCAGTCTGGAGCATTGGGGTCGTTCTCCCACTGGGGCAGATCCTTTTTTCCGAGCATCGCTTCGGCCGCCCATCGGCCTAAATATACGGAGAGTGCAACACCGTGTCCGCTATACGCCCCGAGCACAATTACATCTCGATGCTGCGCGTGCCGCCGGAACACCGGCTCCCATTTGTCAGCAATCAAAATCGGGCCACCCCACCGATGACTCAAGCGCACGCCGCGCAGAGCTGGATGAAGGTCGCGCACGCGTCTTTCGAGATCCGCGAGCAGTTCCGCAGCTTGCCCCTCCGCCACATTCAGCGTCAGTAGCTCCCGCCAATCGTCTAGATGGACCAAGCCGCTTCCGAAAATCACGCGATTCTGATGGAAGACACGTCCCCACAGATACGGGAGATCGACAGTGTAAAAGGGCTTGCCCTGTGCGAGTCCTAGCGAAGAAAGTTGGTCGGACGACAGCGGCTCCGTTGCGACGGCCAACGTGAATTTCGGCTGCGCTTGGCCTGCAAGACCGCTCAATTCCAAGGATTCGGCGTTTGTCGCCAGCAGGACGCGACGCGCGCGGACTGACGTTCCATTGATGTTTAGGACCGGCGATTCCTCCAGGCTCAAACTTTCCACGGGCGCGTTTTCAAAAAGTAGCGCGCCACTCTCGCTTGCCACCTGTGCCAAGCCGCTCTGCATTTTGCCTGGATCGATCGTTCCGCCGGGCACCTCTCGCGTGACACCCAGCGTGCCGGAATCGTTCCACCTGATCGGGGAATTCGCTATCGCTCCTTGCCGGCCGATCTCTAGCGCGCCGGGGAGCGCGAGATCGCAGCGGACTTGCAACTCCCGCAAAATACTGGAGAAGCCCGCGAGCACATCTCCAAGACCGGGCAGCTCTCCCGCGGCTGTTTCCGAGAGCGCCATTCCGCCGGTGTGTCCACTCGAACCGGCTCCGATGCGGCTGGCTTCAAAGAGTGCCACGCGGCTATTGGGCTCGACGTGCCGTAGCCAAGCCGTCGCGGCCAGCCCGGTGAAGCCGCCGCCGACAACAGCGAATTCCACTTCCTCGGGCAGAGGAAGCTGCTCGGAACGGAAGTCAATAGTCCAGGGCGGCAGGCCCCATCGCGGTATTCGTGCCGTATTAGCCGGTAGCGTCGCGCTCATGTCTTCTAGACAGGTCTTTAACTTAGATACCGCACGACAAGGTTGCGATGCGAGGTCAAGGAGGCCTCTTTCAGACGAGTTTAGCCGAGGCAGCGGGGCCGTCCAGCAAAAGCTCTATTGAACCTTAGGCATGAAACATGACACGTTGAGGCCAAGTCCAGGTCATGAAACGAATTCTTATTGCCGACGATAATGCGACGGTGCGGCGCGGGCTGCGCGACCTGATTGAGCACAACCAAGATTGGGATGTGTGCGGAGAGGCCATCGACGGCCGCGAGGCTATCGAACGAGCTCGCGAGCTGCACCCTGATGTTTTGTTGCTGGATTTGGTAATGCCAGGAATGAACGGCTTCGACACCGCCCGCGAATTGGCGAAGCTCGAGCCCGGAGTGCAAATCCTGCTGTGTACCGTGCAGCTCTCGACGTACGTGGTTAGAGAAGCGGAGAGGGTGGGAATCCAGGGCGCAGTTTCAAAGTCGAAAGTGTCGCAGATCACGGATGGGATTGCGGCCCTGCTTCGGCATGAGACGTTCTGGCCCTCCGATGAAAACTGCGACGAACACACCGACCACCCGACGACTAGCAAGCGTTAGCGAGTAACAAGCGTCGCCGCCAAAAATCCTACCGTCCAATCAATCGAGAGTTGTCAGACGATTTTGCCCTTGCAGTCCGGGTGAGGGCAAAGACATTCGAGGTCGGGCGTCTTCTCCATGGCCTCGCACTCCACGCTGCAATATTTGCTGCCTTCCATAGCCGTACAAGTGCATGGCGGGTGCTCGCATTTTTTGGTTTTCGGTGCCATAAATCCTCTGCTTCTTGGATTTTGCAAATAGGTTTAAGCGGTGGAGCGCTACTTTTACCTGACGGACGGCGAGTCGGAGCCGGGTAGCTCATTAGCTTGGTGCGCGAGGAAACGCCAGCGGGTCTGTTCAAACTGTCAAGTACGCAGCCGCAGCAATTGGCGAAACCCAGTGCTGTTGGAGTTATCCCTCTCGTCGCGCTTCCAGTCCACCGTATGACCGCGGTTAGTCCGGTGCCATACAGCGATGACCCGATGAACGAAGGTGCAGGAACCCCAGCAGTGCTGAACTAAGTGCTTCGCTTTTTGCGTTTGCTTCAAAGCTATCTGTGCCCATACTCTGCGCCTTGTTACGCACTCACTAGGAAAACCTTAGAGACATTCGTGTATAGACGCCGCGCAGTCCAACTTCTACCTTCACACTAGGCCCGCGAATCGCGAGAGGCTGGAAGATTGCCAAAAGGAGAGCAACCATGGAGCACAATGCTTTAATGGAATTGTATGTCGACGAATTGAAGGATTTGTACGATGCGGAGAACCGTTTGGTGAAAGCCCTGCCAAAGGTGGCCAAAGCCGCGACCTCAGAGAAGCTTCGCTCCGCTGTTGAGCAACACCTGGAGCAGACACGCGGCCATGTAGACCGCCTAAAGGAGATCTTCGACAACATGGGCGAAAAGGCTTCCGGCAAAAAATGCGCCGGCATGATGGGCATCCTCAAGGAAGGCGAGGAAATCATGGATGAGGATTACGAGGGCGAGGTTATGGATGCGGCTTTGATTTCGGCGGCGCAGCGCGTCGAGCATTACGAGATCGCGGCCTACGGTTGCGTCAGAACCTGGGCGGATTTGCTAGGCGAAAACGAAGCCAGTGCGCTGCTGGACAAGACACTCGAGGAAGAGAAAGAAGCTGACGAGAAACTTACGCAACTGGCGGAAGAAATCAATGTGCAAGCGAAGGAAGCCGGAACAGAAGACGAGGAGGGCGAGGAAGAACCGCACCGCGGCAAAGCCCGTGGCGCGCGAGCTTAGCTAGATACAACACTCTCGATTGCTCTTCGGCCGGCGGCTGGATGTCCCGCAAAGATCCAGCCGCCGCTTTCGTTCTTTGGCTACGATTTTTGCTTTCTTCCCGCGATACCCTGGCTCAAAGCGTCGAGCGCCGCGTCCAGGGTTTGGCGTTTGCTCCAAAAATCCTTCCACAGATCGCCGGTCGTTTGTAGCCGCGAGGGCACAGTCTTGATCGTCCACGCGTCTGGGTCGATGGTGCCATTCATTAGCTCCTCCGCGGTCACTGGCGTCGACACAGTAGCTCCCGGGTGTGCCCGTGCAGAATAGACCGCAGCCAGCGGCTTGCCTTTTGCATTCTGTAATGCGTCGAGCAGCACGCGGCCTGGCGGGCGCTTACGGACGCTGCGCTCCAGCGTGGTCTCTCGCGGCAGCTCGGATGCGACCATCTGGCTGATGATCTCCGCAAACGTGCGCGTCTGTGCGTATTTGTAAATCGGCTCGAGGGGGACGTAAATGTGAAATCCTGTGGCGCCCGACGTCTTTAGAAAACAAACCAGGCGCGTTGAGAGCAACACTTTGTAAATCGCGCGCGCCACACGAAGAACGGTGGTGAAGGGAGTTTCGGGCGTGGGATCAAGATCAAAGAAGACGTAATCCGGATAGTCCTGGTTGTCGAAGCGGCTCGACCACGGATTATGGTCGATACAGCCGAGATTGGTGAGAAAGAGCAGGGACGGGCGGTCATTGGCCATCACATAATCCATTTCTCCGCCACGCTCGTCCGAATACACAGTAGCTCGCTTGATCCAACTAGGAATTGATTCCGGCGCTTCCTTTTGGAAAAAACTTTTTTCTTGGATCCCGTTCGGGTAACGCCGCATCACCAAAGGCCGGTCCTTGAGGAAGGGAAGAATATAGTCCGCCATGCGGTAGTAATATGTGAGAAGGTCGCGCTTCCGAATCCCGGACTCCGGAAAATAAATCTTGTTCAAATGCGTCAGGGCGAGTGTCCTGCCGTCGACTTGGAGTCGCAGGCTTTCTGATGTCCCGTGAGCCAGTTCCTCAAAACCCGCGTCATTGGCGGGAGCTTGTGTTTTCGGGGCGGGAGCCTGTTTTGTCGGCGGCGACTTTGGGTTTGCGGCAGAGGGCTGGTCTTCCCCACGCTCCGACGCATGCTCTGGGCGCGCGGCACTGAACGTACATTCTTCGGGAGTACGGTCTTTACGGATGCCCAGGAAAACGGGCGCGCGCAAATGATTGTCGTCCGTCCAATTAGCGAACTTGATTCTTGCAACCATCGCGGGCCGCACCCATTCGACGTGCTCGCGCAATTTGGGAGGATTGCGCAAGGGTGAACGCGCAACGCGCAACTTTTCCAGTTTCGCGAGCAGATCCTTCTGAGTCTTCTGGTCGAAGCCCGTGCCCACGCTGCCGATAAACTGCAACTCCTTCTTTTCGTCATATAGCCCGAGGACCAGTGCCCCAAAATACTGGCGCGTGCGCCGGGGCGCGGTCCAGCCGACGATTATGGCGTCGAGTTCGTTTACGATTTTGAATTTGAGCCAGAAGCTGGTGCGGTTTCCGGTATAGGGGCTTTCGATCTGCTTCCCAACGATCCCTTCCAGGCCTTGTCGCTCTGCCGCGGCGTACAGCTCTTTACCTTTTTCGAGCTGGTGCTCCGAATAGCGCACGCGTTCATCGCTCCGAAGTATTTGGCGCAGCAATTCCTTGCGCTGCAGCAGAGGAGTCTTTCTCACATCGAAGCCATTGCAATAGAGCACATCGAAAAAATAGTAGGTGAGCGGGACCTCGCTAATGAGCTTCTGTGAAGGCTTGCTGACGCCGAAGCGGTTTTGCAGCTTCTGAAAATCACTGCGCCCGTTTTCGTCCAGCGTAACGATTTCACCATCTAGGATCGCTGTGCCGGCGCGCAGGTGTTTGGCGAGATCCTGAAACTCAGGAAACTCCGTGGTGACATCGCGCTTGGAGCGAGAAAATAGGCGGACATCGCCATTCTCTACAAATGCGACCGTGCGAATCCCATCCCACTTAATCTCGAACAGCCAGTTGGGGTCGGAAAATGGCTTGTCGGCGAGCTTGGCCAGCGTAACAGAAACATCGCGCGGCATCGGAGCGCTCCGCGCTCCCGGCAGCTCAGCCGGGCTCGGCGGAGGAGAGTCCTGGACCGAGCGCTTCTCCTTTTGCTTCTCCTTGTGTGTTTTGGGAATAGGGCGCCCGCTGACCACAGATTCGCCGTGTTCCTCCACATTCCACGTCGGGTCGGCGTGTTCATCTCGGTGCTTGATCAGCAGCCATTCGTTCTTGCCTTGGCTGCGTTTCAACTTCACCAGCACGAAGCTTCCATTCAGTTTTTTGCCGTGCAAACGAAACTTCAGTTCGCCGCGTTGGAGCTGCTCCTCTGCGCTGAGAGGCCCTTCTGGTTCGTATGTGCCCTGGTCCCAGATGATGACTTCGCCGGCGCCGTAGTTTCCCTCCGGGATCGTTCCTTCGAATGTGCGGTAATCAAATGGGTGGTCTTCCACCTGAATGGCTAATCGTTTGTCCCCGGGGTTAAGCGAAGGCCCTTTCGGGACGGCCCAAGACTTCAGAACGCCGCCGACTTCAAGACGCAAGTCGTAATGGAGCCTCCGTGCGGCATGCTTTTGGATGACGAAGACCTTTTCGTCTTTGCGAG
>DATBYP010000306.1:0-4719 GCA_036513675.1 Candidatus Acidiferrum sp.
CCCCCCGCACCACACCGGAATGCCGTTCGCCATGCAAAGATCATGAATCTGCTTGGCTACCGTGTACCCGCCCACGCGCCCCATCTTTATGTTGATGATCTTGCACGCCCCCAGCCTGATCGCCGCCTCGGCATGCTCCAGCGTGTGAATGCACTCGTCCAAGCAAATCGGCGTTTGCAGCTTCCTCTGCAGCTCCACGTGCGCGTACAAATCATCCCAACCGAGCGGCTGCTCGATCATCATCAAGTGATACCCGTCAAGCTGCTTCAGCACAGGCCAATCCGAAGCGCGATAAGCGGAATTGGCATCCACCATCAGCTTGATGCGCGGAAAATCTTGCCGCACCCGTTTTATCTGCTCCACGTCCTTGCCCGGCTTGATTTTGATTTTGACCCGCTGATACCCAGCGGCCAGCTCGCCCTTCACCGCCGCGGCCAGCTCGTCCAGCGACTCTTTAATTCCAATCGATACGCCGCAAGTAATCTCTTCGCGTACCCCGCCCAGCAGTTTCGCCAGCGGAACGCCCTTTTGCTTGGCCTCAGCATCCCAGAGGGCTGCTTCCAGTCCGGCTTTGGCCATGTTGTGCCCGCGCACGGGCTCGAGCATGTCCCAAATTTTTGCCGCCTCGCAAAAATCCTTTCCCTGCACCAAGGGCCAAAGATGATCGCGCAAAATGTGCCAAGCCGTCTCGGTTGTTTCCGGGCTGTACCCCGGCGTCTCTCCCGCCACGCACTCGCCCCATCCGGTCACCCCATCGACATCCGCCTCCACCAAAATGATGCGCCGCTCGTCCGTGCGCATCGTGCTGGTTTCGAACGGCGCGATCAACTTCATCCTCAACTCTCGCAGCGTGATCTCTCGAATTCGCATTCTCGCGAAGCCCTCTCTCCCTTGTCCGACCTAAAAATCGCTCCACGGCGCCAGCAAATACGCGGTGCTCTTCTCCCCTGCCCGGACCGCGATCGCAGCGTACTCACGCGCGAACCATCCCGTGAACTCCTCGCGCACTCGCGTTTGCACCGCCTGCACCCTCTGCGAGTTTTCCTGCTTCCACTGCTCGAGTCCCGCAGGCAGCTCAATCGCCGCGGGGGCCTCCGTCAACGTTGGCGCCAAGTCTTGGATTGCGGCTATCACGCGAGGCGAGTCCAGCCGCCACTCCGCCACCAGCCGATCCGTAACAATTCCTCGATGCAGTGGGCTGGTCGTAACTCCGTACAAGTTCGGAACATACCGCCGGCAAATAGCTCCCAGCCGATTCAGATTGAAATGCGCGTTCTTCAGCTCCAGCGGATCAAACGTCCACTCCACTAAACGGATCCCGCGCCCGAGGGCTTCGTCGCGCTGAAATAACTTCAGCATGCGGCCCACGCCCCGATCTCGGTAGGCTGCGCTTACTCCGGTCTGGTGTGAGTGCAAATACACAGCGCCTTGCCGCAGACCCACCACCGCCAGCGTGTATCCCACGAGCTTGTCGCCGTCAAACGCACCGAGCACCTGACCGCCGGTAATCGAGGCCACTACAAACATCGTCACCGGCTCGAGTTCCAGGTCCGCTTCGCCCCAAATTTCGCGCTGCAGCTCCACGCACGCATGAAATTCCTCGAGCGCGCAACACTTTCTGACGACCATGCGCTCCCCCGGGTGTCCCACTCTCGGTGTTTGACGGTGGGTTTTCTGTTCCTCTTTCATCGTTTCCCAGCCGCTTCGCCCTTCGTAGGTCTTCTTTCGCCGCGCCCGCTTTCAGTACGCTTCGCCGCTTCCCACAGCTTTTCCTTCTCCGCTCGCGGGACCTCCGCAAAAGGCCGCCCATTTTCATGCGACAGCCGCTCCATCTCGCGGAATCGCCGCATAAACTTGGCGTTGGCATTCTTCAGGGCAATCTCCGGATCAACCTGCAAAAAGCGCGCGAGATTCACCGCGGCAAAGAGGAGGTCGCCCATCTCCTCCTCGACGCGTTTCGCATCCTTCGTTTCGGATGCGTGGAGCAGCTCGGCGCTCTCCTCGCGCAGCTTCTCAAAAATTCCCTCCGCGCTGTCCCAGTCAAACCCCGCGCGCGAAGCTTTTCGCGTCAATTGCAAACCTTCCATCGTCGCGGGCAAAGTGCGAGGCACGCCATCTAGGAGCGACTTCCCTTCTTCCTCTTTCTTTTCCGCGCCGCTCGCCTGCCGCTCCTGCGCCTTAATCTGCTCCCAATTCCGCAGTACTTCCGCCGCATCCCTGGCCCGCTTCTCGCCAAAAACGTGCGGATGCCGACGCACCATCTTCTCGTGGACCTCGCGAATCACGTCGGCCACTGTGAATCGCCCTTCCTCTGTTGCAATTTGCGAGTGAAACACAACTTGTAGCAGCAGGTCGCCCATCTCGTTCGCGAATTTCGCGTCATCGCCGCTCTTCATAGCGTCCAAAACTTCGTAAGCTTCTTCAATCAGGTACGTGCGCAGAGTCTCGTGCGTCTGCTCACGGTCCCACGGACACCCGTTTGGCGCGCGCAGTCGCGCCTGCAGCGCTACCAGGCGTTCGAACCACTCTCCGGCCGTCACTTTCTTTCGTTTGGGCGCTTTGCTGGAAACCTTGCGGGAAGAAGTCGAGCGCGATTTATTCTTTTTCAACCGACTCTTGCGGGAGGCCATCATCCTTCCAAAAATGCGGGCGCTACAAACGTTTCACTCTACAGTCGCGGCATATATTTGACAAGTATATCTCCCTTCCACCGCCGCCTTTCCTGGCCGCGCTCCCTGCGCTACCCAAACCCACACCGCAATGCTAAAATTGAAAAGTAGAAAACTACTGAGGAACGCACTTGCCCGACCACAAGCGAGAAGAAGAATTCCGCGTCATCGACCGGCGGCCCTTCACTTCCGAAGGAGAATTGCGCAAGGAAGTTGTCGAAGAAGCAGAGCGCGAAGCGAAACGAGAGGCCGCGCAACATCCGCTCGCGCCGCCAGCCGAGCCCGCTAAACCTGTGGCAGCTCCGCCGGCGGAAACCCCCAAACGCTCGCCGGCCTTTGAAAATCTCATCCGCATGCTGGGCAGCAACGCCGCCATGGTCCTGGGCGCCTACGCCGACCCGCGCACCGGTCAACCGATGCTCGATCCCGAAGCGGCGCGCGAGTTCATCGATATGCTCGACGCGCTTCACGAAAAGACCAAAGGCAATCTGGCGCCCGAGGAAGATTCGCTCCTCCTCGACCTTCTCGGCAAGTTGAAGATGACCTTTCTCGAGGTCAATCAGGCCGTAGCTGCGCAAGCCGCGCAGCAGGCCAAAGCGAAGACGCGCTCCTGACCTTTTTCGCGCCGCAATCCGGTCGCCTCGATACAATCGCGTTAGGTTATGTCTTCAGCTCCCATAAAAGTCACCGTGCTTGGCTCGGGCACCTCGATGGGCGTTCCTTCGCTCGCGTGCCACTGCCGCGTGTGCACGTCGAAAGATCCCCACGACAACCGGCTGCGCCCTTCCCTGCTCCTCTCACGCAATGGAGAAAATGTTGTCATCGACACCACGCCGGATTTTCGGCAGCAGGCTCTGCGTGCTGGCCTCGAGCGCCTCGACGCCATTCTGCTCACCCACGCCCACGCCGACCACATCCTTGGGTTCGACGACATTCGTCCCTACAACATTCGCCAGAAAGCTTCGCTGCCCGTCTACAGTACGGAAGAAACGTTTCGCGTGATTCGCCGCGCTTTCGCGTACGTTTTTGATGACGCGCCCACGCAGAGCACCGTCCCGAGTGTCGACCTCCACGTTGTCAACGGCCCTTTCGAACTGATGGGCGTCCAGATCGTTCCGGTGCCGCTGCTGCATGGCGATCTCGAAGTGCTCGGCTTTCGCTTTGGCCGCGCTGCGTATCTCACGGATTTCAGCTCGCTGCCGCAATCCTCGGCTGCGCTCCTCACCGATCTGGACGATCTCATCATCGACGCGCTGCGCGACGTTCCGCATCCCATGCACCAAACTGTTGAACAAGCGTTAGCGCTGGTCGAAAAATTGAAACCGCGGCGCGCTTGGTTCACACATATCGCCCACGACTTGGCGCACGCGGAAACGAACGACCGGCTGCGCAAGCTGGGCCTGCGCCATGTACAGCTCGCCTACGACGGCCTGCAATTCGATGTGCGCGTGGATGACCCCCTGCCACGAGACGCCCAACGCGATCGCGCGATCGCGTCCCCTGCCAAGCCGGCGGAGACCAAACCGGCTACGGTCCTGGCGTTTTCGTCGCCCGAACAATGGGCCGCTCATTACGCTCCCTCCAGTCGCGGCAGCGTGCTCGCTATCGGGAACTTTGACGGCATCCATCTCGGTCATCAAGCCATCATCCGCGCGGCCGTCGACCGCGCGGCAAAAACACAAGATGTCGCCACGGCGCTGACTTTCGACCCTTCCCCGCGCAAAGTCCTGCGCCCGGAATCCGCCCCCCTCCGCGTTTCGACGAGCGCGCAGCGCATGGACTGGTTCGGCACCGTGGGCCTGGAAGCCGCCGTTGTGCTTCCTTTCACGCTTGATCTCGCGCGACTCTCCCCGGAAGAATTCGTCGAGCAAATCCTGGTGCGCGGCCTTCATGTGCGCGCTGTGCTGGTAGGTGAAAATTTTCACTTCGGTCACCGGCAAGCCGGCAACGTAGCTCTGCTCCGCGAGTTGGGCGCGCGTTATGGGTTCGCCGTTGAAATCATCCCGCCAGTTGCGCTGGAGGGCGAAATCGTCTCCAGCACTGCGATTCG
>DATBYP010000307.1:0-4870 GCA_036513675.1 Candidatus Acidiferrum sp.
GCAAGCCATTGCCGCCGCGGGAGCCATCGTCCACTATCTCCGCGAAAACGCGACGTACCAGGGCGATCCGCACGACGGAACGAACGGCAATGCGGTCTCAGCGCTCGAAGCGCTCGGCCATCTCGACCGCGTTCGTTACTACCAGCAGCACGACACGCTCGTTCTCGATCCCGTTTCCGTCCGCAATCTCGAACTGGTCAATCCCATCTTCACCGAAGAATCGGCGCGCAGCGGCCCCACCACTCTACTCGCCGCGCTCGATGCCACCGTCACCGGCATGGCCGCACGTCTGCTGCGCTCCTGGGTTCTCCGTCCGCTTATCGACCGCGACGCCATCGAAGCGCGCCTCGGCGCGGTCGCGCATCTCCTGCAGCAAAC
This sequence comes from Candidatus Acidiferrum sp., assembly GCA_036513675.1. Taxonomy (GTDB): domain Bacteria; phylum Acidobacteriota; class Terriglobia; order Acidiferrales; family UBA7541; genus Acidiferrum. The sequence goes on from DATBYP010000307.1 coordinate 379, forward strand.
CGTGGTGCGCGGCGAAATTCGCAAGGAACTGCGCGGCATTGTCGATCTCGAGCGGCTGACCAGTCGCATTACTCTCGGCCTGGCCACACCGCGCGAGCTTCTCGCCCTTCGCAAATCGCTTACGCAGGTTCCCGTCCTCAAAAATTTTGTAATGCCTCCGCCTTTGGGCGGCAGCGAACTCCTCCGCCGCCTCCACGGCGAAATCGACGAGTTCACTGACGTACGCGAAATTCTCGAAGCAGCCCTGTCCGACGAGCCGCCCGCCCTCGCTACCGATCCCGGCATCATCCGCAACGGCTTTCACGCCGAACTCGACGAACTGCGTAATCTCAGCCAGCACAGCAAGCAAATCATCGCCTCCATGGAAGAGCGCGAGCGCAAGCGCACCAATATCGCCTCACTAAAAATTCGTTTCAATCACGTCTTCGGCTATTACATCGAGATTTCCAAACCCAATCTGCACCTCGCGCCCGACGATTACGAGCGCAAGCAGACCCTCGTCAACGCCGAGCGCTTCACTTGCCCGGAGCTGAAGGAATACGAGCGAAAAATTCTCGCTGCCGACGAGCGCATTCTCGAAATTGAGCGCCAACTCTTCATCGACCTGCGCTCGAGCATTGCCGCAAAGGCCGCGCGCCTGCGCAAGACCGCCGGAGCGATCGCCCAGTTGGACGTCCTTGCCGCGTTTGCGAAACTCGCCGCCGACCGTGGCTACACCCGCCCCGAGTTCAATTCCAGCGGCGAGCTCCTCATCGTCGCCGGCCGCCATCCCGTCATCGAAGAACTCCTCCGCCAGCGTGGCGAGCGTTTCGTCCCCAACGATTTGTTCTTCGAGCCGGCGCGCCAGCAGCTTCTGCTTATCACTGGCCCGAACATGGGCGGCAAGTCCACGTATCTCCGCCAGGCCGCGCTCATCGTCTTAATGGCGCAGATCGGCTCTTACGTTCCCGCGCGCCAGGCCAAGCTGCCCGTCATCGACCGCATCTTCACGCGCATCGGCGCCAGCGACAATCTCGCGCGCGGCCGCTCCACTTTTCTCGTCGAAATGTCCGAAGTCGCCGCCATTTTGAATCACGCCACTCCCGCAAGCCTCGTTCTGCTCGACGAAGTCGGCCGCGGAACCGCTACCTTCGACGGCCTCTCCATTGCCTGGGCCGTCGTCGAGCATCTGCAAAAACACACCCGCGCCCGCACCCTTTTCGCCACGCACTATCACGAGCTGACCGAGCTAGCCGATCTTCTCCCCGGCGTGAAAAACGTCCACGTCTCCGTAAAAGAAACACCCAACGAAATCATCTTCCTTCGCCGAGTCGAGCCCGGCAGCGCCGACAAAAGCTACGGAATAGAGGTAGCCCGCCTAGCTGGCCTCCCTCGCAGCGTAATCGAGCGCGCCCGCGAAGTCCTAAAGCGCCACGAACAAAGCGAGCACCAACTCAGCGAAACGCTAACCCCCGGCGCGACCGACCCCGCCCACCCCAACGGCACCCAAGAAGTCTTATTCACCCCGCTAGACCGCGCCGTCCTAGAAAAACTCCGCGCCGCCGACCTGGACCAACTAAAGCCCCTAGACGCCCTAAATCTCTTAGCCGACTTAAAAAAACAAATCTCCTAACCAGTAGCACAGCCACTCTTGGCTGTGCGCCTTTTCCCTGCGAATCTCAGCGAACTCTGCATCTCTGCGTTGCGTTATCTTGTGCCGTTGCCTTTTTCCCTTCTCCCCGCGTTTCTCCTCTGTGCTCTCCGTGCCCTCTGTGGTGAAATCTTCTCTCTAGCGTGAACATGCCACCCAAATCGTCCCTAGTCCTCGGCCTAATGTCCGGCACATCCGCCGACGCTATCGATGTCGCCCTAGCCCGCATCTCCGGCACCCCGCCGCACCTAAACGCCAAACTCCTGAATCACACCTCGATCAATTTTCCACCGCAACTCCGAAAAGAGATCCTTCGCGTAGCCGAGCAGCAACCCATCTCCGCCGCCAATCTCAGCCAACTAAATTTTCGTCTGGGAGAGACCTTCGCCGAAGCCGCACTAACCGCCCGCCGCCATTTCCGCATCTCGCCGAAAAAAGTCGCGCTAATCGGCTCCCACGGCCAAACCATCTTTCATCAAGGCAAGCCCGTGACGTACTTAGGCCGCCGCACTGCTTCTACCCTGCAAATCGGCGAACCCGCAATCATCGCCGCACGCACCGGCATCACCACCATCGCCGACTTCCGCCCCGCCGACATCGCTCAAGGCGGCCAAGGCGCTCCTCTAGTTCCCTACGCCGACTATCTCCTCTATCGCCACGAGAAACTCGGCCGCGTCTCCCTAAATCTCGGCGGCATCGCCAACATCACGGTAATCCCCGCCGCTGCCAAGCCATCGCAAATCCTCGCCTTCGACACCGGTCCCGCCAACATGCTAATCGACGCCCTGGTCGCGCATTTCACAAGAGGCCGTCACCGCTTCGACAAAAACGCAAGCATGGCCCAGCAAGGACGCAGCATTCCCGCTCTGGTCGACGCACTCATGCGCGACCCCTACCTGAAACTCGCGCCACCCAAATCGACCGGCCGCGAATACTACGGCCACTCCTATCTCCAGAAACTCCTAGCACTTGGCAAGCGCTACCGCGCTAAACCCAACGACCTAATCCGCGCCGCCACAATCTTCACCGCTCTTTCCATAGTCGACGCCCTAAACCGCTTCGTCCTCCCCAAAACCAAAATCCATCAACTAATAATCTCCGGCGGCGGCGCACAAAATCCGTTAATCCTCGCCCAACTATCCGCCGCCCTAAGCGCAAGCCCCAACTCCGAAGTTGTAGGGGTGCGCTTCAGCGCGTCCCAGCCCGTAGGGGCGCAGCACGCTGCGCCCCGTGTCCGCACGATGCCAGCGAACAGCACGATTGAGGTTTTTCCGTCCTCCCATCTCGGCATTCCCGAAGACGCCAAAGAAGCCTTCGCCTTCGCTCTCTTAGCCTACGAAACATTTCACCAGCGCCCCAGCAACGTCCCCTCAGCCACCGGCGCACGCCACCCAGCCATCCTTGGTAAAATCTCCTATGCGCCGCCGCAATAGCCTCTGTATTAAAACGTTTTCCGCGCTCCTACTCATTGCCATCGCCCCGTCCCTGACCGGCTGCGCAAGTCAAGTCTCACGCGATCCCTCCTCGCTCACCTTCCTAATCGAATCCAATCCCACCAACCTCGACCCCCGCTACGCCACCGACTCTTACTCCCAGCGAATCGACGGACTCCTCTTCAGCGGCCTTCTCCAGCGCGACGCCCAGATGAACCTGCACGGCGACCTCGCCGATACCTGGGAAATTCCCAACCCGCTCACCTACACTTTCCATCTCCGCCCCGGCGTCCACTTCGAGGACGGCCGCCCGCTCACCTCCGCTGACGTCAAATTCACGTTCGATTACATCCTTAATCCCGCGAACCGCTCGCCCAAGCGTGGCGCCTTCCGCCTGGTCGCCTCCATCGACACTCCCGACCCCGTCACAGTCGTCTTCCACTTGAAGGAACCCTACGCCTCATTCCCCGTCAATCTCGTCCGCACCACAACCGGAATCGTCCCCGCAAACGCGACCGCCAATTTCTCCCAGCATCCCATCGGCTCCGGTCCGTTCCGTTTCGTCAGCCAATCTCAGGACAGCGAGGTCACAATCGAGCGCAACCCTGAATATTTCCGCGCTGGCCCGCAAATCTCCCGCGTTCGTTTCCGCATCGTCCCAGACGCCATCGTGCGCGCCCTGGAACTCCGCAAAGGCTCCGCCGATCTCGAACTCAGCTCCCTCGCCCCAGACATGATCCCTGTCTTGGCCAAGCAATCTAGCCTCTCTGTTACAGAGGGCCCCGGTGCCAACCTCACCTACCTTGGCCTCAACCTGGAAGATCCCATCCTCGCTCACCGCGAAGTACGCCAAGCCCTCGCTTATGCCACCGACCGCGAGGCTCTCATCCGCTATCTACTCCACGGGCAAGCCCAAGTAGCCGCTGGAGTTCTGCCGCCGAGCCACTGGGCCTATGAACCTCGCGTCACTCAGTACAAGCTCGATGCCGCTCGCGCCACGCACCTTCTCGACTCCGCCGGCTATCCTCGCCAACAAGACGGCGTCCGTCTTCACCTCATGCTGAAGACCTCTACCGACGAGCAATACCGACTTATCGGCGCCGCACTGCAAGATCAGTGGCGCCGCGTCGGTATCGACCTCGAGCTCCGGCCCCTCGAACAAGCCACGCTCCTCTCCGACGCTCTCAAAGGCAACTTCCAGGTCAACCTTCTCCGCTGGGTCGGCGCTACCAGCGACCCTGATTTCTTCGAGTTCGCCTTCTCCAGCAAGCGCTTCCCTCCCGACGGCGCCAACCGCGGACACTACCGCAACCCACGCATCGACGCGCTAACCGACCAAATCCGTACCGAAATGGATCGCGAAAAAAGAAAGGCGCTCTGCAGCGAAGCCCAGAAGATCCTTGCCGACGATCTTCCCTACCTACCCATG
>DATBYP010000308.1:0-15475 GCA_036513675.1 Candidatus Acidiferrum sp.
GATTTTGGCGCATTTGCGATAGCCGCGATTGGAGGCCAGGCCAAGATCGTTCATGGCCACGAGGATGCGGCGCTGCACGGGCTTGAGGCCGTCGCGCACGTCAGGAAGAGCGCGCGCGATGATTACGCTCATCGCGTAGTCCAGATACGACTTGCGCATTTCTGCTTCGATATCCACGGGAAGCAGGATGGATTTATTTGTTTCGTCGGCCATGTGTCCTCGTGACTGGTGACTTGTAACTTCTATTTCCTCACGTGCTCAAGAGCGTAGGCCTTCACGGAATCGAAGGCGTCGGCTGCGTTAGTGAAGCGTTGCGTTGCAAAATGTGTTTCGAGCTGCCGCAAGAAATTATCGCGCTCGGCATCGTTCGCGAATTCAATTCCTACGCCTCGCACGTTATCCGGCGAGGCAGTGGGGGTTGCACGAAATTCGCTGCAGCTCAATCCGCGCAACCCCGGCAGAGTGCTCCAACCTAATTGGTAAATCATGTCTGCTTGATCGTTCGTGGACGCAGGATATAGAAAAGGCCTACGCCAACGGCCAGAACGATTGCGATGCCTACACCTTCGACCAAGAAATTTGTCCGGTATAGATCCGCGGCGGAGCGACCCATCGGGAGCGCGGCACGCCACTCTTGAAAATTACGTGCGACGCGCGACAAGCGATAGCCCGATACCGCCACGGCTGCGAGGAGCAATCCCCAGCGCACGGCGTCGCGTGTTGATCCCCCTACTGGTTCCGCCATCAGCTTTGCGCCATGGAATCAAATGTCCAGATTCTGGACGTCAAGGGCGTTTTCCTCGATGAATTTCCGGCGTGCTTCCACATTTTCGCCCATGAGCGTGGTGAAAATGTCCTCGGCGGCAACGGCGTCTTCCAGCTTCACCTGGAGAAGCGTGCGCGTCTCCGCATTCATCGTGGTGTCCCAAAGCTGTTCGGCGTTCATTTCGCCGAGACCTTTGAAGCGCGTGATGGTGAAATCTTTCTTGGCGTCTTCCACCACGTAGTTCAAAACGTCTCGCGCCTTTTCTTTGTTCACCTTCGTCCCGTTATTGGTGACGATAAAGGGTGGCTTGTTGAACTCTTCGATGAGCTTGCCTAGGGAGCGCAGGCGCTTGTATTCCGCAGTTGACGCCAATGCCCAGTTAATTTTCTGGCTGTGCGGCGGCCCAAACTGAATTTCGTGGAGGCTGTGCTCTTCGTCGAAAGCGATCTTGCCTTCGAGCTTGAGCTTCGCTTTATCGATTTCTTTCAGGAATTTCTCGAGCGCCTTTTTGTCTTCAAAGTCGGTTTTCTTTTCGAGGCCGCTCTCCGAGAGCAACTCCACAAGCCCTGGCTCGCGCAGGCGGCGGCCAAGCTTGGCGGCGGCGGCTTCGTATTCCTGCACGTTTAGCAGGAACTTTGTCAGCCCGGCGCCTTCGAGCGAGACGCCCTCTTTAGCCTTCACAACGTGGTCTTCGGTAGCGCGCTTCATCAGCTCGTGCGCGAAATCGCTTTCATCGCGGATGTAGCGCTCGGTCTTGCCCCGCTTTACGCGATAGAGCGGCGGCTGCGCGATGTACACGTGGCCGCGTTCGATCAGCTCCTTCATGTGGCGGAAGAAAAAGGTGAGCAGCAGCGTGCGAATGTGGCTGCCGTCAACGTCGGCGTCGGTCATCAAAATAATCTTGTGATAGCGCAGCTTGCCGGCGTCGAAATCGTCTTTGCCAATCCCGGTGCCAAGCGCGGTGATGATGGCGCGAATTTCCTCGTGGCCGAGCATCTTGTCGTAGCGCGCTTTTTCGACGTTAAGGATTTTGCCCTTGAGCGGGAGAATCGCCTGATACTTGCGGTCGCGGCCCATTTTCGCAGAGCCACCGGCGGATTCGCCCTCGACAACGAACAATTCGCAGCGAGAGGGATCGCGCTCTTGGCAATCGGCAAGTTTTCCGGGCAGGCCGCTCGAATCCATCGCCGATTTGCGGCGCGTGAGTTCGCGAGCTTTGCGCGCGGCTTCGCGGGCGCGCGCGGCTTCGATGCACTTGCCGATAATGCGGCGCGCGACGGTGGAATGCTTGTCGAACCAGTCGCCCAGGCGCTCGTTCACGAGCTGCTCGACGTCGCCCTTGATGTCGCTATTGAGCTTGCCCTTGGTCTGCCCTTCAAACTGGGGCTGCGGCAATCGGACGCTGATGACTGCGACGAGACCCTCGCGCACGTCATCGCCGCTGATGCTGACTTCATCCTTCTGCTCCTTGAGCATACCGGCGGAGGAGGCGAAATTGTTGATCGAGCGCGTCAGAGCAGAGCGAAAGCCGGAAAGATGCGTGCCGCCGTCGACCGTATTGATGGTATTCGCGAAAGCAAAAACGTTTTCGCCGTAGGTGTCGTTATATTGCAACGCGATTTCGATTTCGACGTTCCCGCGCTTCCCTTCGATGTACACGGGCGAGTCATGCAGCGTAGTCTTGCCGCGGTTGAGATGCTTAACGAATTCGCCGATGCCGCCGGTGAAGCGAAACTCCGTGGATTTTTCGGTGCGCTCGTCAGTGAGCGTAATTTTCAAGCCTTTGTTCAGGAAAGCCAGTTCGCGGAGGCGCTGCGCCAGCGTGTCGAAGCTATAGGTTGTCTTATCGAAGATGGAAGGATCGGGGTGAAAAGTTACCTTCGTTCCGGTTTTGCGAGTCTTGCCGGTTTGTGTAAGCTTTGAAGTGGGCTTGCCCTTTTCGTAGGTTTGCTCCCAAACGCCGCCATCGCGCGAAATCTCCAGCTCCAGCCAATCCGAAAGCGCGTTGACGACGGAGACGCCGACGCCGTGCAAACCACCAGAAACTTTATAGGTTTCGCTGTCGAATTTTCCGCCAGCGTGCAAAACGGTGAGGACGACTTCGGCGGCGGGTCGCTTTTCCGTGGCGTGCATATCTACAGGGATGCCGCGGCCGTTGTCCACCACGGTTACGGAATCATCGGCGTGCACGGTGACGTTGATTTCGTCGGCGTGACCGGCCATCGCTTCGTCGACGGAGTTATCGACCACTTCCCAAACGAGATGGTGCAGCCCCATTTCGCCCGTCGAGCCGATGTACATCGCGGGACGCAGCCGCACGGCTTCCAGGCCGCCGAGCACTTTGATGGATTTCGCGTCGTACTGATGGCCCGGAGCTTTACCGACGACCGTCTCTTTACTCTTGTCTTCTTTGTCGCCCATTCATTCTCCTGACGAAACACCGCGCTGGGAGCTTGCGCCAAGCCTCGCGGCATGCCTGTAACGCGGGCTGCGGGCCCGGCTCGCACTGCAAAATTCATACCGAGGGAAGGCGTGGATGCGGACTTCTTCTCCGTGCGTCGCCTTACCCTTTGATCCCGGCCGACTGCGACCGGAACTCGTAGGGTTTCTGCTCCATCCCGTCTCGCGCAGCGAGACGTGGCGAAGACTTAGTACCCGGCGAACTTAGCTGCGAAGTTCGCGAGGCTTTCATTCCAAGGACGCGGGGCAAGGCTCCTGGCGCAGAGCCCAAAAACTGCCAACCGCAATCACTTGGCGGACGTGTCCCACACTGCTGGGACGGGCCGATTTGGAGGAAACCGAACAGCAACTTAAAGCAACACAATTCTACGCTATCGGTTACTCTTTCTCAAGCGAATCTGACCAATGCCACAGCATCTAAGGCCATTATTTTCAGTGGATTATGAATCATTTAAACCGGGGTTTAACCGCTGAAGCCAATAAAGCTTAGTTGTGAAAACCGATGGTGCGTTTGGGCTTTTGGGGGGCTTCTAACATGTCCTTGATCGCGGCGAACACAATCTGAAACCTAGCGTCGTACCGCTTTTCAATTTCCTCGATTTTGCGGCGAAGGCCTCCGTTCGATGTGAGCATTTCCCGCAAACGAACGAAGGTCCGCATTATGGCAATGTTAACCTGCACGGCTCGCTCGCTGCGCAAGACGCTGGAAAGCATCGCCACGCCTTGCTCAGTGAAGGCATAAGGAGCATATCGCCTCCCACCCCGGCCTTCACTCTTTGACATGCCAATATGGAATCTCAAAGCTTCCATCTCTTCCCGATTCAGTTGAAACATAAAATCGTCAGGGAAGCGATCGCGGTTTCTCTGCACGGCTCTGTTTAGGTGTGAGGTAGTGACGCGATAGAGCGCTGCTAGATCCGCATCCAGCATCACATGCATCTCACGAAGAAAGAATATTTTGCGAGATACAAGTTGAACGGTTACGATTCGCTCGCGCGGTACTTTCGCCATTTTCAGAATTGCACTCTGGATAGTCGAAGCAGGCGGATCTCATCAAATGCGCATGGGCATGATGATGTAGCGGTAGCGGTAGCTTTCGTCGGCAAGGGGGCGCATCTGGCCAGCGGATTGTTCGTCTTTTAATTCGATGCTGACCGGGCCGTCGGCTGCGGCGGAGAGAAAATCCAGCATGTAGGTCGAGTTGAAACCGATGGAGATGGGATCGCCTTTATATTCCTTATCGATATTTTCCTTAGCTTCGCCGTACTCCGGGCTGGATGCGGAGATCTCGATGCCTTCCTTGGAGACGGCAAGCTTCACCGCGTGCGAACGCTGATCGGCAAGTTGCGAGACGCGCCGCACGGCGTCGGTAAGTTCGCCGCGCTCTATTACAACCGTCTTGTTGTTCTCGCGCGGAAGGACCGCTTCGTAATTCGGGAACTGGCCGGTGAGGATGCGCGAGATCAGTAAACGGTGGCCGACCTGAAAGAAGAGATTGCTTTCGTCTTTGGCGAAATCGATTTGCGCATCGGAGCCCGCGGCCGCGGCCAGCTTCTCCACTTCGTCCATCGCCTTCTTGGGGATCAGTACTTTCATCTCGCCATTGAGTCCGGCGAGCTTCTGATCTGTTTCGGCAAGAGCCAGGCGGTGACCGTCCGTGGCAACCATCGCCAGCGAGTCCGGCTTTAAAATCAGCAGGCCGCCGTTGAGTGTGTAGCGTGACTCTTCCATGGAGATCGCAAATTTTGTCTTAGCGATGAGGCTTTCCATGACCGGCGCGGAGATCTTAACCAACGTGTGCGGCATGGCCGGCAGCGCCGGGAAATTTTCTTTGGCCATACCAACCAGCTTGTACTTCTTGCGGTCACTGACGATTTCGACCCAATGATTTTCGAGCAGCTTGACCTTGATTTCGCCTTCAGGAAGCAACCGCACGAGCTCGAGCAATTTCTTAGCGGGGATCGTGCCGGCGCCTTCTTTTTTTACCTTCGCCTCGCACGAGGTGCTAATACTGAGTTCAAGGTCGGTAGCCGTGATGTTGAGGCGGCTGCCTTTGGCTTCCACGAGAAGATTGGAGAGGATGGGGATAGTTGTCTTGCGCTCGACCACACCTTGTGTGGTGTTGAGCTCACTCAGAAGCGCGGATTTGGAAACGCTGAATTCCATCGATTGATAATCCTCGCGGGCGGCTACGGGTGCTGTCATTGTTACCTTGCGACCGCTGGGCGGTCAATGGCGTTCTCGACTGCTGCCGTACTCTACTCGTTTTTCGAGCAAGTGAGAAGTCCCAATCGCTGATTTTAGGCTGTGGAAATGAGTAGAGCCAAAGATTCGGGTTCGGCTGTTTTGGGTCAGCGGCGCTAGTCGGGCGCGGCTACGTGCTTTTCATCGACAACATAAATCATCATCACTACAAATTCCCACACTTAGAATCTTCAAAGCTATTTTTAGAGATGAAATAACTCTTGTTGTTGTGATGATCGCTGTGGATCGGTGGAAAGCGTTGCAACTAACTTACTGCGCGTCGGATACGGGGAATGTTCTGCAGCGGAGAATTGTGTAAAGAGAGGAAAAATCATAACGCGCATCGTCGCATTGCGTTCTGGTTCCCTTTTCGTCCAACGCCATCAACAGAAAATCCAAGTGATTCGCAGATGATCTACACAGGCTCGAGCAAGCGCGGATCGAATGCGCAACCAGTGTCAATCGCGCAAATGTGCGCCATAACGAATGAACTAAGAAATGATGCGAGCTGATGGGGCGACGAGAACGAGATTACTGCAACGCGTCCATTAGGCGAGTGATGGTACGGTTCAGATCTTTGTCCGAACGGCGCAACTCTTCGATCTTGTTGATCGAGTGCAGCACCGTAGTGTGGTGCTTGCCGCCAAATTGACGGCCGATCTCCGGGAGCGATGCGGTAGTGAGCTGCTTGACGATGTACATCGCAATTTGGCGCGGGTAGGCGATAGCCCGCGTGTTGCTGCGGACCTTGAGGTCCTGCTCGCGGAGATTGAAATGTTCGCTGACGCGTTTTTGGATGAGATCGATGGTGACACGCTTTTCCTGCGAAGCAATGATGTTGCGCAGTACTTGTTGCGCGGTCGCAAGCGAAACGATGGCGCCGGTGAGCGAGGCGTAAGCCATTAGCCGGGTCAACGCGCCTTCCAGCTCGCGCACGTTGGACTTAATGGCGCGCGCGATGTATTCGGCGACGTCGTCAGGCAGAGCAAAGCGGTCGTTTTCGGCCTTCTTCTGCAAAATCGCGATCTTCGTTTCAAGGTCGGGCGGCTGAATATCCGCGATCAGACCCCACTCGAAACGCGAGCGTAGCCGCTCTTCAATCGAATTGATATCTTTCGGCAAGCAGTCGGAAGAGATGACGATTTGCTTCTGCTGTTCGTAGAGCGCGTTGAAAGTGTGAAAGAACTCTTCCTGCGTACGCTCTTTGCCGGCGATAAATTGAATATCGTCGACCAGCAAGACGTCCACGGTGTGAAAGCGGTCGCGGAACGTGATCATGCGGTCGAAGCGCAGCGAATTGATGACTTCAATGGTGAATTTCTCCGCGCTCACGTAGCAAAGGCGCATGGCCGGATTGCGTTTCTTGATGGTGTGCCCGATGGCGTGCATCAAGTGCGTCTTGCCCATACCCACGCCACCGTAGAGGAAAAGCGGGTTGTAGGCCTTGGAGGGCTGCTCGGCCACCGCACGGGACGCCGCGTGGGCAAATTCGTTGGACTTGCCGACCACGAAGCTGTCGAACGTGTAGCGCACGTTGAGTTGGTGGTCGTTGGTTTCGAAATCGAGTTTGGATTGCTTCGGAGGTGCCACGGCGGCCGCCGGCGCGGCCTCTTCTTCCGTGCAGACGTAATGAACTTTCGAGTTCGGGGTGCCCAGTTGGTGGAAAACGGCCTTGACGATCTCCCCATACGTGCGGGTAAGCACCTGACGGAAGACCGTGCTGGGTATCTGAACGTATAGATTGTCGCCATCCGCACGGCTTAGCCGGGTGGGCTGAAACCAGGTCGTATACGTGTTAATACTGACCCTGGACTTTACGAGTTCCAGGAACTTGTCCCATGCGTTGATTGGTTCGCGCTCACGCGCCGGATTGGTGGCAGCAGTCATCACGAGAAAAGAATGCACCTAGGCTATTTCCACAGATGTGAATATGTTGTGGAAAGCAAAATTCAGTATACCGCTCTATCGTTTTTCAGAACTTCGGGGTATTCCCGCGCCGGAGCGTCCCGTTTGCCCCTGATGCCCCGCGCGGTGCTTCGAAAATCCTCGGCTCTCTCCATCGTTGCTATCAGACAGCGCGGGATTGTCGCCGATTGAAGCGCACGGGGCAAGCGAAAAGTGCGCGAAGGAGTCATGCAGCGTTCACATCTCGTGCACAGTTTTTCCACAAGGTGAAAAGCCGGCTACGCGAGGCGCGATGTGCTGATTCAAAAGGGAATTTTGTAAAAATATTGCTAGATTCGCGCGATTGCAAACGGAAATGCACAGCAAGTACCTGAGGAAAACTCGAACTATTGCGGAGTTTTTTTGTCCGGGCGTTCGAAGGTGTACACGCCCAATGGGTCGCTGCCGATCATCAAACGGTCTTTCTCCACGAGAATCATGTTCGGCTCGAGCCGCGCGCCTTCCGGCGTGTAGAGCTTGTATCCGGCGCGTCGCGTCCCTTCCTTATCGAAACGATAAAGGTCATTGCCCACCGCCATCCACACTTCGCCCGAGTCGCGGTCCACACCGACGGCGTTCAGAACGCGCTTGAAAAGCGGCGCACCAGTTTTTTTCTCCTGGCGCCGGATTTCCCGCCGGATGGCCTGGGCCTGCGGCGCGGCCTCCAGTGCCGTATATTGCACGTCCTGGCCGGCATAGCCAAAGCGGTCGTATTCGCGAACGGTCGGCTCCGGCGTATACGCAAACGCATAGAAAAGATGACCTTTCGTGTCGGAAGCAAGCTGGCCAACATTCAGGAAGCGATTGAGATCGGTGCGCTCGGTCAGCGGCTCGGGGTCGCCGAATTCGCGAACATCGCGGCCATTTTTGTCAAACACAATGACGAGGTGCGGCTCGCGCAAGGTGGCGACGGCCACTTCGCCATCGGGAAGTGCGGCCAGGGACAGCGGAGCATTGACCTGAACCATTCGCGCGTTTCCGCCAGCGTCCCAGATTTTTACGGCGTTGGCCGCGCGGTCGGCGACGTAAACCGTGCCGGCGCCATCCACGTCCATGCTTTCGCCGAAGCGGATGGACCGCAACTCCTGCGACTGCGGACCGGATCCTTCAGCGTAGGACGGAATATTCTTGACCAGCTTGCCGTCTTTCCCGAAGACGGAGACATAGCTGGCGGGCGCGGTCAGTACGTACGTGTTGCCATCGGCGCCGACTTTGACCGACCGCAATCCTGGCCCCAGGCTGCTGAGAATGCGCGCCTTGGCGGTCAGTTCGCCTTCGTCTTGCGCAAATCCAGTCCTTGCCAGGCAAGCGACCAGGCAAGCGAGTGAACACAAAACCGCACCAAATCTCACGTTAAGTGCCGCCTTTTCTTGCACCAAGGGTGACAGTATTACAGACGCCAGGAAGCTGTACTAGGTTGTGCGCCCTCGCTTCAATCAGCGCGCAAGCGTAACCGCTCGATGCAGCTAGCACGGAGGCGACCTGCGGCATTGCGTTCCCCGGCGTCGTCCGTTTCGATCAGTACGCAATTCATCTGGACGTCTCCAGAGGCGACCTCGAACCGCGCGGGAAGGCCGTCGAGGAAGCGTTTGATAATGGCATCGCGGTCCATCCCGATCACGCCGCCGTGCGGTCCGGTCATGCCCACATCCGTGATATAGGCAGTGCCCTGCGGCAGAAGATGCTCGTCAGCCGTAGTTACATGCGTATGCGTGCCGACCACCGCGGTCACGCGGCCATCGAGATACCAGCCCATGGCTACTTTTTCGCTCGTCGTTTCGGCGTGTAGATCCACGAGCACGAAGCCAACATCGGCTGGCAGCTTCGCCAATTCGGCATCCGCTTTGCGGAACGGATCGTCGATGGGTGTGAGAAAGACGCGCCCCTGCAAATTTAGCACGGCATACTTCAGGCCGTGCTTCGTCACGCCGACGTAAGTGCCGCTTCCCGGCACGCCCTCTGGAAAATTGCCCGGCCGCAACAAGCGTGGCTGGTGCGGAATGTAGTCGAGAATTTCCTTGCGGTCCCAACTGTGATTGCCGCCGGTGAGGACCTCGATACCCATACCGAGGAGCTCATCAGCCAGCCGCGGCGTGATGCCGAACCCGGACGCGGCGTTTTCACCATTGGCGATGACCACGTCGATCTGCCGTTGCGCGACAATGTCCGCAAGCCGGTCCTGCACGATTTGCCGGCCGGGCGAACCAACGATATCTCCAATGAAAAGTACGCGCATGAATTGGGTCGTCGCCGTCCAATAAAAATGGAGCGGACTGCTCGGCCGTGGGGACTAGGCCATGAACCTCTGAATTAAGTGGGCGCCACGAGCCAGCCGTTAGGCTTTCCTGCCCCGCTCGCTTCCCGACCGAAATCAGGACGCCAGCGGGACAGGCCGTGCACACAGGATGACTATCCGCAGCTCCTCAGAGATTCGCCATTGGTTCAAATGGCTTTCGTACCCGCACCTGCTTCGAAGTACCGCTCCGGCCCATATTCTAGCAGGATGCCAGCAGGAAATGCCCGCGCTCGCCCTGATCCGCCAACTGCGTCCAACAAAATGGAACGTAATCGCCTTGCGGGGCGTAGAATCCCGAGCAGGAGACAACGATGTTGATGTTACGGACCACAATGTTGGCTGCGAGCCTGCTTTCCTTGCTGCTTTGTGTCGGAACGCTCGCGCCAAGGGATCTCAGCGGGCAGGACGCTGCTGAACCGTTACCACAGTTAGGAAAAGTTGATTTCCCCACGAGCTGCGGTGCGGAAGCGCAACCCCTGATGGAGACGGGCGTCGCGTTGTTGCACTCGTTTCAATACGAGCAGGCGGACCAGAGCTTCAGCGAAGCCGCAAAGCGCGACTCCCAGTGCGCGCTGGCGTATTGGGGCAAGGCGATGGCGCGCTACGAACAAATCTGGGAATTTCCGTCGGAGAAAACACGGAAGCTGGGCGCGCAGGATATTCAGCGCGCGCAAACGGCCAGCATTTCGACCGAACGCGAACGCGGCTACATCGCCGCCGCAGCCGCGTTTTATCTCGCCGACGCCAAATTGAGCGAGACGCAACGCGTCCAGGCTTACTCCGCCGCACTGGCGCGATTACACAAACAGTTGCCAGAGGATGTGAACGCCGCCGCCTTTTACGCGCTGTCTCTACTAGGGCTGGCCGAGCAGCAAGAGGTTGACGTGCAAGCCAACCGCAAAGCGGCTATCGCTATCCTAGAGCCTCTTTGCCGCAAGGCGCCGGATAATCCAGGTCCCGCGCATTACTTGATCCATGCCACCGATACTTCGGAATTCGCCTCCCAGGGTCTCGCAGCAGCGCGCGCTTACTCCAAAATCGCGCCGGATTCCTCTCACGCTCTGCATATGCCGTCGCACATCTTCGTCCGGCTCGGCTTGTGGCAAGAATCCATTTCGTCAAATATCGCGGCGGCTGCATCCGCCGCCAAAGCCACGCAGGAAC
Organism: Candidatus Acidiferrum sp.; assembly: GCA_036513675.1. Lineage (GTDB taxonomy): Bacteria > Acidobacteriota > Terriglobia > Acidiferrales > UBA7541 > Acidiferrum. Next base: position 10,875 of record DATBYP010000308.1, read on the forward strand.
ACCGCTCCGCGCCGCATTACCAATTTCATGCGCTCGATTTCCTGAATTATTCCTACCTGCAAAGCGGACAGGAGTCCAAGGCGCGCCAGATGGTTCACGACTTGGAGAATGTACCCGGCGCAAACCGCAAATCGATCGCCGAGCACCAGGCCTGGCTCGCCGCGCGCAACGCGTTCGAGTTGCATCGCTGGAAAGAAGCCGCCGCGCTGCCCATTCCGCATGTGCCGCCCGACTCGCAAGAATCGACCTACAGAGTGCGCGCGATCGGCGCAGCTCGTTCCGGTGACCCGGCCTCTGCGCGCCAGGATCTCCGGAAATATGTGGAGCTCAGCGCGGAGGAGAAAAGCAAATCAACCCATCACGGAGACAAATCCTCCGATAAAAGCGTCGGCCAACTCGAAGCAGAAGCCTGGGTGGCCTTCGCCGAAGGCAAATCCGACGAAGCGGTGAAAACAATGCGCTCGGCCGCGGATCGCGAAGACGCAGATGGGGTGGACTCCCTGGCCATACCCGCCCGTGAAATGCTGGCTGACCTATTTCTCGAGCTCAAGCACCCGTCCGAAGCTCTCGCCGAATACAAAGCCGCGCTGAAGAATTCCCCCAATCGCTTCGATTCCCTCTACGGAGCCGCGCACGCCGCGCAATTATCAGGCGACTCTGCCGCCGCAAACGCCTATTACGCAAAGCTGATGGAGATTTCCGCCCCTGCAGCCGACCGCGCCGAGCTCGACGAAGCCAAGTCTTACCTCGCGACCGCGTCTAAGGGAAAATGAACCGGGCTGTCCTCACATTTTTCGCCCTGGCTCGGTTCGCCCTAACGGCCGGCGCACAGACACCGGTAGGGCAGGTACCAGAAGCAAATCCGGGCCGCCCCACCGTTTCCACTCCGGCCACGCTTACCCCAGCGGGCTACTTGCAGTTTGAAACCGGCCTGAACGCCGCGAATCATTCTCCCGAGTTTTCCTCTCGCTTCGCGCCCAACGAGGTGCTGAAATTTTCCGTCCATCCCCGGCTGGAGTTTCTGGCCTCCAGCGAGCCGGTAGTCCATTATCGTGTGGCGGGCCAAAGCGCGAACCGTGTCGCGGAAGTATTTTTGGGAGCGCAGGCCGTGGTAAGCCCCGGCGAGGGCGCCAAGCCGACGCTCGCGGTCAGTTACTTCCATCGTATGTACGATGGCGGCGCCCCCGAGTTCGACTTCGGCAGCCCCGCAAATTCTGCGGTGCTCCTGGCCAGCGCCGATGTGAAAGGATTTCACTACGACGCAAACGTGATGTTCAATGAAAACATCGAAGGATCTGTGCGCAGAGCACAATTTGGTCAGAGCCTCACGATTTCGCACCCGTTAACGCGCAAATTCACTCTCTCCGGCGAGATCTGGCATTTCACGCAGCCCTTCTTGCGCGGCAATGCCGTAGGCAATCTTTGGGCAGTAAGCTACGCCGCGCGCAAAACTCTAGTCTTCGACGCCGGCTTCAATCGCGGACTTACAGACACCTCCACGCGCTGGGAAGCCTTCGTCGGCTTCACCTATCTTCTTCCCCACCGTTTTTTGTAGGGAAGTGCTTTGGTGACATGGCGCGAAATCATGGGCTTCCAGAGGGAGGATGACATGGCCATTGAAATACGAGGCATGGCGCCGCTATTGCAAGTATTCGACATGCCCACGTCCATTGGTTTTTATCGGGATGTGCTGGGATTCCAGGTGAAGGGCACCTCCAGCCCGGGGAAGGAGCGCTTCGATTGGGCGCTGCTCACCCTAAATGGCGTGGAGTTGATGCTGAATACGGCCTACGAAGACGACGCGCGGCCGCCGGCACCTGATCCCGCACGCGTTGCTGCTCACGAGGATACGGCGATTTACTTCGGCTGCCCGGATGTCGATGCGGCGTACACGCATCTTCTCGCACGCGGCGTTGCCGCTGCGGAGCCGAAGATCGCGCACTATGGCATGAAGCAGTTGTACGTCAGCGATCCCGACGGATACAACCTGTGTTTCCAGTGGCCGGCTAAGGAGTGACTCTTATGCGCTGACGTTATGGTCCTGATTTGATGCACGTCAATCCGCTCCAAGGCCCAAGGCCGTCGGATGTTTCGGCTGATAAAGGCCCACCTCGCCTCCACCGGGAAGCCGCATCTTCGTAATGGAACCCCATCGCGCTTCCTCAACTTCAGAGCACGTAACGCCCTTCTTCGCGAGTGAAGCCATCTCGGCCTTCAGGCTGTCGCACAGGAAATAGAGTTCGTGAGGACCATTCTCATCGGACGGGTGGAATGCGGCTTCGGCTAGAGGCAGCGCGAAGATCAGCCAACCATGACCCGCATCCACGGATTTGAACTCTTGTGGAAAACGGGGGAGGGGGTACCCCCCTGCGCGTATGGCCTTTACGGAGACTCGATAGCCCTCGGCAGATTGAGGCACCCACGGGATGTAGCCGCTCGTCCTCCCGACCACCTTTCTACCCAGCTAGAAGTGGAAGCCTAGTTCCGCCGTATACGCGCGCGGCGAAACGAAGTGCGTTCCGCTGAACGTTGACAGGAAATTGTAAACAGCGGTCTTATTGGTCAGGTTGATGACCGTGAAGCGCAAGCTCCATTTATAGCGGTCAGTTTGGAACAGATTGTCGTCCCCTACCGACACGTCAAATAGATTGCGCGGTTTGACGCGCGTGGGGTTACGGTCAAGGTTAAACGTGGGACCTGCAATGTTGACCAGTTTCGCGCCACTGCTGATCGGGGTGGGGCCGCAGCTAGTGGGCGTCAGAGCGGCCGTTAGTGTCGCGCTATGCGTGACCCCGCCGGCATCGACGCAGAAGAGCCCGATCGCCGTCTGCTGGTCCGCGTCAAGGAAGTTTGACGCATCAGTGAAATTGTCGAGATTTGGGTTGCTCGCTACCAATCCGCTGTCGTAGCGCCAATTGAAGGCCACCCAAGGTAATTTCAGAAAGGGTTGATATTGGAAGTGCGTTGTCTGATTGAACGCCTGGTCGTGGTCGATGCGGAAAACTTCGTTGCCCGCGATGCTAGCGCCAAGGCCGGCAATCTGCGGCGGGAAGTACCGCGCCCGGACGTGAGCAAGCACGGTAAACGCCGTAAACCCGTGGTAGTTCGGCATGCTGATGCGAACCGAAGGGCCATCGATTTTTGAACTCCTCCAGGATATGGGAAAGAAGATGGGCGTGTTCCCAAATGTGCTGAAGTCAAACGCATTATGCGTGAACTTCCACAAGTAATCGGCGTCCACCACAACGAACTTTCCAAACGCTTGCTGGAACCCAGCGTTGAACTGATTGCGCTGCCCGGAGCGAATCGGCGCCTGTAAGCTGGACCCGCCGATCACGCCAAGAACCACGGGGTTTGCCGCGCCCACGCTGGACAAAATCAAATTCTCGTTGAACGGAGTCTCTAAAACGCGCGAGTACGAGACTCGAAGCACCGAGTTCGTCTTCTTTATGTTGTAAGCGACGCCCAGGCGAGGCTCCGGCTGCCAGTCGTGGACGATCCCCCGATACATGTCAATGCGAAGTCCCAAATTAAACGCCCAATTGCCTTTCGTAATTGTGTCTTGGGCGTACAGCGCGAGTTCCTTCACATCCGTGTGCCCGCGAAATGGAAACAAGCTCCCGCCGCGCGTCAGGTCAAAAGGTGCGAGCGTTGTGCATGGGTCTGCAATTGGATTCCCATTCGCGTCCACGCAAGAATTCCCGTTCGCATCCACTTGCGACGCAAGGAAATTTGGATCTGTTATCCCAAAGTTGAAATTCTCGGTCAGGAATGTGTGCTGAAACGTGACGCCCGCCTTAATGTTGTTCACGCCTCGGACGTAGGACACATCCGATCGAAGGCCTGCGTTCGTCAGTGTCCGGTGCTGATTGAGCGTCGCCGAGGAACCGCCGGGGATGAGGCCGGTCCCGTCTGCGAAAGCGTTTCGGCTGGGGAAATAATCAAACACATCGCGTCGCACGAACGCTCCGAACGTGAGAAGCGTTGTTTGGCTGATTAACCGTGTCCACACCGGGGCAATATTAAACGTACTGATCTTCGCGTGCTGATCGGCCGGGCCCACCAGCTGATTCGGATTAATCGGGCTGGTCACGCCTATATTCAGGTTATCGATGGTGTTGGGGGTCTGAAACCAGGAGCGCGTGTACTGGAAATTCGTGTGGATAGTGTCTGCGCTCGTAACCTGATAATCCACGCGATCAAAAACGTTCTCCTCATTCCCCTTGTCGTGAATGGCGTGGAGCTCCGGTGGATCGAGGAATCGGCTGGTATTCAAACCGTTGGCCGCGATGAAGTTTCCCCACTTCTGTCCCCCATACGCCAGGCGGAAGCCGCCGCTCACCGAACCAAAGCTACCGTAAGAAGTAAAAATGGAACCCGTCGGCTTGGTCACGCCGAGCCCCGAGCGCGTCGTCACTTTGATGATCAGGCTCGTCTTGTCGCCGTATTCCGCTGGCGGCCCTCCGGACACAGCCTCAATCGATTGAATCGAGTCCAGCGGAATCTGATTTGAAAAAACTTTGCTCTGCTGGTCCGTGATCGGCTGCCCGTCCACGGAGAAAGAGTTCTCTGCATGATCGCCAAGGCCGTGAAACAGTCCG
>DATBYP010000309.1:0-10346 GCA_036513675.1 Candidatus Acidiferrum sp.
TGCTTTCCAAATCCGCTGCCGGTTCTGTTCGGCCATGGTGACCGCGAGTTGTGCCTGTTGCGCTTCCACTTCCGATGTGAGCACATCGGGAGCATCCGCTTGGCCGACATTCGCGAGCTGATGCGAGGTCTCGATGGCGTCGTCGGCAAGCTTGCTCAGGTTTTGCCGCAACGCCAGGGTTTGTTGGGCAGCGAGCGCTCGGATGTACGACATCCGCACGTTTGTAACGACGCGGAGCTTTTGTTCCTCGGCTTCCGTTTCCGCCTGTTTCAGTTCCTGATCGAAGATTTTTCGATTCAGGCCCAACTTTCGACCCAGCACAATGTCCTGCTGAACGAAAAAACCTTGCTCGCCCCCGCGAAACGACCCGCCTCGGATCTGTTCGCCCTGGTAGCCGACGGTTGGGTTCGGGTAGAGTCCCGACTGCTTCTTCCTGCCTTCCGCCGCTTGAATGTTGGCGGCCGATTGCGCGAAGGTCGGGTTGTTCTGCAAAGCCATCTGTTGCAGCTCTTCAAGTGTGATGGTCTTCTGCTCGGAACCTGGAGTTTGCGCTCGGCTCGCCGAGGTGACCAGAAACAAAGCGCAGGACAAACAGAGTAGGGGCCGGGTTATACAACGGAGCGGTGACACTGTTTCAACCCTCACTTCCGTAAACTTCACCGGCACAGTCAGGTTATTCATGGTTGTGCTCCATTCCGGGCAGGTCCATCTTCATCGGCTTATTGCCTTCCTGCTTTTTGCGAAGCTCCATGATTTGGTCGTACTTGTCTGGAGGCAGCACGCGTACGAACGTCATCATTCCCGCCATGAAGCCACTCCAGCCGGGACGCAAGCCGAAGTTTTCCGGTTTATCGACCATTTGATCCATCGCCATCATGGGACCTTCCATGAAGGCATCCTGCGGAAAACCCGGCACCGAATTGGCATCGTTGCTGACATCGGGCTTGCCCATCTGCATCCCTTGCCGCTGCATGCTGGGCATGTCTTGCTGCATCGGCCTTGCGGCTTTTAGCGGCGAGTTCGACACCCGTTGTTCAAAAGTCGAACCGACACCCATTCCCCGTCCCAGGCTTGGGCCATTTTCCTCAGACGTGCCGCTTCCTTGCCGCAGCATTCCCATGCCGCGCTCCATGTCGAGGCCCGCGAGCATTCCATTTCGGCGTGACATCGGGCCGACCATCGACGCCATCTGGTTCATCATGTGGTGAGGGAGATGGCAGTGCAGCATCCAGTCGCCGAGATTGTTGGCGACAAACTCGACGTCGCGGGATTGCGCCACACCCACGAGCACCGTGTTTCCCGGACCCCAGGTCGACTCCGGCTGTCGCCCTCCTTCTGTTCCCGTGACCACAAATTGATGCCCGTGGAGATGGATCGGATGGTGGTCCATGCCGAGGTTAATCAGGCGAATCCGTACGCGTTCACCCTGCCGCACGATCAAGGGAGTCGTCGCAGGCCCCGATTTACCATTGAACGTGAGCCAGTTGAACTCCATGTTCATGGAGTTGGGAACGGTAATATTGGACAAGATGGCGTACTCCTGCAGAATGATTACGAAGTCTTTATCGACACCCGGTTTGTAGGCATTCTTTGGGTGCATCACAAACGCACCGATCATTCCCATCATTTCCTGCATGGCCATGTGGGAGTGGTAGAAATACGTTCCTTCCTGGTGGAGAGTGAACTCGTAGACGAATCTGCCACCGGGTGCGATCGGGTCTTGGCTTGATCCCGGAGCGCCATCCATTTCGACGGGAACCTCGAAGCCGTGCCAGTGCATCGAGGTCGCTTCGGGAAGGTGGTTGTCCACGATGATGCGAACGCGATCACCGCTGGTAACTTGAATGGTTGGCCCCGGAGCGGTGCCGTTGTAACCCCAGAGATCAGCGACTCGGCCAGGAACGATTTCCTGCTTCACCGGCTCGGCGGTCAGATGGAAGACCTTCACCCCGCCATCCATTTCGTGCGGAAGGTCGGGGACATCCGGCGTCAGCACTGGGGGCGATGCGGCGGTCGGCGAATTCAACGAGGACACATTGCTGATATGTTTTCTTGTCAGAGGATTGCCTGATGCTTGCTGCGCGCGAAGCTGTGAGGTAAATCCGAACAGTCCGGCGCCAAATAGTGCCGCGTCTTGAAACAATTTCCTTCGTGTGCCGCTCATTTTTCTTCTCCCGGGATCTTGCGTTGAGGGTTATGCGCGCGCGGAGGCACGCCATCTGGTGCGTGAAATGCGTTTTGGCGAGGGGAGAAACTAGAGGAATGGATCAGATTCGCAGGACGGCTGGCCGGGCGGAACTACTTTCGTTGCAACCTTGGCAATCGGGCAGCGGATAGTATGCCCCGCTGGTCGCAGCAATTTCACTTTGCGTGGCAAGGACGAAATTTGCGTTCGCGTGGACAGCGGCACCTTGCTTTACGCGGTCGAGGGCGTTTGTCGCTTCGTTAAGAACCGCGCTGGGCGGTTCCGACGAGCCGCAGACGGGATTGGAGGCAACGCCCGTTTGCGGCACCTCGTAGTCTGCGCTCGAGGAGCTATGGCAATCGTCGCCATGCTTCGCCAACGAGTTGGCACACGCGTGCGCACCGCAAAACGGCGCGCAAAGCGGCGCAATTAGCATCGCGAGCACAGCTAAAGTGGCGATGATTCGAGGCGTCAAATTGCCGATTCGCCGCATGTTCATGTCAATTCACAACGCTACGCCCAGCCATGGGCGGAGTCAACTCATGCGCGCGGATCGGATTCGTGCGCCTATTGGGCTCAGGGATGAGGTTGATCCTTGGCGACCACGACTTTGCCGGCGAGAGAACGGTAGATATAGATGAAGTATCCGGCCACGAGCAGGATCCCGAACGTCCACCACACTATGCCAACCTTAAGACCATAGTCTCCCGCTTTCGCGCTGGAAACGGTCAGCGAATAAATGGGATTGCGCGCGGGCAGAACCATCGGATACAGGCCGAAGACGACGCTGGCCAGCATTCCAATCAGGTACGCGCAAGAGGCGAAAAATGCTTTGCGTTCATCGCCCTTCACTAGCTCGAAGCGCACGCCGGCGATTCCCGCGATGGCCAAGAATGGAAAGACCAATCCCCATGGCCATGTGACAAAGTTTTCCTTCACTTGCGGCTGAACCTTGAAGGTGATCGTGGTGATTACCGCAGTCAGGATGAGTACGCCCCACCATACGTTAGAGGCAATCTTTGCGGAGCGCTCGTTCACCGCGCCGGTGGTTCTCATCTGCACCCACAGCGCGCCGTGCATGGTCAGCACGAGCAACGACATCACTCCAACCAAGATCGTGTACCAATCTAGAATTCCAGTTTGTTCGCCGAGGCGAAAGTCCGTCCACAGCGGCTCGAAGAAATAACCGCCGGCATCGAGTGGCACGCCGCGGACGACATTGGCTAGAGCGGCGCCAAAGACGACGGCTAGAAGCAGGCTTGCAGCGGAAAACAGAAAATCCCAGAAGGGATCCCAGACTTTGCTGGTGATGTGATTGCGAAACTCAATCGAGATTCCACGCAGGATCAGCAGCCACAAAACAATCATCAGCGGCAAGTAAAAGCCGCTAAAGCTGCTGGCGTAGAGCGCGGGAAAACCAAAAAAGAGCGTGCCGCCGGCGGCAATCAGCCACACTTCGTTACCGTCCCAGACAGGTCCGACACTAGCCAGAACCTGGCGGCGCTCCTCGTCTGTCTTGGCGACCAGCAAGTGAATCGCGCCGGCGCCAAGGTCAAAGCCGTCGAGCAGGACGTACATGGTGATCATGAAGGCGACAAGGCAAAACCAAAGAGTTCCCATGTTGTCGCTCCTTAATCCGCCGCGGTGGCGACCGCAGGCTCGCCGTTGAGAGTATCGGGCTCCGGTCCGTCCTCGATTTCTCGATAGACGAGAAACAGCCACAGAATGCCCAGCACGGTATACAAACCCATGAAACCGATGAGCGTGAACCAGGCGTTCCCCGCACCCACCTGCGGCGACACGCCATGCGCCGTGCGCATCAGCCCATAAATGAGCCAGGGCTGCCGGCCAAGTTCCGCGGTCATCCAACCCGCGGTGTTAGCGATATACGGCAGGGGAACGCATAGCATGAGCGTCCAGAGCATCCCACGGGACTCGTACAGTTTCCCGCGCCACAGATGGAACGCACTTAAGGCCATCACAGCGATGAAAATGGTACCGAGCCCCACCATCACGTGATAGCTGTAGTACAGCAGCGGAACCATATCCGGCCATTGATCCTGAGGAAACGCATCCAAACCGCGCACGTGTGCGTTCCATCGCCGGTAGGTAAGAAAACTGAGCATGCTGGGAATTTGTATCGGATTGTCGAGACGGCGCTTTTGGACATCCGGCTGGCCGATAATGACCAACGGCGCGCCCCTTTGGGATTCAAACAGGCCCTCCATAGCCGCAAGCGTGACGGGCTGGTGATCCGCGACTAGTTTTCCGTGCGCATCGCCGGTTGGAAAGAGTTGCAGGATCGCTGCTACTACGCCGACCGACACTCCGGATTTGACGAACGTCCTTCCATAAGAAGTGTGCCGTTCGGTAAGCAAATAAAACGCACCGACGGCGGCCATCACGAATGAGGCGGTTTGGACGGCGCCGAGCATGGTGTGCGCGTACTCCCAGAACACCCATTTGTTCAAAATAAGTTGCCAGAAGTTGGCGAGTTCCAGTTGGCCATGGGAGTCAACCCGATGTCCGGTCGGATATTGCATCCACGCATTGGTCGCCACGATGAAATACCCAGAGAGCCATGAGCCCAGAAAGACGAGAAAAGCAGCCCACCAATGGCCGATGCGCCCGAGCTTTTTTTCGCCGAACAGGAGCAAGCCGAGGAACGCCGACTCCAGAAAGAAAGCAAAGACGCCCTCCATCGCCAACGTCTGTCCGATGACGCCACCTGCGGCCCTGGAAAAGGCGGCCCAGTTGGTGCCGAACTGAAATTCCATGGGGATTCCGGTGACGACGCCGACGGCGAAGTTGATGCCGAAGATGCGCGCCCAGAAGCGCGTGGCGCGGTTGTAGTGCTCGTCGTTGGTGCGCAGCGCTTGCGTCTTCAAATAGACAAGTAGCAGGGCCAGGCCCATGGTCAACTGGGGAAAAATGTAATGAAAGGAGATGGTGAATGCGAAGTGCAACCGGTGCACTCCCAAGGCTTGTTCCATGACGACCTCAATGCTAGGCCTGGGTAGGCCGAAAAGCATGTCCAACACTAATTAGTTGCACGAATCTGTCACTTTGACGTGACGACTTCCAATAAATTCCTTGGATATGACCCGCCAAACGCCGCGGAAAGGTCGTTACCCTTTGATAGCCGCGCGAATCCTCGGCGATCCGGCGATAGAGTTCTTCAGTTCTGGATCGCTGTTCATTAGCTCCACAACCGCTCGCGTGACCTGATCATCAATCTCGGATGCAGTGCGAATGTCCACAGGATAACGCACGACAAATTCGAGACCAGTATCCGAAAGCTGGAGCTTGGCTTCCGGTGCGGGCGATTTCAACTGTATTTCGATCTGACGCTCGATGCCTCCGAGTTGCCGCTCAATTCTTTCGCGGTATTGTTCGTAAATCGAGCTCACGGCGCCAGAGACTTTGTCCTGCACGAGCTTGTAGTTTCCGCCCGGAGCCAAAGCGACGGCGAGTTCATGCCAGCCGTATTCCGTCCCTGGAATCTGCTTGAACAGCGGCGTGCCTGCCTGAAATAGCACGGAATTGGAGAAAACGACAATGCGACCAGTAGGATAAAGATCCACTGTGGTACCCGCGAGCTCCATAATGTACAAACGCACCAAGCCGATATCGAGGACATCACCGGTCACGCCCGCAATGCTGATACGATCGCCGACGCGAATGCCATATCGCCCGACGACAAAGAAATACGCCGCCACTGACAGAAGCACAGCCTGCAAACCAACGGCAATGCCGGCCGTGACAAAACCAGCGAAGGTGGCCAGCGAGCTGAATTCGCTAACGAATCCCATGATCAGCACCACACCAACCAGAAAGCCCATCACGAACCGACGCAGTAAGAGAAACTGGCGCCGGCGCCGCGGATCGCGGATGTAGCGGAACGTTAGCTTGCGCCAGACCTCGGAAAGAATGGCGACGATACCGAGCGCCAGAGCGATTCCGATGACGCGTATCAGCAGCGACTGCAATATGTCCGTCGATTCTCGCAAGATCGATCTTCGCCACTCGATGTAGTTCACGCGGCTCTGCTCAAGCAGCAAAATTTCCTGGCTGAGAGGCATGGCAGCGTTCGATAGCTGCTTGAACTCGGTAAGCAGATCTCGATACTGCTGGCGCGCGTCTTCCTTCCCCGCGTTTTCAGGAGCGTCCTGTTGGTTCGCCAAATCCCGGCCGCGTTGAATGATGCCAACTAACGTGTCGCGAAGCGGTTTCCGCAGACTTTCCGCGTTTTGCCGCAGATGGCCGGTCTCCTTAATCATTTGGTCGATCTCGTGCACAGTGCGCATGCGGCCCAGCAGCGTTAGTGCCTGACCGATCAAACCGGAGGAATTAGCCAGCGACGACGGCGATGCATTCGCTGTGGGAGGCGACTTCGGTATGGCTTTATCCGCGAAAACTTCGGGCACGGAACGAGCCAGTTGGTTGATGCTGCCCACCAGACCCTCGCTCCCGGTATCGGTGCTTTCTTCGGCGAAGTCCGCCATTTTTTGAACGGCATCCTGTACCGCCTTATCCAGCGACAATTTCCCTTGAAGCCTTTCGCGCTCCGCAAGCAAAGCCTTTCTCTTGCTTCGCGGGGCAGAGGCAAGCTGCTTACTCACCTCATCCAATCTGGATTGCGTATCGTCTATCTCCGCGGCGATGCGCGCCGCAACTTGCGTTAGGTCTTGCTGCTGCGCGGGTGACTTCGACGTTTGATTCGCGTTCGGGTTTTTCTCCTCGCCGATAATCGCCGCTTCCGCGCGGGCCGACTGAAATGCCAGCCGTACAACTTGGGTTGCCAGGTTTCGCGTGCTGTCCTCATAGATGGCGTCGCTCGGCAGACCCGCCGCTTGCACCTTACTTGTGGCATCGCGGTACCAGGTGATGACCGCGTTCAGATGGCCGAGGATGGCGTCGCGGTTCAACGCCGGCAAATCTTGGGCGAACAATATTGGCAAGCCGCCGATCGAAGCGAATAGCACCACGACAGAAAGCCAGGCATGTTTCGACAGGAAACGAGTAGAGATTTTCATGCGCGTTCCGGACTGTCCTCGAATTCTTAAATAAGACGCTTGAGGCGCCACGAAAGGTGTAGCCGAGACTCGCGCGAGACAAAGGCCGTACAATGTGACCGTGAACGACAGCGTCCAATTGCCCGTTCTACAGAAGCCCAGCGCGGCCGCGGCGCTTTTCAATCGTGTTTTCGGATTCTTGGTCGGTCTCGGGATCGGACCGCGCTACATGCAGCTCTTGCAGGTGCGCGGGCGCAAAACTGGACGCATCTACTCCACACCTGTGAACTTGCTCCAAGTTGGGGGCAAGCTCTACTTGGTCGCCCCGCGTGGCAGGACGCAATGGGTGCGCAATGCCGAAGTGACCGGCGAAGTCACGCTGAAAAGGGGAAGCGATGAACGCAGGTACCGGCTGCGGCCTGTCTCCGACGCTGAAAAACCAGAGATACTGAAGTTATATTTAGACAGCTACAAATCCGCAGTGCAGCGGTTTTTCCCCGTGCACGCCGGTTCGTCCGCCGCAGCATTCCGCGACATTGCGGCGAACTATCCCGTCTTTGAACTACTCCCTGCCTAATCGACTTGCCGCTTTGATTGGGCAGGGTGTCTCCGCTCTGCTACGGCAAATCCCGTAGGCAACGCCGATTTTGGCGAATTCTCCGCAGGCGAATTCGAGGATTCACCTGCTTGCCATTCTTTTTATGCCACCGATAAGCTGCAATCAGAAACACCGGCAGGCCCACTTTTGGCCGGGATACCTGAATTCGCTTGCGATCACCATCCTGTCAAGTGGGCCCCGGTTTTACCAAGGAAGGCGAAGGATGCTATCCGCCCCGTGCTACATCTTGAAGAAAGACGCTGCTAGTGTGGTATGGGTCGAAGCCGTACAGAACCTTGAAACCGCTATCCTGCGCGCGGAGAAATTACTGCTGAATCTCTCGGAAAGCACGTAATTTTCGACCAGCACTCACGGAAATCGTTGCGAACTGCGTGCACCAAGGCGTTTTTAGAACCGTCCAACGCCACCGATGCTCCGAATCTTAAGTATTACTGGGAGGGTTCAGAATCGCGCGGGCCTGCCAGATAAGGTTTTGCATAGCGTCCGGCTTAGAGAAGACTGCCGTAACACCCGACGCCAGCGCCTCTTTCTCCGCGGCGCTGCTGTGATAACAGGTGAGCATCATTACTGGGATCTTCGGGAAGAGTCTCTTGAGCTCGCGCGCGGCCTGTAGGCCATCCATCACGGGCATGCGCAGGTCCAGAACAACGAGATCGGGAGCAAGTTTCTTGGCCTTGCTGATAGCGTCAAGCCCGTCCTCCGCCTCGCCGCACACAGTAAAACCGGGCTGGCCCTCGAAGGCCACGCGAAGCGCCCGCCGAACCGCCGGATGATCATCGACAATAAGTATTGATGCCAAACGCCCCTGCTGACTGACCTGCACTCACCGCCGACTGGAAGTCCTGCGCATGCGCCAGAGATCATTTAGACACGCAAGGTGACTAGCCGCAATGGGGATTTCACCTTAGTACTTTTTCTGCGCTCGCGGACGGACACTTATGGTCGAAGAAATACGCCTCAGATCTGCTGACGTTTCCAGCGGCCCCGCTTGAACAGCACTACACCGGCAGCAGCAATTGCTGCTTCGGCAACCACGATAGAGAGGAAGACTCCCTTTGAGCGCATGTGCAGCGGAATCGCCAGCGCATAGGCCAGGGGAATCTCCAGCAGCCAGAAGCCAAAAAAGTTCACGATGGTCGGCGTCACTGTATCTCCCGCACCGTTGAAAGCCTGTAGCATGACCATACCGTACGCGTAGGCAATATTGCCGTAGCTCAGGATGCGCAGGCAGGACGCTGCGAGCGGCACAACCTCGGGATCCTTCGTGAATAGCCGGACGGCCGGCTCGGCGAAAAAGATGAAGAACACTCCGATGATGCCGAGGAACAGCATGTTGTAGAAGCCGGTGCGCCACACGGATGACTCCGCGCGCTCCGGCCGTTTTGCACCCAGGTTCTGCCCAACCAAAGTGGCGGCAGCGTTGCTGAGCCCCCAGCTCGGCAGGATGATGAAAATCAGGATGCGGATCGCAATCGTGTAGCCCGCGAGTGCTGCGGAGCCGAACAGACTGACGATGCGCACCAGGCCTATCCAGCTTGTGTGCGCGATGGCGAATTGCAAGATGCCCGTCAGCGACACGCGCACGAGCCTCCACAAGACGCCGAGTTCCAACCGAAGCTGTTGGCGCAAGATGCGGATGCGTTCCGTGCCGCGCAGCAGCCGATAAAACTGGTACAGCACGCCGATGCTGCGCCCCGTGAGTGTGGCCAGAGCCGCGCCGGTGACACCGAGCTTCGGGAAAGGGCCCCAGCCGAAAATGAGACACGGATCCAGAACCAGGTTGATAATGTTCGAGACCCACAGAAGGCGCATGGCGATCGCCGCATCGCCGGCTCCGCGAAAAATTGCGTTATTGAGAAAAAGCAACATGATCGCGCCACTGCCGCCCAGCGCGATGCGTGCGTAACCGCCACCCACCGCGACAATCTGCGGAGATGCGCCCATCAAGCTCAGCAGGCGCGGAGCAAGAAACGCGCATGGAATGCCGACCAGCAGCGAGATGGCGATGCCGATGATGATGGCTTGCACGCCCGCTACCGCGGCGCCTGTGGGATCTTTCTCGCCGATGCGTCGCGCGACCATCGCCGTCGTCGAGAGGCTCAGCCCGAGCCCCACCGCAAACACCAGACTCAGCAGCGACTCCGTCAGACCGACGGTCGCGACGGCATCTGCCCCAAGTCGTCCGACCCAGAACACGTCCACAACTGCGAAGAGCGACTCCAGTACCATCTCCAGAACCATGGGAATAGCCAGCAGGAGGATGGCGCGATTGAGGCTGCCGGTCGTGAAATCCTGATGCGAGCCACGCAGCGCCTCGCGAATGGAACTCCAGATCGGAATCGGCGGCTGCGCGGCCGTAAGTTCTTGCGTTTCCATTTACGCCTATACATTTCTGCGAAAGCGCGGCTCAAACCGGCTTGCGCGGCTGCTGCAATTTATGTGTAGAAACGAGAGAGGGGAACGATCCGCCCAAGCGGCGGAATTACGCGACAGCGACAAACAAAATGTAACGAGGCATGAACATCTT
>DATBYP010000310.1:0-10655 GCA_036513675.1 Candidatus Acidiferrum sp.
ACACCCAGCTTGTCGCACGCCTTCTTGACGATCAGTTCGTGGCACCGCGGCTTGGGAGGCGGCAGGAAAACGCCGTCCGGGGCGCTCGAAACATTCTCCTTCGTACCAAACACGCCGATGTACGACTCCACTTTGTCGTAGTACGGCGCAATATCTTCGTAACTGATGGGCCAGTCGGCCCCCAGCGAGTCTCTGGTGTACGAGCGAAAATCCACCGGAGCAAAGCGCAGCGCAATGCGGCCCCAATGATTTGTGCGCCCGCCAACGATGCGCGAACGAAACCACTGAAAATCCGATCCGGGCGCCGAAGTATACGGCTCCCCGGCGATGTCCCACGATCCGTTTGGCGCGAGAAATTCGCCAAAATTTTCTAGCGCTGCTCCGCCCACGCCGGCTCCGCGATGTGGCAGGTCGTACGGCCACATCAGCATCTTGAAGTCTTTTTCGGGGTAGACTTGGGGGCCAGCCTCCAGCAGTGCGACGCTCAGGCCGCCTTCGGTCAGAATCTTCGCCGCCATGCCGCCGCCCGCGCCGGAGCCAATTACGCAAATATCATAGGTTTTTGGCGAACGCGTCACTTGAGCCATCTGTTTCTCTCCGTGATTTCTTTGTTTTATGAGCCGAGCAGTTCGCTGCGCACATTCTTCAAGACCCACGCCGCGCGTTCCACGCCCACCGGCCCCGCTAAAATCGGATCTTCATTCTCGATGCTCAAAATGCCTTCGTAGCCGATGTCCATGTAGGCCTTCACCACGGACTTCCACAAGCTGGCTCCGTGACCGTAGCCGACGGCGCGGAACGTTTCCGAGGCCTGTGGCAGGTCCGCGAGGTCGGATGCAAAGTTCAGCACACCGTATTTCCCCACATTGTCAGGAAACAGAACGGTGTCCTTCATGTGCGCGTGGAAAATGGCTTTCTGCTTTCCCAGGAAATGGATTACTTCGACGGGATCGCATCCTTGCCAGAACAGGTGGCTCAAGTCGCAGTTCGCTCCGATTTCCTCGCCCACCGCCTCGCGCAATTTCATCAGAGTGCGAGGATTGTACACAACAAAATTCGGATGCATCTCCAGCGCGATGCGATGTACGCCATGTTCGCGCGCGAATTTTGCCGCTTCCTTCCAATAGGGGATCACTTTTTCTTTCCACTGCCAGTCCTGCATTTGCGCATATTCCGGAGGCCAGCGGTACGTGATCCAGTTGGGCTGCGTGTCGGTTGGCGTGCCTCCGGGACAGCCGGAAAATCCCACGATCACTCGGACATCGAGACGCTCCGCAAGCAGTATCGTTTTACGGAAGCTCTCGCGGTCGCGGGCCGCGTGCTTTTCGTCAGGATGAACGGGATTTCCGTGGCAGCTCAGCGTGGCAACGTGAATGCCGCGATCTTCAAATTTCTTTTTCCAGGCCTTTGCTTTCCCGGAGTCGGCGAGCAGTTCATCGATCGGACAGTGTCCGGTGCCGGGATACCCGCCCGTCCCAATTTCCATCGCCTCCAGGCCGAGCGCGCTCACGCGGTCCAGCATCTCGTCCAGAGGCAGCTTGTCGTAGACAGGATCGAAAACGCCAATCGGAATCTTGCGCAGCGAACCGCTGGAGGCTTGCGCGGAATTCGCCGCGCTGGATACCAACGAACCGCCCGGAGGCTCGGAAGCATTCTGCGCCTTCGCAACAAGCGGCATCGATGCGGCCAGCAGACCGCTTCCGGTCGCGGCCAGAAACGCCCTGCGATCGATGCTCGACGATTTGCGCGGACTTCTCATGCACTCTCCTAAGCGATGTCGTTAGCGAGACCGCTGCTGCGTTCGCCGGGCGGCATTATACGACGCTTTTTGAGGAAGCAAGCTATGTCATTCGCTGAGTCTTGAGGGCGGTCAGTGGAGGAATGGAAGTAGGCACGGTCAACACGCGCTCGGGCGGACGCTTCTTCTGCTGAATCGCTTGCACAAACATCTCGACGGCTTGGCCAGCATTGGGAGGAACAAAAATCGTGGCCGCCAGCAGCCCGCTGCGCACCCATGCCTGCCCCGTTTTCGGCAAGCCGTCGCAACCAGTGAACGGCAGCTTGAGCCAGTGTTCGCGATCGGCCTCGTTGGACAATTCCTCGAAACCTTTGCGTGCGCCGATAGCCATGGAATCATCCTGGGCGGCAATCAGGTCCACCACTGTTTTCTGTGATGTCGTCAGCTTCAACCACGAGCGCACCGCGCGTTGTGAACTTTCCTCGGTCCACTGGCCGCGCAATGCAATGATTTGGATGTTTGCCGCCTTGGTCTCCTGCATCCCCAGCGTGCGTTCCTTCGCCGCGGAATTTTCCGACGGCCCCTGGATGTAGAGCACCGTGCCGCCACGCGGCAAGAGCGCGGCAAATTGCCGGCCCTGAATGCGCCCAATCTCCATGTGATCAGAGCTGATGGCGAAAATTGCCGCGGTCGAAGTTTTACGCAGATCCTCGATGTAGGTCGCATCGCGATTGAGCACAGCCCATCCGATGTCTGCGCCGGCCGCTGCGCGCGCCACCTGCGGGAGTGCCGTTCCCCCGACGGGCTCGAAGACGATACCGCTCGGCCTGTCTTCCGGCGACCCTTGAATGGCACGCAAAATTTGCGTGCTCTGATTAATGGCATCGTTGTTCGCGTAAATAATTTCCGCGATCACGCCCAGTTTGTTCGCGGCTTGCTCCGCAGACTGCGCCTGCTCAATCTGGTAATCGTTGTCGTTCGTGGTCAGCGAAACAAGAATGCGAATCTTTGCCATCTTTCCAGCTCGGGCTCCTTGCGCAATACCGTACACCGGCTCGCTGCGTGATAAAGCGGAATGGTATCTTCTTCTGTCGTAACAGCATTGTCCAGGAGCGTACTATCCAAAAGCGAAGAGGTAAAACCGGAAACGTGCCAGATACAATTCGTTGCTGGCACGAACACCATTCCGCGTAAATTGCTGGTAGCCCGGACGGGAATCGAACCCGTAATCTTCACCTTGAGAGGGTGACGAGTTAACCAGTTACTCTACCGGGCCACTCGAAACAGTTTAACGTGCCGCCGTTCGTTCGGCAATCTGAGCCACGTTTGCGGTTTTATTTTTCCGTGGTCTTGATGCTCTCATGGCAGAAACGCGGGTTCGCGTCCCGTCAGCGCTACCAACCAAGCGCGGCGACACGATCCTCGGCATAAAAAACTCCAGGAACTGGTCCGAACTCGAACGCAGACAAACCTGCGCGTTTGACGCTCCAGATTCCACACGCGTATATCCTTGGTCATCGACGCGCAGTCTTATCGGCTGTGCCGGGCACAACTCCGGATGAATCGCAGAAGCAACTGCAACCGCATCGAACAACGTGGGCGTTTGAGCGCCGCCGCGCGACCACTGGGCATAAAGCACCAGTAATGCATCCGTCAAAGCAGTACCGGTCTTGAAAATCTCTGCCCGCTCGAGTTCCTGCAATTTGATCTGTGTGGAATCGAGCGGCATGACATAGAGAGGAACACCCGAACTAAATACCTTCTGCGCGGCTTGGATGTCGCAGAGGATATTCCACTCGGGATCGGGCCCGTGCGTCTTGCCGTAATTGAACTGGCTGTACCCGCGATAAACAGACCCTCCCATTAGAACCACTCGTTTCAATTTGCGGAACGTCGCCACGTCGCGGTCAATCGCCGCGCCAAGATTCGTCTCAGGGCCAATGGCGAGCAGAGTGATCTCACCCGGATGTAGTCGTATTTGTTCGAGAAGGAAATCCACCGCGCTTGCGTAATTCTCGCCCGCAGGACCGCCCTCTGCGTAGGGAGCTTGGCTCAATGTGTCTAGCTTGCCGGGCGGATGCTTCGCAATTCCCACAGCAACGGGAATGTCAGGCCGGCCGGTTTCCTTGAGAAAACGGCTTAGCAGGCGCGCCCGAAGATGTGTGTCGCCCCACGCGCTCGAGATCCCCAGAATCTGGAACTCAGGACTTTGCAGGGCCAGCCCAACGGCGAAGGCGTCATCGATATCGCCGCCAATGTCCGTGTCAATGATGATTTTTTCTTTCGCTTGCGACGCCGACCTCTCCGTCTGACCGAATGCAAACGAACCTAGCAGACTGCAAAGAGCGAACACTCCCGCAATTACGCGCACGCTGACACCTTGATTACACGCGCCTAGTGACTTCATTCCTGAGTCGCAGCCTGTCACTCCGCCAACTCCGCAACTGCCCTGTGCGCCTGATCGATGGCCACGTTGGTGTACGCCTCCGCTCCAGCATCCGAATTTGCAATGGCAATGCTTCCAAAACGCTTTCGGCCCATCACCCACGGCTTCTCTTCCTCTTTCCAATCCGGATCAAACAGCGGATTCGGCGTAAACGCGTAGCCGTGCGCCCAGCGATTCACGGTAATCGCTTCAATGTCACGAGCAGCATCAAAGCCCGCACGACTCAGCATCCGCGCCAACTGATCGCGGATGTTGCGCTCGAACGTCTCGAAGGTCGTTTGCATCAGTTCCATCCGTCCAGCGCGATGCTGGTCCCGCGGCGAAAGTCCCGGCCGGCACGGAGTGCGCAGCATGAATAGCACCATCGGCTCTTCGGGATTGCTCGGAAACTTGTATTGCCCGAGGCTCACCGGGAAATCCAGCGCTGTGTACGTGTGATACGCGCCGGGCGCCACGATGTGATGCACTCCGAGTTTGTGGAACGCCTTCCAGTTGCGCAGCGCCACGTGCGTGTACACCAGCGGCGCCTTCACGAGGTAAGACAGCGCTTCCTTCTGCTTCTCCGGCAACTCCGGACAAATGTACGGGATCATCCCGTTGTAACACGCGAGCACACATTTCTTGGCGCGAACGGTGGCCAATTTCCCGCCACGCGTATACGCGACCTCCACATCCTTGCCGGTCGCCGCGCCGTGCACGTGCTGGACGTGTACGGCGGTGCTGTTCAATCGAATTCGCACGGCCGCGTTCGCTTGGTCGAGCTTGCTGTAGTCCGCTCGCGCCGTAACTACGTCATCCATCGTTTCCCCGGGTACCGCTCCTGGGATTAAAGCGCGCACCAATAGGCGAGCGACCGTCGCGTTGCCGTCCGGAAAATGAAAAATGTACGGCTCTTCTTTCTCCTGTTCCGGAAAACCCAGTCCATCAAAGCCCGGATACGTGAACGACCGATAGTCGTCGCCCGCTTCATAGCAAGCAAGCGCCGAAACCGCATCGATGCCCGCGCAGAACAGATCGTGTGTAAACGTCTGAAAGAACGGCAGCGCCTCGGGCACTATCTTGCAATACTTCACCAAATAATCCGCATAGCTGATTTTCCCGAGCTTCGCGACCTTTTCCTCTTTCGAAAGCCCGGGGAAATAGTCCGCTCTTTCCGTGTAAACACGCGCGATGTCGCGCCGGGCCGCACCGGAAAGCGGCGCCTGCGCCAAAAACTCCGGCCACGGGGTGGCGTTCATTCCGCTAACCAGCCGGTCCGCGCCAAACGTCTCCTTGTCAAAAAAAGCCGCAGTCCCTAACTTGCTGTAAAGCTTAGCGTCATACGCTTTGTAGAATCGCTCAATCTGAATGCCCACTTCCGCGAGCAGGTCTTTTGCAACCTGGCTGTAGCTTCCAGGGCTCTCGATCGATTGCGTGCCGCCATAGCTCAGCAGCATCCGCCCGCCTGCTCGAAATTCGTTACGCTTCGCGTGTCCACCAAAATCGTCGTGATTGTCCAGAACCAAAATGTGCGCACTTCTTCCCGCTCGCTTGCGATAAAAATATGCTGCCGCCAACCCGCTGATTCCCCCGCCCACGACAACCAAGTCGTACGTTTCGCCCGTATTGGCCGCCGCTCCCGTGGAATCCCAGCGCTTTCCGTCCCGAAGCTGATGCGCATACGTAAACGTACCGTCGTGATTCCCGCGCATCCCCGTCAGCGCGGGCGGATAATACCCAGGCGCCTTTTCTGGAGCCGTCTCCTCACTAAGCAGAGCCGCGAGCAGCGGATCAGCCGCCATCAACCCGCCAGCGCCAATCGCCACGCCATTGAGAAAATCCCGCCGAGTGATAGGGCAATGCATGCCCAGCTCTCGGTTGCGCTTCTTCTCACCCATGCAATAAGCCCTTCCCTCTCGCAATAAACTCATTTCGCTGCTTGCGAAAACTACTGCGCCTGCAAACGGATGAGAGTAACATCCGTGCACCACAAATCACACGGAGGATCGGATGCAAACCGCCATTTCAAATTCCCTTCGCTGCCTCGTTGTCACCATGCTCGCAGCCCTAGCCATCATAACGTTTCCAGTTTCGAGCAGCCTCCAAGCGCAACCCAACCCGCCGCAGCAGCAAAGCGCCAGCGACAAACCTTACGTCATCGAGTACTACTACAAAGCCAAGTGGGGCCACGCCGAAGAATTCATCGCCCTTTTTAAGAAAAACCACTACCCCGTACTGAAAAAAGAAATCGAGCTGGGCCGCATCGTCAAAGTCTTCGCCCAAGTCCCCCGCTACCACGCTACGGAAGACGGCCGCTGGGATTTCCGCACCACCATCGTCTTCAAAAACGCCCAGATCGCCAACGATAATTTCGACTCCGCTCCCCTGTTAAAGCAGCTCTTCCCCGACCAGGACTCCTACAAAAAGGAGGAGCAGCGCCGCTTCGAAATCCTGGACGCTCACTGGGATCTCCCGATCAAGGATTTCGATCTCGATGCCCGCTAGCGCTAGCCTGCAATAGCCAAAACCGAGCAACAGCACGACTCCGCCGAGAGTCGTACAATATTAGTCCGGAGCAATCATGGCAGACTACACGGCAGAGGACGCCCGCGCGGGCATCGACGCAAAACTCCCGCCCCTCGAAACCTGGCCCAACCAGTTCCCGGGCTATATCATCACCACAAAATTCCCGGAGTATTCCTCCGTCTGCCCCAAGACCGGACTGCCCGATTTCGGCACCATCACTATCCAATATATGCCCCGCAAGGATTGTATCGAGCTGAAAGCCCTCAAAATGTATCTACTCGCCTATCGCAACCTGGGCATCTTCTACGAAAACGCCGTCAACAAGATCCTGCGCGACATTGTCGCCGCCGTGCGGCCCGAATGGTGCGTCGTCCGTGGTGAATTCACTCCGCGCGGCGGCCTGACCACCACGGTCTTTTGCCGCTGGCGCGCCCCGGGATCTACATCAAAAACTCCTGAATCTGCATCTAAATCGGACGCGCGAACAAAGCCCCGCGCCCGCCGCAACAGGCGCTAGACCCGATATGGACATGCGCGCCCGTTGCGAGAGATAATTTGAAGTTGCATCCGCCCTCTGGGCCAACCTTTCAGGAGGCTGAATGAGCATTTCGCCAAACGTACCTAGCCCGCAAGAGTCCTACCACTACGAAGGCACAACTGGCACTCCGCGCTGGATCGCCGTTGTGTTTATCGTTCTCTTTCTCGCGCTCGCCGGACTCGGCTACGCCGGCTATTCCGTGCAGTCCCGCCTGGAATCCAACCTCTCCAAGACGCAGGACCAGAACAAGCTGCTGACCGCGCAACTCGATCAGGCCAACTCGCGACTCGCCGATCTCAAGGGCCACATCGACGTCACCGAACAAAAGATGCACTTGACGCAATCGGAGCTCGCCAACGCCCGGAGCCGCTCAGAGTCCTTTCGTAAAGACCAAATGGCCGCTGACCAGAAATTTGCCGCGGAATTTAACGCCGCTCAGCAGGAAAACAATCAGAAGATCAATGCTGTAGCCACGGAAGTCGGCGGCGCGAAGAAAGACATCGAAGCCACCCGCTCGGACCTGGAAGCCACCAAAGGCCGCCTCGAGCGCTCCAATGGCGACATGGGCGTCATGAGCGGCCTCATTGCCCACAATCGTGACGACCTCGAAGAGCTCAAGCGCCGCGGCGACCGCAACTACTACGAATTCAAGATCGCTAAGAGCAAGACCGCCCAGAAAGTCGGCCCCGTCCAAGTCACGCTGAACAAGGCCGACCAGAAAAAATCCAAGTACACCGTGACCGTCTTCGTCGACGACCGTTCCATCGAAAAGAAAGACAAGACCGCCGGCGAGCCCGTGCAGTTCTACGTGCGTGGCGGCTCGCGCATGCCGCCTTATGAATTCGTCGTCTTCGAAGTCGGCAAAAACCAAATCACCGGCTATCTCTCGACTCCCAAAGACACCGGTGCTCCGGCCGCAAGTCCCGCGGCCTCTGCTACCAAGCCGTCCTAAACGTACGCGCCAGCACCTCCTGGCAGGCGCCTCTTGGAAAGATTCCAAAGGCATCCACTTCAACAAATGGCTCTAATAAGCAATGTGGGACAGCCAATCATGGCTGTCCTTCTTCTCCTACTCTTCGCGGCACCTCTGCCCCCAGCGCAATCCCAGGAACCCGCCCCGCCCATCCGCGTAACCGTCAATCGCGTCAACATCGGCGTAACCGTCACCGACTCCGCCGGCAACTTCATCGAAGGCCTCCGCCGTGAAGACTTCCACGTCTTCGACAACGACATCGAGCAGCCCGTCACCGACTTCCTGCCCATCGAAGAACCCGCACAGCTTCTCCTCCTCATCGAATCCGGTCCCGCGGTCATTTTCCTCAGCAAAAATCACCTTCTAGCCGCAGACACACTCCTCACGACCATAGCTCCCACCGACCGCGTAGCCATCGCCAGCTATTCGAAAGCCCCGCATCCCATTCTCGATTTCACGCCCAATAAAGCCCAAGCCCGCGCCGCGTTGTACGACATCAATTTCGGCAACGACTTTGCCGACCTAAACCTCTCCTCCAGCCTCGCCACCGCCATCGACTGGCTCGCGCCGCTCCCGGGAAAGAAAACCATCGTCCTTCTCTCCACGGGCTTCGATTCTTCTCCTTCGGAAGATCCCCAAGCGATTCAGCGCAAGCTCCTAACCTCGGACGTCCGCATCCTCGCCGTCTCTCTCTCCGCCGACTTTCGCAAGCCCGCCAAGAAGCACAAAAAGCTTTCTCCGCAAGAGCGTTCCAGTCGCGCCGTAGTCCAAGACGGCTTGGCCGAAGCCGACCAATCGTTGCGCGAACTTTCCGCCATAACCGGCGGCCGCGTCTACTTCCCCACCAACGCCAACGAATTCAGCCGTGCCTACGCCGAAATCGCCCAGCTAATCCGCCACGAATACAGCCTAGCCTTCGCCCCGCCCGCCGCCGACAGCCAACTCCACTCCCTCAAAGTCAAAGTGAAAGATTCCTCGTATAAGGTAGACCACCGTCAAGCCTACCTAGCCCCCGGCCCTTAGCAAGATGCCATAATTCGCGGAATGCCGTACCAAAATCCAACCGCTTCCGAAAAGACATTTCCATCAGCTTTCTCCAGGAAGTTGCTGCGTCTGGCCTGTCTAGTTTTTGTTGGACTAAGTTTTGTGCCTGAATATGTTTTCGACATCCCTCTAGTCGGCGACTCAATAGTCTCGAAAAACGGCAGCGTATTGGTTTCTGCCGGCAGTCACCCAGCCGTTTTGCTGTGGGCCGCCGCAGCGTTAGTTATTTTTGTTCTTCTCATGCTGAGTGAGACCAGGACTGTGACAGCAGGTGTTCCTAAGTTGCGACGAAGAATTTCGGCGTTCCTGATCGATTTTTGGTTTAGCCTCGCTATGCTGTCGGCCATCTGGGCGCTTTCCGTTGTGTCTCGAGGCCAACCGAACCGGAAAGTTCCAATGGTATTTCAAACGCGACTATCTCGTTAGCACCGACAGTCAATTCATCATTCCTGGCATATTTGCGTTTATGGCACTCATGTTTTTCTACTTTGCATTCCCTCTAATCAGGGGCAAGCAAACTCCGGGCTGCTTTATCATGCGGCTACAGGTCCTGCCGCCATTCGGAAACCGAGGTCGCTTTACTGTGCGGCAAGCCCTACGAAGGACGTTTTATGAGTTTTTTGGACTGTGCAATGTCTTCTTCGGAGGCTGGGAGGTTGGTAGGGATGGCAGAACCTGGTGCGATAGGGAGACGAACTGCTCAGTCGTTTTATTGGAAGAGAATGCGCCTGATCCAGGCCCCGCAGACTAGCTTCACTCAAACCCTTTCATCATCTGCGCCATTTTGCTCAATCGATCATTCACCTTCGCAAACACCGTCCCCGCCTGAAACGTCCCGTCCCCATTGCAGAATCCCGCCGTCATCCCCGTCAAAACCTCAATTCCCTCTTCCACCTTCGCTACCGGCCAAATATGAAACTTCCCCGCTGCTACCGCTTCCAGCACATCGTCACGCAACATCAAATCCTCGACGTTCGACGCCGGAATCATCACCCCTTGCGTTCCGCTCAGTCCCGCAATCCGGCACACATCGAAAAATCCTTCGATCTTCTCGTTCACCCCGCCAATCGCCTGAATATCTCCCTGCTGGTTCATCGACCCCGTCACCGCGATGTCTTGCCGCAGCGGCAATTCCGCCAGCGCCGAAATCAGCGCATAAATTTCTGTCGAGCTCGCGCTATCCCCATCCACTCCCGAATACGACTGCTCGAAACAAATGCTGGCCGCCAGCGACAACGGCTTGTCCTGCGCAAAGCGGCTCCGCAAATAACCCGAAATAATGTGCACGCCCTTGTCGTGAAATCGCCCGCTCAAGTTCGACTCGCGCTCAATATTAATCACGCCCGATTTCCCAAGCGCCGCCGTCGAAGTGATCCGCACCGGCTTGCCAAACGAATACCCACCAATCTCC
>DATBYP010000311.1:0-2440 GCA_036513675.1 Candidatus Acidiferrum sp.
CCCACAGATAACCTCGGCCATGCGAACTCCCACGTCAACATGACCGTCGAAGCGAATGCGATCCCCGGTCTCCGAAACCGGCCTGAACGTGCGCGGTTTTCCCACATCATGAAGAAGAACGCCCCAGGCCAGAGTCGAGGAACTCCCAGCCGGAAGTCCCTCCAACATGAGCAGCGTATGCGTCCACACATCCCCTTCAGGATGGTATTGCGGCGGTTGCTCGACCCCCTGCATGGCCGTGACTTCCGGCAATACCTGTTGCAGAAGGCCGCTTTCATCCAGCAGTTCCATGCCGCGGCGAGCCGCGCCCTCCGTCAGCAGCTTTGTCAATTCCTCACGAATTCGTTCGGCAGAAACCTGGCCGATTTCGCGGGCATGCATGCGAATAGCAGCAAACGTTTCTGGCTCGATCCGAAATCCAAAACGCGCTGCGAAGCGCACCGCCCGCAACATGCGCAGTTTGTCTTCCGCGAAACGCCGCGCCGGTTCGCCAATGGCCCGGATGATTCCGGCTCGCAAATCAGGTTGTCCGCCAACGAAATCGAGGATCTCCCCGGAATCGTGCCGCATCAGCAGACCATTGATAGTGAAGTCGCGGCGTTGAACGTCTTGCTCTGGACTCGATGTGAAAACCACGCGCTCCGGATGACGGCCATCGGCGGATCCGATGTCAGATCGAAAGGTAGCCACTTCCACATGATGACCGTCGCGCGGCACGACGATTACTCCGAACTGCGCACCCACGGCCACCGACTCGGGAAATAAGGAAATGACGCGATCTGGTGTTGCGTCGGTGCTTACGTCGTAATCGGCAGGCTGGCGGCCAAG
Source organism: Candidatus Acidiferrum sp. (assembly GCA_036513675.1). GTDB lineage: Bacteria > Acidobacteriota > Terriglobia > Acidiferrales > UBA7541 > Acidiferrum. The sequence continues at coordinate 829 of DATBYP010000311.1, forward strand.
CAATAAATCACGCACGCAGCCCCCCACCAGCAAGGCTTGGTGCCCTTCACGAACTAACGTATTGCAAATCGAATTGGCCAGCTCGCGAGGCGTCACTTTTCGATTATGCGCCAGAGCCCAGCATGCGAGAAGACTTGTATCGCACACGATGTTAACTGGTGCCTAATGGCAGGAAGACTACTAAGAATCAAGCTCAGCGATCCTCAGGCGTTGAGTCGCCGCGCCGCAGCGAACCGCCGAATTGTACTTTGCTGAAACCGAACCGGTCGCGCAGCCGGTCCGTGGCTTGCGTTAGTTTTTGCAGTTTTTCGCGGCGTTCTACTTGAAGCAAATCGAGCTGCTCACCGCCGTGGCTGAAATTGCTGAGGCTCACTCCCAGGAGTCGAACTTTTCGGCGTTGATCGCGATGTTTCTGAAAAAGCTCCTGGAATACGGCGTTAATATCCGTGTCCAGCGCCGTGCTTTCGCCTAGCGATTTGGAACGCGTGTGCGTATCGAATCCCGCGTAGCGAATCGTCAACGTAAGGGTGCTCGCGGCGAGGCCGGCTTCGCGAAGACGCTTGCAGGCTTTTTGCGATAGATGGCTCAGCACCGCGGTCAAAGCCGCCGAATCATCAGTGTCCTCATTGAACGTGTGATTCTGAGAAATGGATTTGGGTTCCGCATCAACTACAAACTCGTACGAATCGCCACCACGTGCCTTGCGATACAGCGCCGTGCCCCACTGCCCGAAAGTCTTCTCAAGTTTTTCCTGCGGCTGCGTCGCAATTTGTTCCACCGTTTCGATTCCCAGCGCGCGCAAGGCTCTCTCTGTGACTTTGCCGATCCCCGGAATTTTTCGCACCGGAAGCGGCGCCAGAAATCGCTCTTCGCTCCCCGCCGGAACCCAAACCAGTCCCCGAGGCTTACCCTGATCGGAAGCTACCTTAGCCACCAGCCGGGTCGAAGCCAGGCCACCGGAACATGGCAGACCGGTAGTGCGAGTAATGCTACGCAACAGTTTATCCGCCGCCGCAAGCGGAGGTCCGTGCAAACGTTCTGTGCCTGCGAGATCGAGATACGCCTCGTCGATGGATACCATTTCCACCACGGGAGAAAAGTTTGTGAGTATAGCAGCTACCCGGTCGCTCCATTGCGTGTACTTCGCGTGGTGACCGTCGAGAAAAATAGCGTGGGGGCACAAGCGTCCCGCAGTTCGCAACGGCATCGCTGATTGAATGCCAAACTTCCGTGCTTCATAGCTGGCTGCCGTGACTACGCCGCGTTGATCCGGGCGGCCGCCCACAACAACCGGCTTACCGCGAAGCTCGGGACGTTCCAGCAGTTCCACAGAAACAAAAAACGCGTCCATGTCGACATGCAGTATTGACGTATCAGTCTGCGGAGTTAATTCGGCAGGAGCATCATGCTTGGCGCGAAACCGTGCTAAATCCGGCATGTCCAGCTAAGCCTACGCCCGTTGGGAACGTGCGACAACATCCCGCACCCTCATTTAGAAATGCAAAGAAAAAATATCGCTTCCATCGGATATTAGTTTTCAGGGCAGGCGTTCCGCGGCAATCACGCGTGGAATGCCTGCAAGGTCGTTGCTAACGCCCACAGCCGTCCATTC
>DATBYP010000312.1:0-3072 GCA_036513675.1 Candidatus Acidiferrum sp.
GCCCTACCAGAAGCCACGGCCGGAGATTGTCGGCACCGTCGTAGCGCCATTCTCTCCCGGCGTGGTGCTGATGGGAAAGCGCGACTTTCATCCCCTCTCCGCCAATTTCCTGCTCTCGCAGCATCTCAAATCCCATTGGGAGAATTACTGCAAAGGCAAGGCGGAGGCCGGCGCCGAAGCAAAGATCGCGGATTGGCGCGTGGCGCGCGCGATATTCGTTCACGACGACGACAAGGTCGCCGCGCGCTATGGCCGCTACGACGACAACAGCCCCTACCGGTTCTACTTTCATCAGATGCGCGCAAAGATGAAGCGCGGCAAGCGGCTCTACGTTTTCAAGTCGTACAAGGATCAGCCCGACGACGAGATTACGCTTGATTACGTGCTCGACCATTGCGTGATCTACGGCAGCGTGAACAGGGTTGTCGATCGCATTCTCGCGTTACGCGAGGAAACCGGCGATTTCGGGGAGTTGGTCTATGCCGGCATGGACTGGGTCGATCCCGCGCTCAACAAACGCTCCATGCAGCTGATGGCGGAGGAGGTTATGCCGCGCGTGAATGCCGCAATCGGCAAATCCGCCGCGGCGGCTTGAAGCATCGAGTGCGTTCTGGTGTGGTACACAAGCGCGCAGCAAGTTCGGTGGGTTCCGCTCCCCAGCCGAAGTCGGATTCATCCGACTTCGGCCACTTCTGGCGCGGCAGCGGCTTCGAAGATCATCCGGCACCCGCTGGCACAGTTGATCTGGATTGCGCTCGCCCGCATGGGCGGGTTCGATAATTTTCCTTGCGATTATTTCATCGATAGCATTTTGGCCATCTAATCGGATGGCCGCGCGTGTCATTTCGAATGCAATGCCCATAACGCGCGTAGTTTCTTAGTCGAATCGAACCCCATCTAAATATTGTCTGATTGGCATGATGCGCTGGATTACAGGCGGAGCGCGATTGGTGTCTCTGCCTGGTTAGACGGATAGGATTTTCACACTGCTGTCGATTGAGTCTCAGTTTCCGGCCGTCGGCGAGGATGATATGGCGCGCTTCGCAGATATCGAGTCCAGGCCACTAGAGCGCCATCGCGTAAACGACGTTGATCAAGCTCGCCTTGCTTAGCGGCCTCAATGATGTGTTTTGCTAGGATCGCCCGTGCGGTCTCAGCGTGAGCACTCGTCTCGAAGATGGCTCCGCTGGCTTGAATGGACTCCCAAGCTTTGTCGAATGCAGAGACTAGAGTACGAATCTCGGCAGGACCAAACGCCCCGATGTGCTCCTGGAGATACCCATACATTTTTACGCTTCACCAATTTCAGGCGGGAGGAATTACGAGTCAAAATTAGATGCTTGCAAAGTTCCTTTGTCTGCCCACTTCCCGACACATGATTGTAAAAAGAAGCCATAAGGACTATGTCTCAACTGGTCTCCACAGCCGGCGCTATTCGGCGCGCCTCACGGTCAATGCCGTGGTCTCTGTCCCACCGAAGGGGCGACGGAGCGGCTCATGTGCAAAAGCCCAACACAATAGGGGAAAACCGCCTTTTGAAGCGGCTCGGTGCCGACGACCTTTCGCGGCTTCAACCCAATCTCAAAGAAATTTCAATGGAGCGGGGCGTAGTGCTTCATCCGGCTGGCGAACCAATTGAGCACGTCTACTTTCCCCTGAGTGGGATGATATCGATACTCGCGGTGATGAGGACGGGAGAGCAAATCGAAACCGCCATCGTGGGAAGAGAAGGCGTGGTCGGTGCCTCGATTGGAAGCAACGGTTCACAGTCGGCTGGCCAATCCACAGTCCAGATTGTGGGTACGGCATGGCAAGTCCAAGCCTCGAATTTCTTGGAATTGTACAAAGCGAGCGAGCCCTTCCGAAAGCTCACGAATAGGTTTCAAAACGTCATATTCCTGCAAGCGCAGCAATCCGCAGCGTGCCACGCACTTCACTCCGTGGAAGCTCGGCTGTGCCGGTGGCTCTTGCAGTCGCAGGACACCACCGAAACGGACATGGTTCCGCTGACTCAAGAATTTCTCTCGCACATGCTCGGAGTACAACGAACCTCCGTTTCCCTGTGCGCCCACACGCTTCAAAAAGCTGGGCTGATCCGGTACTCGCGCGGCCAAATTAGAATTATCGACCGTACAGGTCTCAAAGAATCCGCGTGCGAGTGCTACGACGTCGTTCGCGAGCACATCAATAAAGCGGTGCCGCCGCTGTCCTAAAGCCCAAACGTGACGGCTATTGTCTACCGACGCGATGGCGGCGGCCGGTCTCCAGTTTGGGAATTCGCTGCCCCATAGGCTTTGCGATCACCTCGCCGATGCGCTTGCGGACGGCCAGATTATCGAAGGCTGGATCGAGTTCGTAGGGCGGGAGCGCCTCTTGCGATTGCAAGGTCAGCTCTTCAGCCGCGGTATCGAGGACCGTCTTGCCGACTATTGGCTGGGACATTTGGGCATCCACCATACCCCTAGCCCCAACGATCCGACTGTCTGTTTGGTTCCCGACAGATGGCCAAGGTAGGTCCCGGTTTTCGTAAAAAACGCGCGTTCATATTGGAACTCGGCTCCACAAATCGCAATTATAGCGCTTGGAGAATGGAAACTCGTTTTGAGGGTTGTGCCATGTCATCCGAGACAGCAAAGGAATTTGAAAAATACGCTCGGGACTGCGTAAAGCTCGCGAAAGAAGACAGCCTGTCGCCCGAGCTGCGTAACCAGTTACTGGAAATGGCCCGGGAGTGGATGCACGCCATCATCGCCGAGGAAGACGGCAGCCAAACTCCTGCGCCGAAGTAACACACGTGCGCGAGCAGCAATATCTCAAGAGCGAGCACATGCGCTCCTCGACCAGGGAGCTTGGAAGGCCCCGCGCGCTCTCCGATCCCGCCTTCCACGAGCAGACCATGAAGCTTGCCCACGCGGCACCAACGCGGATCCCGCGGAGTTGGTCATCGCGACTGGGATTGCGGCCGCATTCTTTGACGCGCGGCGGGTGCAATATGCGAAGTGCGCGCTGATGTCCAGCATTGGAATGCGTGAATTTTCTAACCATCCCACGGCGGTTGCTCAGTTGGAAACG
>DATBYP010000313.1:0-33318 GCA_036513675.1 Candidatus Acidiferrum sp.
GGTTTTGCATAAGTGTTGATTCTAAAGGCGCTTACAATGCGCTGAAAATGTGCAGATTCTGGGCGATGTGGCAGACAAGTGCGGAACAAAAAAAGCGGCCCACAATTGGCCGCGGAGAAAGCTTGGACGCAAGTCTAACCAATTGAGACTATAGCTCATCGGTTAGAGCGTTGTCAACACAAAAAACAATTTGTGTTCGAGAACCGGAGTGCGGCCGCGAGCGATGAGTGTCGGGGTCGGCCAAGATGTGCTAGGGGCTGTGGGAGCACGCACAACGGCGGACAGTCAAAAATGGCTGCCCACGCGACGGATTTCAGCTATTGGAGGTTGGCTCGGCGTAGGAATGTGGCGAAACGGGGGTCGCTGCGGAGGGGATCGAAGAAGGGGTGCATTTTAAGAAATTGCATGATGTTCGAGCGTTCTTCGGCACAACGCTCGAGCCAGGCAAATGCCTCCTCCTTGTCACCGAGTCGCAGGTAGGCATTGAGGAACGCGGCCGGCGGCACGTAACCGGCTTTTCGGCGTTGGTGAAGTTCGCTGAGAACCCGGAGAGCATCCGCGCGGCGGCCGGCGCCGGCATAGGCACCGACGAGCACGCCCAGCACCGCGGAGCTGTGGTCCGAAAGGGAAGCGGCTCTCTCCAGAGCTGTGATCGCTTCGTCATAATGTTTGGCGCCCATGAGTGCAAAGCCGAGATACCAAGCGGCTAACGGATCGTTCGGTTCGACGCTCAACGTGGTACGCAATTCACGAAGGGCCTCATCAAAACGGTGACTATAAAAAAGGATGGCCCCTACCTGCTGGCCGTTAAATTCCTGCGGATCGAGTTCCTGCGCTCGCCGAGCCGAGGCGAGGGCTTCCTCGGTGCGGCCCTGACATAGGAGCCATTGGGCCAAGCCTCCGTGAGCGGCCGCATTGTTGGGGCTCAGCTCGATGGCCTGCCTGTATTCGGCTTCCGCTTCCGCCCAGTGCCAGTCTTTCTGCAGGGCGTCTCCGAGCTCTGCACGGGCCTCCGAAAGCTCGGGATCCAATTCCAACGCTTTTCGGGCCGCAGCGAGCACCTTTGGGCGGCTCTCGCCAGGAGGCTTGCCGTAGAAAACCAGGCCGAGGTCAGAGTACGCAGCCGCCAAGCCAGCGTAGGCGGGAGCAAAGGTGCCGTCGGCGTCGACTGCCGCCTGAAAATGCCGAACGGCCTCCTCGAGTCCGGCCCGGCTGTTCTTATGCAGGGCAAAACGACCCTTCAGGTAGGATTCGTAGACTTCCGGCGTCACGGTGCGCGGGGCCTCGGGTACACCCGGGTGGGCGCCCGAAACGGCGACCTCAATGTGATGTGCAATGCCGTAGGTGACTTCGCTCTGCAGCTTCAGCACGTCCTGCAATTCGCGGTCATATGTACCCGACCAGAGGTGCTCGTCCGTGTCGGCGCGAATCAACTGAATACTGATGCGAATCTTGTCGCCGGATCGCAGAACCGAGCCTTCGATGACCGCGTCAACGTTTAGTTCCTTCCCAATCGCAGGCAACGACTTTCGGGTGCCCTTGAAGTGCATTACGGAAGTGCGCGAAATCACACGCAAGGCGTGAATTGCCGAGAGGCGCGAAATCAGTGCCTCCGTCATGCCATCGGAGAGGTAGTCCTGCTCGGGATTGCCGGAGAAGTTTTCCAGCGGAAGCACGGCGAGTGACCGGATGCGTGGGTTGGAGTTGATTGGGGGCGAACCCGTCCGCGCGCGCACGAACCATGCGAGCCCGGCGGACAATGTCACGATCAATCCCATGAGCAGCAGGGCCCTGCGCGAACGACCTGTAAGCCAGGTGGTGGCGGGCACGAACTCTGAATCCGATGCGGAGGGAACTGCGGCAGACGCCCGTTGATTGCGCCACGTGTCAAGTTCCCTTGTGTAGGCGTAAATCGATCCGAGTTTACCGTGATGAAGACGATGGACGGGCAGCCCCTCGCGTTTCTCCCACCGGCGGACGGTCGTGACGTCACGCCCGAGATAGGCGGCAATCTCTTTCCAGGATTCCAGGCGCCGCCCTTGGGCATCGGCACTCGTGTTGAGGGTTTGCGTCGCGTGAACTGACATAGGCCGGTAGGCTCCTGCTAAGTGGAAGAAGTATTACACCTGTCTCTTTCCGTGGCAACTGCCCGAACTGGGCGAAAAATCTGCGGAATGTGGCGCTTTGCCCCTCTTTGCCTCTCTTTGCCCGTTGCGCCGAAGCGTGTGCTGGCACAGCATGCCCACTACAAGCGATCCAGTCGAGGCGCGACCGGTACATCTTCGTACTTTGTCCCCTGATTTGGCGCTCACTCAGTAAGCATCCATGGAGGCTCGTATGTGCAGAACTCGAATCACGACCCGGTCCAACGTAGACCTATTTCTCTTATTTTGCCGGCAAGGCGCGGGCGCGACGATTCGGAGCGCAATGCTGCTGCTGATTGCGGCGCTGCTCGCTGCCAGTCCGCTGCCGGTGTCGGCGGCCACGCCAGACCCGGTGCTGGAGTGGATGGGCGTCATGAACACGGCAGTGCTGACGGCCGGTACCGCCCCGAATGTAACCAGCCGCGTAGTCGCATTGGTATCAGCCTCCGTATTCGATGCCGTTAACGGCATCGAGCCGCGCTTTCGCCCGTTGCAAGTGAGACCGGACGCGCCGCATCATGCGTCGCAGGGCGCAGCGGCGATTCAGGCGGCCTACGCGATTCTCTTGCACCTATATCCGGCGCAGAGCGCGATGCTAACTAGTCGGCTGAATGCGTCGCTAGCGGCTCTCGCGTCGACCGAAAAAGCCGAAGCCATCGCGGCGGGTGTCGCCTGGGGCCAAACGGTTGCCGATGCCATCTGGGCCTCGCGGCTGACCGACGGCTTCGCGCCCACGCCGCCGCCGTTCATCGGCGTGCAGGGTGTCGTCGGTACGCCGGCCGTCGGCTTTTGGCGCCCCACGCCGCCCGCTAACGCTTTCGGCGCAACACCGCAGATCGCTACCATGACGCCGTGGGTACTCACGCGACCATCGCAGTTCCGCTTGGCGCCGCCGCTAGCCCTGAACAACGCGGAGTACGCCGCGGATCTCAACGAAGTGAAGGTTATGGGCACGCTTTCTGGCTCGATGCGCACTCCGGATCAATCGGAACTCGCGCTGTTCTGGGCATTGAACACTCCGCTTGCCTGGAACCGCATTGCCGCGCAGATTTCGGCAGGGCGTGGGCTGACTCTGACCGAAAATGCGCACTTATTTGCGTTGCTGAATATCACACTTTCCGACGCGCTTATCGCATGCTGGGATAGCAAGTACCGCTACGTTTTCTGGCGGCCGGTCACCGCAATCCGAACGGGTCTCACGCCCGCGGACGCCGAGCCGATGTGGGAGCCGTGGCTGAATTCTCTGACGGGGACTCCTGCGCATCCGGAGTATCCGTCGGCTCATTCCTCGATGAGTGGAGCAGCGGCCTTCATCCTTGGCGCCGCGTTTGGAGAGAACACAGCGTTTAGCGTCACCTCGGAGGTACGTCCGGGCACTCGTTCGTTTTCGAGCTTCTCGGAGGCGATAGCGGAAATCGTCGATGCGCGCGTTTTTGGCGGCATACACTTCCGGACCAGCTGCCTGCGCGCAAATGGGCTGGGCAGAGCTGTGGCAGATTACGTGTCGAGGCACGCGATGCGTGCGCGAGGCGACGACGGAGACGATGACCGGGACTAGATTTGAAAGCTCGGCCGTTCGTCAGGGATGAGTGTTGTTTTATTCGCGACGCAGGGCGATCACCAGCTTGCTCTGCGTCGCGTGGATTTTCGATTGAGCATCGAGGACATTGTTCCCGATGCATTAGTGAGCGCCAGGTCCAACGCGGCCACCTCTGGCCACGCGGTTAGCTGCCGATACAGTGCGTAATCAAAACTGATCCACCCTTTTTGGTAAGGATTCCTAGTGTGAAACGAGCTGTGCCGAAAAGACAGACGTTCGACTAGTTGGCGACGGTGAATTCGATGGTGGAGGGGGCGGGTAGGCGGGAGCCAGCTAGGGGGGACTGGTCGATCACGGTGCCGCGGGGCCATTGGGGGGCGGAGACGTAATTTACTTTGCGGTGGAGGCCGGCGGAGTCGAGGCGGCGCTGGGCGTCGGATTCGGTCATGCCGACGAAGTGGGGCATGACGTAGGCGGATTCGTGCGGGCCTTGCGAGATCAGGACGTCGACGCGGGGAGTGGCGGCGCCGGTGCCGGGACGCGGCGTCTGGATGACGACTTCGTCGGCGGGCTTGTTGGGCATGGAGATGGCGGAGACTTCGCCGACTTGCAGGCCGGCGCGGAGGAGTTCGATGCGGGAGACGCGGAGCGAATTACCTTCGAGCAGCGGGATTTGCAGTTCGCGCTGGCCGAGACTGAGCACGACGTGGGCTTGCTGAGACTGTTTCATGAGCAGACCGGCGGGCGGGGTTTGACGGACGACGACGTTGATGGGCAGCTCGCTATAGACGCGGTCGGCAACTTTCAGGACGAGGCCGCGCGAGCGGAGCATGGTGGTGGCTTCGGCGACGTTTTTGCCGGTGAGGTTGGGCATGGTGACTTCGCGGCCGTGGATGGCGATGCGCATGGCGGTGATGGCGCTGAGAAACGCGGCGGAAGCGAGGATGAAGACGAGGAGGGCCATTTGGCCGAGCTCTTCGAGACGCTTGCGGAAATTTAGCGAGGGCTCGGGAGCGTCGATGGGATCGAGGGCGGCGTCGGGTGCTTCGTCAGTCATTGCAGTTTTGTCAGTGCGCTGGCGAAATCAAAGGCGCCCGCGAAAGTCCGTGGCCGCTACAGGTGCTCGCTAGGAACTCCACCGTACACGGACGAATCGAGAAGTCTTTGACATTGCGAAAGCGGCGGCAAGCCGGCGCACTCGAAAGTGTCGTCATTTCTTCTCTAGCGGTGGAGCGGGATAATCCGGGAGCTTGTCTTTGCTGGTGTCGGCGCGCTTTACTTCGAGCTCATCGAAGAGCAGCGAAGGGCTGATGACGGTGGTGGCGATGCCGCCTGCGCGATTGCTGACTTGCGGATCGTTGCCGACGGCGATCAGGTCGCTGCGGAGGGCGCGCACGTCCAATTCGCTGAAGACGGCGCCGCGAACCAGTTCTTCGTGGCCGTCTGGGTAGACGCGATAGAGCAGGCGTGGGGAGTTGCCGGGGCCGAGCGTCTCGACACGATAGCCGTACGGCTTACCTTGTTCGGTGATCATGTGGATGACGCGCTTCTTCAATTCTTCGGGAGACTGCGCTTCCTTGCTTTTCAGGAGCAGCACTCCAAGGTTTGGGGCGGGATAGGCTCCGGCGCCGGCGCGGCCATGGCCGTTGGACGAAGGAAAGTCGCGAATGGGTTGGCGGCCGACGAGATAGTTGATCAGCGTGCCGGCGTCGACGAGGGTCACCGGTTGCGCTTTGACGCCGTCGTCATCGACTTCATAGGTGCCGACGAGACTCTTGCCTTGAAAATTACGGAGCGTTGGGTCGTCGACGACGGTGAGGAAGTTGGGCAGCACGCGAGTCTTGAAGCTGGTGGCGAACGCACCTACGGTGCGATTGGGGCGGCCGAGCTGCGGCTTGCGGCCGAGAACATTGGTGCCGACGAGGGAAGCGACTACGTCGGTCGCGGCGTCCGGCGCAAACAGCACGGGGCCGCGATATTCCTCTTCAACGATAGGCGCTTGCCGCAATGCGACGAGCGTGTCCAGAGTCTTGCGCGCATCGGAAAGCAGCGCTTCTCGCGTGGGAAGCTCTTCGGCTTTGGCAACCATCCAGAACGGATTGCGGGTGAGGCGCATGCCATCGGCGGCTTGCGCGGAACTGTTGAGCGTGACGTTATAGGTTTTTTTGCCGGAGCGCGTAACGGTGCCCTCGGAGTTCACCAAATATTCGTTGATGGCGGAAAAACGCGCGGAGGCGCTGACGGATTGCACGTCCGGATACAGGCGATACAGATTGGTGACGTCTTCTAACGTTTTCTTCCATGTGGCGGCGTCGACCTGCAGAGCGACCGTGGGTTCAACGTCCGCGACGATGGGAGCTTTGGCAAAATCGTCAACTGGATTCAGATCGGCGCTGAACTGCTTCAGCGCGGCTTGCTTTTCGGTAAGGGCTTGGCCCGCGGCCTTGTAGGCTTCATCGGTAGCCAGCCAGATCTGGTGGCGGAGAGCGATGGGGTCATTATCAAGCGGGAGAATATTGGTCTCGCCCATGCCCTGGTTATAGTAGCTGTCCTGTTTGTAATCGCCGATGCGCACAACGACGCGGAGAACACGGTAGCGGACGCGCTGGCTTTCGCGCAGGGCGCCGAACGCGGCCTCCGTCTGATATTCGTCGACGTCATTGACGCGGTACTCGATGTAATAGGGGGCGGCGACCTGGTCCATCTTGAGCTGCGCTCGCGAGCGGTCGAGCTCGGTCAGCAAGGCGTCTAGGACAGCGTCACCGCCGGCGGCGACGCGCGCGGCGGCCAATGGATCTGGCGCAACGGTTTTGGTGGCGTCGTCCTTGGATTTAGGACTGTGCTTGGCGGCGTAAAGCGAGGTGCCGCCAGAAATTAGAAGGGCTGCAAATGCGAAGCTGAACGTCGCGCGGGCGATTTTCACGGCTTCACCTCGGTTTTGGATGGCGTGCCCTGTGCGGTGGTCATGGTGCCTTCAAAACCGGGCGGAGGCAAAATGGGCGGACGCTCATGCAAGTGTCCGCGCTTTTGCACTTCCATTTCGGAGAAGAGCATGGCGGGAGCGACGGCGGAAACCGGAACGCTGCCGCTTTCCGCGCCGCAGACCCCGTTGAAGACGTGCTGCTGGTCGCCGGTAGTCATGATGCGGGTGAGCGCGGCGAGCGGCGTGCCAACGATATCGACCCCGCGGACCAATTCATCGGGACGGCCATCGGCGTAAACGCGATAGACGACCACAGGCAAAACTTGAAAGGCTTGCGGAAGCTGGCGGGTGGTGAGAGTGAAGCCGCCTTGGATGTCGTCGAAGTAGAGGCCGTAGGGTTTGCCCTGGCGTTTTACTTCATCGATCAGTTTCTGGCGAAGCTGCGCTTCGGGAACAGTTTGCGTAGAGGTGACGATTAAGTTGCCTTGACGGCCGGTAGGCATGAGGCCGGGTTGATTGCGGCCGTGGCCATTGGAAAGACCGAAATTCTTGATAGGCATGCGGGACATCAGAAAATTCTTGAGCACGCCATTTTGGATGACCTCAACGCGCTGCGCCGGCGAACCTTCGTTGTCGTAGTCATAGGAGCCGGCCAGTTTCATTCCGGCGAGTTCGTGAACGGTGGGATCGTCTGCGACGCTGAGAAATTTGGGCAGCACTTCCTGGTCGACTTTCTTGGTGAAGGTTTGTCCTTCGTCTTCATCGCGCTGGCGATGACCCTCGAGGCGATGTCCGAGGACTTCGTGGAAGAAGACGGCAGCGGCGCGCCCGCTAAGAAGCGCTGGACCGTCGTATGGTTCGGCAGCCGGAGCTTTACGGAGATCTTTCAGGTCGGCGGCCATTTTGTCGATCTTGGCGGCCAAGTCGGCTTCGGAGGGCAAGCCAGCGGCGGAAGGCGCTTGAAACGTTTCGACGCGAATTAGGTCCATGCCGTCATCGGCGCGAGTTTGCGCTTCCATGATCAGCCGCGTAGTAGCGCTGGGACTGGCGATCGCGGTGCCTTCGCTGGAGACCATGCGCGAGTTGGAATCCTGCACCTGAAGAATGACGCTGGCGAAGTAGACGCCGGGATATTTGCGGAACGCGCCGGAAAGGCGGCGAATCTCGCCCTCCCAAGCGGCGCGATCGAAACCTTGCCGTTTTAACGCTTCGCCGGTGTGCGTCTGCGGAGCTTCCTTGGAGAAGTCAGGGGACTTATCTTCTTCTTCCGCCCGCACGGCGGTGTTGGTCTTGACGTTGAGGAAGGCGGGAGCGGCGCGCTTGTATTCGCGATCGGTGAGCTCCCAAAGGACGCGAGAGATGGCGTCGGGATCGTCGCCGAGCGGGAGCGTGCCGGAACTCATGCCGCTGACGCGGCTCTGGCCGTGCGTGTTGTCTAGCGCCGGGGAGCCTACGCGCATGACGACGTCTGCTTGACGGCGGCGCAGCGCGGCGTCGGTCAGCAGGCTGCCGTAGGAGCCAACGAGGACGACGATGTCCTGGTCATTGACGGTGTAGCTCAGGAAATAAGGCGCGGGATCCGTTTTCGAGAGGGAACTGCTGGCGCGAGACAGCTCCGCCTGCATCACTTTTAGAATGGGATCGCCGGCGTTTGCGGAAGCAGCTTTCGTGGGGACGGAATTTTCCGCCGGCGCGGCCGAGAGAACCGGAGCGAAAGAAAGCTGCAATGCCATGAGGCAGCAGGCGGCAAGGCGAACGAACTCCTGGATGGGAAAGGGCAACTTCCGTTGGGCTGGTGCGAGCCGAATGATTTTCATGAACTACAGTCTCCCGGTACAGCGATATCCGAAAGGGTTGGCGGACCCCGATGAATTCGAGCTATTTGAGGTGGACAATACGAGAGTATGCCTTAGCATCCCTCGCGGCGCAATTCAGGCGTTCTCGAAGCGTTCCCGTTCAGTCAACCGCGCGCCGTTTGCAAATTCCACCGAAGAAATTTGCTTGCGCCCTTCCACTTTGACGGAGAGAAGGCGCAATAGGGTTGCGTGGCCGCATGGAATTAAAATTTGGGTGTCTTCACGAATAATAGTGCCCGGCGCGCTGCCGCTGAGCGTGCTCAGGGAAAACGGCTCGGCCCAGATTTGGCAGATCTGTCCACGGAAGGACGTGTACGCGCCGGGCCAGGGAGCGAAGCCGCGCATGCGATTGTAGATTTCTTGCGCGGGGCGATTCCAGTCGATGCGGCCGTCTTCCTTTTTTAACAATGGGGCGTAGGTTGCTTCGTGGTTATTCTGCGGACGAGGGACGAGTTTTCCTTCCGCTAGCCCGCGCAAGGTGTCGAGCATAAGGGGCGCGCCGGCTTCCGCCATGCTTTGGGCTAGCTCTGGCGCGGTCTCCTCTGGGACGATGTCGAGTTCCTCTTGCAGCAGCATATCGCCGGTGTCCATGCCGGCATCGATGCGCATCGTGGTTAGGCCCGTTTCCGTTTCTCCATTAGCGATTGCCCAGTTGATGGGAGCGGCGCCGCGATACTTGGGGAGGAGTGAAGCGTGGAGATTAATCCAGCCGAGTTTGGGAATGCTCAAGAGAGAGGCAGGGATGATTTGGCCGTAGGCGATGATGACGATGCCGTCTGGCGCCAGTTGCTTTAGCAGGGCCTGCGCTTCGGGCGAACGAATTTTTTCCGGCTGATGAACAGGGAGACCGGCCGCTACGGCGGCTTCTTTAATGGGAGACGCGGAGATTTGTTGACCGCGGGCGCGGGGGCGGTCGGGTTGCGTGATTACGGCGGCGATTTCGATGTCAGGCTGCGCGAGGAGGTGAATAAAGGTGGGGACGGCGAAGTGCGGGGTGCCACAGAAGAGGATGCGCATGGGTTAGTCCAACGCGAAGCTGGCGATGACGGTGCAGAGTGCTCCAAGCTTGAGATCTTGCCTAGCTAGGGCGCAGCAATGCTGCGCCCCTACGAAGACGGGAGTTATACGCACCCTGCTACCACTCGCCTTGTTTTCTTAGCTTTTTGATTTTGCGCTTGATCAGGTCGCGCTTCAGCATACTCAGGTGCTGGATGAAGAGAATGCCGTTGAGGTGATCGATCTCATGGCAGAAGGCGCGCGCGAGGAGGTCTTCGCCGCGGATTTCGAAGGATTCGCCCTTGGCGTTTTGCGCTCTTATAGTGACGAATTGCGGGCGCAGGACGTAGCCCCGAAAGCCTGGAATGGAGAGGCAGCCTTCTTCTTCGCGCTTTTCGCCTTCGGCGTGAATGATTTCCGGGTTGGCGAGAACGATTTTAGCTTCGGGATTCTTTCCGCCGGTGACGTCGACGACTGCCATGCGCAGTGTGAAGCCGATTTGGGGCGCGGCGAGTCCCACGCCTTGCGCTGCGTACATGGAGGCGAACATGTCTTCCGCGAGCTGCTCGAGTTCGGCGTCGAAGGTCTTTACGAGAGTGGTTGGTTTTTCCAGGATAGGATCGCCGTACTTGACGATCGGGTAGATCTTGCGCGCCGCGGAAACGGTTTCCGGTGCGGCAGCTTGCGTGGCTTCAGAACTCGACGATTTGTCGGGCATAGTTATCGAAATTCCGCCGCATCTCGGCGAGAGAGTCTCCTCCAAATTTTTGCAGAAAAGCATCGGCGAGCACAAGGGCAACCATGGCTTCGCCAGCGACGCCTGCAGCGGGGACTACGCACCAGTCGGAGCGCTCGTAGGCGGCTTGTACGGGCTCCTTGGTGACCATGTCCGCGGTGCCGAGGGCGCGGCGGAGCGTGGAGATCGGCTTGAGATAGCCGCGCACGATCATGTCTTCGCCATTGGTGATGCCGCCTTCGAGGCCGCCGGCGCGATTGGAGCTACGGCGGAAACGCTTCGCGGATTTGTCGTAGGAGATTTCGTCCTGCACTTCGCTGCCGTAGGAGCCCGCAGCCGTCACGCCGGCGCCAATTTCGACGCCTTTGACGGCTTGGATGCTCATTACCGCTTGCGCGAGGCGGCCATCGAGCTTTTCGTCCCACTGCGCGTGACTGCCGAGGCCGACAGGGATGTTGTGGGCGATGACTTCGAAAATGCCGCCGACGGTGTCGCCGGCTTTCAGCGCGGCGTCGACTTCGGCTTTCATCTTGTTCTGAACGGTCGAGTCGACGCAGCGGAGTGGAGATTCGAGGTCCGCGTTGACAGCGAGGATTTCATCCCATGCGGCTTTGCGGTCGAGCTTTACGTGGCCGACTTGGACGGTGTGGCTGGCAATTTCGGTGCCGAATTGGCGAAGCAGCAGCTTGGCAAAGGCGGCGGCGGCTACGCGAGCGGCGGTTTCGCGGGCGGAGGCGCGCTCGAGGATATAGCGAGCATCGTGAAAATTAAATTTTTGCGAGCCGGCGAGGTCGGCGTGACCAGGGCGCGGTGCTACGAGTTTTTTTGTTGGTGCATCATCTTCTGAAGAGTCTTCCACGGGAAGAAGTTTTTCCCAATTGGCCCAGTCACGATTCTCAATTCGCAATGCGACAGGGGCGCCGATGGTCTGGCCGTGGCGTACTCCAGCGAAGATGTCGGCGCGGTCTTTTTCGATTTTCTGGCGGCCGCCGCGGCCATAACCGAGCTGGCGGCGATGGAGTTCGCGATTGATGAATTCCACATCAATGGGAAGAGATGCCGGCAGACCGGAAATGAAGGCCAGGAGAGCCTGTCCGTGCGATTCACCGGCAGTGTAGAAGCGGAGCATGGTTAAATTGGAAGAAGCAGTGTAGCGACGGCGTGCTTGCGCGTCCAGTACGCCCGCAGGTTTAGCAGCGGTGCTTGACGCGATTGGCGAGGGGGGTTACGCTTCTGGCTTAGTGTTTGTCTTGCAATAGGTTGCAGTCGAGCGCGATTTCGATAGGGAATTGTGGCAGACACTCCTCTCCAGGTAGCGGGTCGTCAAGCCAAGCCCGTGGAACGCATTTCCATGGGCGAGGTGCTGACCGACGCCTTCAAGCAATTACTCGCGAACATTCAAGATTATTCGGAGATGTCCGCGCGCGCGCTTGCGAATCTGGCCAGCGGGCCGCGATATTTCCAAGACATCCTCGACCAAATGGACGACATCGGCGTAGGGTCCCTTCCCATCGTGTTGATGGCCGGCTTCTTCATCGGTGCCGTGATGGTATTGCAGACAGGATCGCAGTTCACACGGTTCGGGCAGACGGCGCTCACGGGTGACGTGGTATCCATAGCGCTGGTACGCGAACTGGGACCGACGCTGACGGGAATCCTGGTGGCGGGGCGCTCGGCGTCGGGCATCGCGTCGGAACTGGGCTCGATGTTGGTGACGGAACAGATTGATGCGATGCGCGCGATGGGCACGGACCCGAGCCGGAAGTTGATAACGCCGCGAGTGCTGGCGGGGATTTTGATGTTGCCATTGTTGACCGCGCTAAACGATTTCATTGGATTGCTGGGTGGTTGCGTAGCGTCGGTCTTTTCGCTCCGCTTGAACGCGGTGGAATTCTGGACGCGCGCTATCAATGCGCTGGATTTCGCGGACCTCATGCAAGGGATGATGAAGCCGCTGGTATATGGGTTTATTCTTGCGACGGTCGGTTGCTACAAAGGGATGACGGTGCGCGGGGGCACGCAGGGCGTCGGACGTGCAACTACGCAGGCTGTGGTGGTCGCGTCGGTGATGATCATCGGTGCGGACTTATTCTTGACCAAACTCGCCTTGTTCCTTGGAGACAAACTCTTTTGACGACCTCCCCGCGAGAAAACGACACTTCCGCCGTAGTAGCTTTCACAAACGTAAAAATAGGATTTGACGAGGGCGACGTCCTGCGCGGCGTGTCTTTCGAGGTGATGCCGCGAGAGACGCTGGTGCTGCTGGGTGAAACGGGAACGGGAAAAACTCTGACGCTGAAGTTGGCGGCGGGACTCCTGCGGCCGACACAAGGCAAGGTCGAAGTCCTTGGTAAGGAAGTGTCGTCCATGAGCGAGGACGAGTTGCTGGAGTATCGCCGACAATTGGGATTTGTGTTTCAGGAAGGCGCGCTGTTTGACTCGATGACGGTGGCCGAGAACGTTGCGTATCGTTTGCGCGAGGATCGGCTGACCGAGGAGGAGATCGAGACACGGGTGCAGGAAGCCTTGCGCTTTGTGGAGCTCGAGCACACGGGCGAAATGCTGCCGTCTGAACTTTCGGGCGGCATGCGTCGGCGCGTCTCGATTGCCCGCACATTGGCGACGCGGCCGCCGATTGTGCTGTACGATTCGCCGACGGCGGGACTAGATCCGGTTACAGCGCAAACAATCATCACGCTGATTCTGCAGCTTCGCGATGTTTTCGGCGTAACGGCCATGCTGGCGACGCATCGATTACAGGATGGATTTGGGCTCGCGAAGTTTCGATTCGATCCGGAAAGCAAGCGAGTAGTGCGCGTTGCTGATGGCGAAAGCATCGCTTCAAAAGGAACAGAAGGTAGCGAGCCGGCCACCCGATTTATCGTTTATCGAGAGGGGCGAATTTATTTCGAGGGTAAACCGGAGGAGCTCGCGGAGTCAAAGGATGCGTATTTGCAGCGGTTTATGGCGTCAATTTGATAGGCTGTGTGGGCAGAAAAGCTAACGAGGCCGGAAAGAGTTCATGGCACAGCGCAAGCAACTAACTTGGACAGAACTGCGCGTTGGGTTATTTGTGCTGGTGGGACTGTTCGTGCTGGCGGTCGGAATTTTTTATGTTACCGGCACCAATGTTATTGGGCCGAAATATCGTCTCAAAACCTATTTGCCGGAAGTCTCTGACTTGGCCAAAGGTGCGCCGGTGCGCGTGGATGGCGTGGAGGTTGGAAACGTAGAGTCCATTCAGCTCGTGCCGCGGACGCCGGGGCATATACCGGAAAAGAACAAAAACATCGAAGTAGTAATGCGCATCGACCGGAAATTCCAAAACGACATCTTGACGGATTCGACGGCGAGCTTGCAGACGGAAGGATTACTCGGCAATCGAGTGGTGAACATAACCCGCGGATTCACCGGCGTGCCACTGAAAGAAGGCCAAGAAATTACCGGTGTCGAGGAGAAGGCCATCAAGCAAGTTGTGGAGCGCAGCGCGGATGTGCTGGCCAACCTGCAGGCGCTCTCTGATAACGCGAAAGACTTGCTCGAGGGCGTGCAGGAAGGGCGCGGAACGCTGGGCAAACTGCTTACGGACGATCAAGTGTACAAAAACCTGAACGGCGTTCTGGCGAAGACAAACCAGGTGGTTACCGGCATCCAAGAGGGGCAGGGCACACTTGGGAAGCTGGTAGTTTCCGACGAGCTGTATGGCAAGGCGAATACTGCCGTGGACAACGTCAACGGGATCTTGGGCGACGTGCGCAGTCAGAAGGGCACGCTGGGCAAGCTGCTGTATGATCCATCGCTCTATGACGAGGCGAAGAAGGCCCTGAGCAGCGGTAACGCGATGATCAGCGACGTGCGCGAAGGCAAGGGAACGTTGGGCAAGCTGGCCACCGAGGACACGCTTTACAATAAGCTCCGAGACACGAGCACCAATCTGGCCAATGCCACGGCGAAGCTGAACGACAACACGACGAGCGTGGGAAAGATGTTTTCGGATCCGCAGTTGTACGACAACCTTACCGGTCTGACGGGGGACCTGCGCTTGTTGATCGGGGATTTGCGGCAGAATCCCAAGAAGTTCCTGCATTTCAAGGTCACTATATTTTGACGGCTTCGCCCGCTTTGCCCCACCCCGGCGCTGTGTTGTAATGAACTTGTAACAAAAACTGAATAGGCTTCCAGCCAATCGAGTCGATCGTGCCGACGAACGTAATGGATACGCAAGATCCACAGCAGAAGACGGCGCCGCGCCCGGATGCGGCAAAATCCACCCTGCCACAGCCAGGGCGGCCCGTTCCGAGCCGCGCCTATCCCGGGGCGCTGATCGTTGTGGAAGGTACGGACGGTTCCGGTAAGAGCACGCAACTGTATTTGCTGAAGCGCTGGCTCGAGATCGGGGGTTACCGGCTGCACTTCACGGAATGGAACTCCTCTCCACTGGTGAAGTCCGCGACACGGCGCGGGAAGCAAAGGCGGTTACTGACGCCGACCACATTTTCCCTGCTGCACGCCGCCGACTTTGCGGACCGCTGCGAGCGACAGATCATGCCGTTGTTGCAAGGCGACTATCTCGTACTTGCGGACCGCTACATTTATACGGCGTTTGCGCGCGATGCGGCGCGCGGCTGCCCGCCGCGCTGGCTCCGCAATCTCTACCGCTTTGCGCCCATTCCCGACATCACGTTTTATTTTCGCGCGCCGCTCGACGTGGCAGTACACCGAATTCTCAGTGGACGCCCGAAGCTGAAATACTACGAAGCGGGCATGGATCTGGGATTATCGTTCGACCGCGCCGAGAGCTTCAAATTGTTCCAGGCACGCATTCTTGAGGAATACGACAAGATGGTCGACACGGACAATTTTGTCGTCCTCGACGGCACTATCCCTGTCAACAAGCTGCAAAAACAGATGCGCGACATTGTTGCCTCCAAAATCGACTTGAAGCGGTTTGCGCCTCGCGTGGCCGAAACGGAATAGCATGTCGGATCAGGAAAAAGAAAAAGACAAGCCGGCGGCGCCCGCATCTGCGATTCCGGACGTGACATCTGCGCCAGTGCCCGGGGCCGTGACGAAGACCGCCACCGAAGAAGAAGCTTCGCAATATTTCTACGGCGAAGCGCTGGTCGGCTTCGATCCCAGCGAAATTACGGGCAGCTTGATCGTCATCGAAGGCATGGACGGTTCGGGCCGCTCGACGCAAATCACCCTGCTGCAGGAATGGCTCGAATCGGAAGGCTTTGCGGTGCAAACGAGCGGGCTGCGGCGTTCGAATCTGGTGGGACGCGACATTGACGAGCTGCTGGCGAAGAACGCCGTAACCCGGCTAACTCTTTCTCTGATGTACGCAACTGACTTCTTCGATCAAGTGGAACACCGCATCCTGCCGGCGCTGCGTTCCGGCACGGTCGTCCTCGCGGATCGCTTCATTTTTACGCTGATCGCGCGCGGCGTAGTGCGCGGTATCAATCGCGATTACATCAGCGGCCTCTACGCGATGGCGTTGCGTCCTCACCTGACATTTTGGCTTAATGTGCGCCCGGAGACCGCATTCGCTCGCGAATTCAAGAAAGCGCAAGCTATCAGTTATTGGGAAGCCGGCCGTGACATGTCGCTTTCACACGACCTCTACTGGTCGTTCATTCGCTACCAGACAATGATCAAGCGCGAGTTTGAGGTCATGGCCAAACGTCACAATTTCCTTGAGCTCGACGGCGAAGCCAGCGTTTCTGCGGTGAACAAGCAGCTTCGCCAGCGCATCGCCGAGCAGTTGGGGATACGGGCCACGAAATATACGCCCTCCGCTGCACTGGCACATCTCTGGCGGTAAACTCTGCGCATGTCTGAGCCGGTCCACATCGCCGCGATTGACGCCGGCTCCAATGCAGTGCGGCTTTCTGTCGCGCGCGCTTACTCTGCGTTGGATATCGAACCGCTGCACAACGAGCGTTATTCGCTGCGCCTGGGCGAGGGCGTGTTTCTGCGCCACCGCTTCAGCGAGGATATTTTTAAGAAGGGCGTGAAGGCATTCCGCCACTTCAAGGAAATAATGGATGAATTCGGCGTGACGCGCTATCGCGCCGTGGCCACCAGCGCTTCACGCGAAGCCCGTAATCGCGACGCGTTCGTCAGGCAAATCAAGCAAAAGGCGGGCATCGCCCTTCAGGTGATTAGTGGAACGGAAGAATCGCGCTTGGGCAGGGAAGCGGCCATCGCCGCGCTTGGACCGGAATCGCCCCCGCGCTGCATCGCGGACCTCGGCGGCGGCAGCCTGGAGATCAATATCCTGCGAGATCACACAGTCGAGCAGAGTGCGCAATTGCCGGTGGGCACGGTGCGCCTGATGACCACGCTCAACATTCCGGGAGTAATTCGCCCGGCCCAAGCGGAGCAGGTCAGGCGATACGTGCGCGCGCTGCTGGAATCGCGCCTCCCGTCGCGGCCAAACCTCGGTGAAAGCATCGCCGTGGCGCTTGGCGGCAACGCGGAAACTTTGATGGCCGTCGCACCTGGTCCCCGCGAGCACGGCGTGCCGACCTTGCAACTCTCGCTATTGCGCGAGCGCCTGGACGACATTCTGCGCCGCGATGTTCGTGAGCGCATGAAGGCGTACGCGGTGCGCCGCGATCGCGCCGACGTCATGGGCATCGCGGCGATCACGTTTGTGACGCTCGGCCGTTACCTCAATCTGCGCACCCTCTCCATTCCGGGCGTTGGGATTCGTGAGGGACTGCTGCAGGAAATCGCGCGCGACGCCTTCTCTCGCAAGGAGCCGCATCGCTACAATGCAGCGGCACGCCAGCTCCTGGTGGGCACGCGTAGCTTCGCGCGCCGCCTCGAATACGATCAGCGTCACGCCGAGCACGTCCGCGAGCTGAGCATCCTCCTTTTTGACACGTTGCAGCCAGTGCATCATTTGCCGGCGGAATCGCGCGTGCTGCTCGAAGCCGGAGCGCTGCTCCACGATGCCGGACACATGATCAGCCATCGGGGGCACCACAAGCACGGCGAATACCTTGCGTTGAACGGCGACATCCCCGGGCTTGAGGGCCGTGACCGCGCCGTCGTGGCCGCCGTGGTTCGTTACCATAATCGGAAATCGGATCCGGCCAGCCATCACGCCGCGTATTCTTCGCTGAATAACAACGACAAGCGCATGGCCCGCCGGCTGTCGGCCATTCTGCGCATCGCGGAAGCCCTCGATCATTCGCATCGGCAGCGCGTAACCAATCTCGATGCCTCCTTTCAGCGCGGCGCGGTCGGAGTGCAGATCAACGCCCGCGGGGATGCTGCCGAAGATCTCCGCGATGCCAACCGCAGCGCCGAGCTTTTCGAAAAAGAATTTCACGTGCGCATGTATTTCCGACAGTCTACGGCTGCCCGCGTGTAGCCCGCACAGAAAATCAGCGTCCGCTCGAGGAGAAGGCCAAGCCCATGCAGCTCTACATCGTTCGCCACGGAATCGCGATTGATCGCGAAGACCCGAAATGTCCATCGGAAGCTGAGCGATATTTGACCGAGGAAGGCATCGAGAAAACGAAGCAGATAGCCAAGGGAATTGCCGCTCTCGGAGTACACGCGGACTTGATGGCCAGCAGCCCGTACGTGCGCGCAATGCAGACCGCGGCCATCTTCGCTAGCGAACTCGACTATCCCAAGCAAAAGATACGCCGTGCGGATAGCCTGCTTCCCGGCGCCGAGCCTGCCGCGTTCTTACGGGAGCTCGCAAAAGAAAAGGATGTTTCGTCCGTATTTTGTTTCGGTCACGCCCCGCACGTGGATGGTCTACTGGCAGCGGCGGTCGGCGCGCAGCACCACATCACGTCGATGAAAAAGGCCGGAGTTGCCTTTGTCGAACTGAAACGCCTTTTGCCGCCAAATGGCCAGCTCGTGTGGCTCGTCACGCCGAAGCTGTTCCGCAAAGCGAAATAAGGCAATCCGCTGGCGCGGCATCTTCGCCTCCGTGCTCTGGCTATGCAGCCCTTGGGCGCCTCGTGTTACTCTTTTCGCCGCAAGGGAGCTGCTCATGACTGAAAGCAACGCGATTCCGCGCAGGAAATTTCTTTCGCAGGCCGCCGCCACCGCCGCCCTCACGATTGTGCCCCGCCACGTTCTCGGGCGCGGCTTCGTGCCGCCGAGCGACAAGCTCAACATCGCCGGCATCGGCGTGGGCGGTATGGGCCGCGCCAATCTCATCAATCTCGCCTCGCAAAATATCGTTGCGCTTTGCGATGTCGACTGGGGCTATGCGGGAAAGTCGCTGGATCGCCTCGACTCCGACATCGAGAAGTTGCGCGCGCGCATCGAAGCGCCGCCAGCGGAGGCCGCGCAGGGTCAGCCGGCGCCCGAGTTCAACCGGGAAAAAGCGAAGGCGCAGCTTTCGGACATGATCCAACTAAAGACCGAGCACGTGCCGAAAGCGAAGCGCTACAAAGATTATCGTCAGATGCTCGAGCAGCAGAAGGACATTGATGCCGTCGTGGTCGCCACGCCCGACCACATGCACGCGACGATCGCGCTCGCCGCGATGGATGTGGGTAAGCACGTGTACGTGCAGAAGCCGCTCAGCTGGTCCGTCGATGAAGCGCGCCGCCTCTCGCGCCGCGCTAAAGAAACGAAAGTCGCCACGCAAATGGGCAATCAAGGCCATTCCTTTGACGAAGCGCGGACGGCCATCGAATACGTCTCGGCTGGCGCTATCGGAGACGTACGCGAAGTCCACATCTGGACGAATCGTCCGCTCGGCTTCTGGCCGCAAGGCGTGCCGCGTCCCGAACCCCTAAAGGCTCCTGCGGACTCGTTGCGCTGGAACGGTCCCGGCGTGAACACGCGTCTCGCCGCCGCGCTCGCGGGTAACTATCCTGTGCCCGAGGGTCTCGACTGGAATCTGTTTCTCGGCGTCGCGCCCCAGCTCGACTACCACCCGATCTATCATCCCTTCAACTGGCGCGGCTGGACCGATTGGGGCGTCGGCGCAATCGGCGATATGGGCGCGCACCTGATCGATGTCTCTATGTGGTCGCTTAATCTCGGCCTGCCTACTACGATCGAGACGATCTCGACACCGTTCAACGGCGCTTCCTATCCGCACGCTACGATGACCTTCTACGGCTTTCCCGCGCGCGGCAAAATGCCTCCTGTCAAACTCACTTGGTACGATGGCGGCCTCTTACCCGCACGGCCGGACGAGCTGGGTGACGAGCAATTGAATAAAGGTGGCGGCGCACTGCTCGTCGGCAGCAAAGGAAAGCTTCTTCACGATACCTACGGTCTCAATCCGCGCCTTCTGCCTACATCCCTACACACTTCCTTCGGCAAGCCGCAGCAAAAGCTTCCGCGCATCGCGGGAGAACACCACGAATTGAACTGGGTCGACGCCGCCAAGGGTAAGACGGTAGCCTCGTGTCCCTTCGAGTACGCGGCGCGCCTGACCGAAGTCATGCTCCTCGGCGTCGTGGCCCTCCGCGCCGGAACAAAGATTCATTACGACGCCGAGAACATGCGCGTAACCAATGCCCTCGGCGCCAACGACTATCTCACGCGCCAATACCGTTCCGGCTGGTAGTTTGGGCGTGTCCATTGCTCCGACACTGAACTTTCGCGAGGCCACCGAGCACGATTCCGCAGCCATTGCGAAGTTGCATGCGGAGAGCTGGCGTTCGGCATATCGCGGATTCGTCTCCGATGATTACCTGGACAATCGCGTCCGCACGGAACGTGCGAGCCTATGGGAGCAACGGTTTTCAGAAATGGCAACCAAGCCGTTTTTCGCAATCCTTGCGGAAATGCTCTTAAATGAAGTGACCCGCCGGCTTCTCGCAGACGGAACACCGGGAGGGCTCTATCTCTGGGTCATTGAGAAAAATAGCAGAGCGCGCCAATTCTATTCCGGGGCCGGAGCGCTCGAAGTCGACTCTGCCGGATTCCCTATGCCGGACGGTTCGCATGTCGTACAACTGCGCTGTTATTGGCCCGATCCTTCCCGCCTCCTCTTCGACGGACCCCTAAGGCCTACAGTAAACACCTGAGCGCATATCCTGATGACGCTCTAAGGGGAACCGTGGTAGAGTCCCCGGCGACGGGGTGCCAAAAAATTAATTGAATGTTTGCAGAATTCTGATGGTCTTGGTCACTTCTCGTGATGCCATCGGCGTAGTCGTACGGTTGGTTGCCGTAGCTGAAAAATCTGACTCATCAAGGAGCCCACATGAGGAACGCCTGTCGGGTGGCTGTCGTGCTCTTTTGCCTAAGCTTCACCGTTTCGGGGTTGTTGTTCGCGCAGTCCGACCTCGGAACTGTTTCAGGTTTCGTGAAAGATCCTTCAGGCGCGACGGTGGCCGGTGCCAAAGTCACTCTGCGCAATCAAACGGGCCTGGAACGCCAAACCACCACCAACGATTCCGGTTTCTACACCGTTACCAATCTTCCGCGTGGCCTCTATACCTTGGTGGCGCAGGCTCCTGGGTTCCAGAGGTACGAATCCAAGGACAACAAACTCGATGCCGCCGCGAATCTTGTGATCGACGCCTCGCTAGCTGTGGGCTCGAACAGCCAGACCGTTGAAGTAACAGCGTCAGCGGTGCAGCTACAAACCGAGTCCGCCACAGTGCAAAAACTCGTCACGCGCGAGCAGATCGATTCGCTCGAATTAAACGGCCGCAATCCCATCTTCATGGCCAACTTGGTGCCGGGAACGCGTGGCGGCACTCTTGCAAACCTTAACTTCGCCTTCAGCCAGGGCCCCTCGAATATCAATGGAGCGCGCACGCCGGAAAGTTTGATTACTTATGATGGCGCTCCCGCTGTTCGCACTCGCTCGAATGGAACCAGCCTCGGCTCCGCAGACGTGGACTCTACGCAGGAAATTCAGATCCTGACCACCGATTACGCCGCCGAGTACGGCAGGTCCTCCGGCGGGCAGATTCGCGTCGTCTCCAAAGCGGGCGGGCAGGATTTTCACGGTGCCGCCTACGAGTACGCGCGCAATACCGTCTTCAACGCCAACCCCTGGCAGCGCAATGCCGTGCCCGCCACCTCAAAGATTACCGCTCCCATTCACTACAATCAGTTCGGCTACAACATCGGCGGACCGCTTTATATCCCCAATCACTTCAATACCAACAAAAACAGAATCTTCTGGTATTGGGGCCAGGAGTGGGTGAGGTACGTCTTTACGGACACTAACAGCTTGACCGTTCCCAGCCTTGCGATGCGTCAGGGTGATTTCAGCGAGCTCTTAAATCCCACGAACTTTTTCTATGGAAAAGCTGTACAGCTCGTGGATCCCAAGACCGGTCTGCCCATCCCTGGAAACATTCTCCCGGCGCCGGGCAGCGGCGGTGCAGGCTCAAGCGCCAGCGCCAATGGGCTCGGAATCCTCAACTCCTATCCCCTGCCCAACCTGACTACGCCTATCAACGGCAATCGAAACTGGTTCTTTTCCGCCAAGCACCCGCAAAACCAGCGCAAGGACACCATCGCCGTCGATATGAATCTGACCGACAAGCAGCGCCTGCAGTTCCGTCGCGTCAATTTCACCTTCTGGGAATACCAACCTCTGGATGGTGGCACGAATGAGACTCCAAAATATTTCAATCGCCCCAATCAAACCAATTCCCTCGATCACGTCTGGACACTCAGCCCAACCAAGGTCAATGAGGTGTTGTTCAGCTTCAGCTTGGATCAGGTCTACATACCGGTGAACCAAGCCGCTTTTCTGGACCGTACCAAGGGCGTCGCGCAAGGTGCGGGATTCTTTGGCCTCAACTACCCCTATATTTTTCCGACCGGAAAATTGATCCCGACGCGTATTCCCACTGTGAACATGTCCGCATTTTCGGGGCTCAGTGGCGGGCCTTATCCGTCCCATTCAACGGGCCCAATTTTTGACGTGTCTGACAGTTTCACTTGGATTCGTGGCAACCATACCTTCAAGTTCGGCGGACTGTTTGAACACCAGGGTGAAAACGACAACGATGAGATCAATGTGCAGGCCTGCTCGACATGCACCAACAATCAGAATGGACAATTTAGTTTCAGCGACAACGGGGGGAAGTTCGTAAGGCCCGGATATGCCGTGGCGACCACAGGTGCCGCGGTAGCCAATGCCGCTCTGGGCCTATTTGACAGCTATTCAGAAATCGGCACCCGCGCCTACACCATCTTTCGGGGCAACATGTGGGAAGGCTTCGGCCAGGATACCTGGAAGGTTCGCCAGAATCTGACGCTCACCTTGGGGGCGCGTTACACCGTCATTGTTCCCTACCATGCTCTGTGGGGAAACATGATCGTGTTCGACCCCAGCTTCTATAATCCGGCCCTTGCGGTGACCGTTAGCCCCACAACGGGTCTCATTACCGGCTCTCCGACCATCGACCAGCTTTACAACGGCATGGTCATTCCGGGCAGTTCGTTCCCCTCATCAGCCAACGGTCGCGTTCCGGCGGCCAGTTCCGGTCTTTACAATAATCTTTTCCGCGGCGTCCCCGACCATTACTCGGACATCCAGTGGGGCGACATTCAGCCACGCGTAGGCATTGCCTACCAGCTCAACAGCAAGACCGTGATCCGCACCGGCGGAGGGCGCTTCTTCACGCGCCTCGGAATAAGCGATTCCGTCTTCCTGGGCGGAAACCCGCCTTTTCAGCCCAACGCCAGCACAACGTTTGGCAACGTGGACAACCCGGGAGGAACAGGCACCAATCCCGTTCCCCTGGTGGTAACCACACAAAGCAAGGCCTTTAAGAATCCCGAGGCTTGGGCGTGGAATGTAACCGTCGAGCGCGAGCTATTCTGGAAATCCATCCTCAGCGTTGCCTATGTCGCTCGCCGCGGCCTGCACTTGCAACGCGAGGCGGACATCAACCAGCCAACTCTTGCGGTTAGGGCTGCCAATCCCGGCGCGAATCTCAACGCTATTCGGCCTTACAAAGGCTTCGGCTCTATCCGCCGAACGGATAACGTCGCGAATTCTATGTACAACTCTTTGCAAGTGGCTTGGAACCGACGCTTTAACAGCGGCCTTCAGTTCGGCGCGTCCTACACACTCTCGAAGAGCATGGACAGCGGCTCCAACCAGCGCGACGTCGTGCCGGACACTTATGACGTCAGCATGCTCTGGGGGCCTTCGGAGTACGACGCTCGCCATATCTTCGTCGCCAATTATCTCTACCAGCTGCCTTTTTTCCACGGCCGCTCAGGTTTCGTCGGCAAGGCCCTGGGTGGCTGGCAGATCAGCGGAATCACCCAGTTTCAAACCGGCCTACCTTGCAGCGTTACAGGCCCCAGCTCAAATGACTATGCAGGCGTCGGCGCGGACGCCAACTGGGGTTGCGGTCAGAACGGCCAATTTTGGGTAAAGAACGGAGATCCCAGTTATATTAAGACGTTCGGCCCGAGCGGACAATGGTTCGCCACTACTAACCCGGATGGATCGCCGATTTTCACCGCTCCGGCCGCGGGAACATTCAACACCCAGCGCGTTCGCAACATCATCTATCAGCCCGGATTCTCAAACTGGAACATGGGCCTCTTTAAAGTCATTCCCGTTAACGAACGGTGGGGCTTCCAGTTCCGTGCTGAAGCCTTCAACGTCTGGAATCATCCCAATTGGTGCGGCGCCAGCGGATGCAGCGGAGGAACCAATATCGGGCTGGACCCCACCAACGCCAAAACATTCGGTAAAGTGCTGACTAAGGGCGGCGGCGGTTCGGGAAGCGGCGAACGCAACCTGCAGCTCTCGTTGCGCGTCTACTTTTAGCCGCAAGCAAAAGACTTCTGCCCTGAGTAGCCTCGGGCTTCTCAGTTCGCGGTCTGCCGTGGGCGCGCTGGCTTGTTGTGTTAGCCAAAGATGTGGTTTTCGCCTTGCCTCGCAGCCCTTAGCGACGCTGCAGAAGAAGCACTAGCCCCGCATCGACAACATCAGTTGTCCTGGGAACCGCCGCTCGTTTAGCCTGCTGCTACAATGACTCCAGGGGCATTCTACACCACGCATGTTCGCCGTTCGTTTAATCGGGGTTCTCGCGCTGGTCGCGCTTAACGGTTTCTTCGCCGCCGCCGAGTTCTCACTCGTCGCGGTACGCCTCTCTCGCGTGCGGCAGCTCGTCCGGCAGGGCGACGCGCGCGCCCGCGTGGTCGAGAGCCTCCTCGGCGACCTCCATCGCGTCGTTTCCGCCGTGCAGCTCGGTATCACGCTGACCAGCTTGGCGCTTGGTGCGCTGGGCGAATCCACGTTTGCGGCGATGATCCGATCCGTTGTCCCCGCTATGGCCGATTCGCGCGCCACGCTCTTGGTGCATGCTGCGGCCTTGGCGATCGCGTTCGCGATACTCAGCGCCTTGCATGTCGTGATCGGCGAACTTGTGCCCAAGACCGTCAGTTTGGCCCGCGCCGAGCGCGTCGCCCTGATGATTGCGCGGCCGTTTTCATGGTTCCTGAAAACATTTCGCTGGGCGATTGACCTACTGGAGGGCGTCTCGGGCGCCATTGTCAAAGCTCTTGGCGTCTCGGAGCCGCAGGTCCCGAGCGCCGCGCATTCCACGGAGGAGCTGCAGATTCAAATTCAGCAAGCTCGCGAACGCGGCCTGCTCGCCCCCGGAGAAGAAAAATTCATCGTTAGCGCCATCGAGCTTGGCCAGGTGCAAGTACGCGAAATCATGGTCCCTCGGCCGGATATGCACACCGTCCCTGTGGAATCCACGCTGGACGAAGTCCTGCGCGCCTTCGCTACCACGCAACGTTCGCGCATCCCGGTCTATCGCGGTACGGAAGATCAGATTCTCGGCTTCGTGCATATCAAAGACATGTTGTGGGTTCTTCTTGATCGCGAGCGGCGCCTGGAAGAAAATCTCTCGGCGTCGCCGTTCGATTTGCGGCGCGTGCTGCGCGAGGTGCTCATCGTCCCAGAGACAAAGCCCGCAGGCGAGTTGCTTCTAGAGCTGCGCACGCATCACGTGGGCTTGGCCATTGTCGTGGATGAATTCGGCAGCGTTCTCGGCCTCGTTACCCTGGAAGACATTCTCGAACAAGTCGTCGGCGAAATTCACGATGAGTTCGACGTGGTCGAGCGCCCGCTTACTCTCGCGGATGGCGCTATTATTTTCGACGCGGCGTTGAACGTCCGCGACCTCGATACGCAGTACAACATTACGCTCCCGGAAGATCCCGCATACGCTACGGTTGGCGGCTTCGTTCTGGATCAACTCGGTTTCATTCCGCGCGGCGGCGAAAGCTTTGAGTATGGAAATTATCGCTTCAGTGTTGTCGAGATGGATGGCAAGCGCGTGGCGCGTGTAAAGGTTCAGCGCGCCCGGCCTGCAGCGGGCGATCGTCCTGCGGACGGAGCCGCGCCCCCGCCTGCCTCGGACGAACCGCATTCCGTCAGGGCAGCCAAGTCTTCGGAATCCAACCCCTCGGCGGACACTCGCTGATGGCGCGTCATCTGTTACAGCGCTTTCTTCTGACTCTTCCGGCGCTTTGGCTCGTCCTCACGCTTGTTTTCTTGATGATTCACATTGTTCCCGGTGATCCTGTCGAGCAGATGCTGGGGGAAGGCGCGGCACCCGGAGAAATCACCCAGCTACGGCATGCTCTGAATCTCGATCAGCCCCTGCTGGTTCAATACGGTCACTATTTAAAGGAGCTCATACGCGGCGACCTGGGTCAGTCCTTCAAGTTTCAGGCGCCGGTCCGACGAATTATCTTCGAGCGCTATCCCGCCACGCTCCAGCTCGCCTTCTGCGCCCTGTTGGTCTGCGCGGCGATAGCCATTCCCGCGGGAGTTCTTGCCGCGTCTCGACGTGGGCATGCCGCCGATCGCGCCGTGTCGCTGTTCACCCTTTTCGGGCTGGCGTTTCCCAATTTCGCGCTCGGTCCCGTGCTCATTCTTTTTTTCTCCATTTACCTCGGTCTGCTGCCGGTGTCAGGACGCGGAGGCCCCAGCTACTACATCCTGCCTGCCGCAACTCTCGGTGCCGCGCTGGCTGCGATTCTCACACGCATGGTTCGCGGCTCCATGCTCGAAGAACTTTCGAGCGATTACGTTCGAACCGCTCGCGCCAAAGGCCTTCCGTTGCGCGCCGTTTTGTTTCGCCACGCGTTTCGAAACGCGCTCATCCCCATCATTACCATTCTCGGTTTGCAATTCGGCACGCTGCTGGCTGGCACTATCGTCACAGAAACAATTTTCTCCTGGCCCGGCATCGGCCGCCTCACGGTACAAGCCATTTCCGCCCGCGACTACCCACTGCTGCAAGGTTGTATTCTCGTGATCGCTGTCTCGTACGTCTTCGTGAATCTGCTCACGGATATTCTGTACGCCGTAATCGATCCGCGGGTACGCCTCGCATGACAAACGCTACGCCGCCTTCCGTCAGCGATATCGCCCGCGGTGAAAATTCAACTCCGCCCTCCAACCCGAGCACATTATCATTCCGAGCGAAGCGAGAAACCCGCTTTTTGCCGCTGCGTCAATTCTTGCGCCAAAGCCTGCTCGCGCGACTCGGCTTCGCTTTTGCCACCCTGCTGATACTCGCCGCGCTTTTGGCGCCGTGGATCGCTCGCTCCAGTCCCACAACGCAGAATTTACCCCAGCGCCTCGAAGCGCCTTCGCGCGCACATTGGTTTGGTACCGACGAATTGGGGCGTGACACTTTCGCACGCACGCTTTACGGTGCGCGCGTTTCGCTTCTCGTGGCCATCTCCGTTGTCTGCGGGTGCGGCCTCATAGGGCTTGTGCTTGGAATGCTGGCAGGTTATGCGGGCGGATGGTTTGATCGGCTCGTGAATTTGCTGCTGATCAACGCGTTTCTTTCGTTTCCCGGAATTTTGCTGGCCATTGCCTTTGCCGCCTTTCTCGGACCAGGTATCGGCAAAGTGATTCTAGCGCTGGTCATTACCGGATGGGCCGGCTACGCGCGGCTGGCTCGCGCGCAGGTTCTAAAAGTGAAGGAGCTTGAATTTATTCTAGCGGCGCGCTCACTTGGAGCTTCCCACAGCCGCATTCTGGTAAAGCATCTGCTTCCAAATATTTTGCAGCCAATATTGATCCAAGCCACCATCGGCATGGCTGGCGCGATTCTCGCGGAATCCACGCTGAGTTTTCTCGGACTCGGCGTGCTTGCTCCCGTCCCGAGCTGGGGCTCTATGCTGAACGATGCGCGAAGTCATCTCTTCGACGCACCCCATATGGTGATCTTCCCAGCGCTCGCCGTCATGCTTGCGGTTCTCGCCTTCAACTTGCTTGGCGATGCGTGGCGTGATTGGCTCGACCCGCGTACGCGGTCGCAAATGGCCGCGCTCGAACTCACTCGTTGAAACTATTTGTCTTCGAGCACAACGGGAGTGCCGCGGCCGATGCTCAGCGTACGGGAAGCATTTCCCTTGTTCACCGCGATCTCAACGTATCCGGCGGAGCCAATATAGGCCACCGGCTCGCCCGCATTGCCGCTCGCGAACGTCGGTACCATGCGCGACACCGCCTGACTTCCCACCTGGAATTTCACTTCGCCGTTGGTCAGCGCGCTTTCCGGCAGATCCTCCACGCGAAAGTTCGTAATCAGGTTTCCGAAGGCATCCACGCGCATCACAATGCCTTTGACGACTCCGTCGGTTGTTTTGGGTTTGGGCAGCGCGAACTTCTTATAGTCCGTGATTTCGTCGCCCATGCTCGCGGTCTGCCATCCCTTCGAAAGCCATGCCGCGATTGGCGCAAATATGTCGCGCCCATGAAAGGTCTTGCTGAGCGGCTGCAGGAAGTAGTGCTCGGCCGTAGCGTGCCGCGCGACGACGTTTTCTTCCCGCTCATAAATCATCGAAAGAACACCGTTGTCCGGTGCCACAAAATATTGATT
The DNA here is from genome assembly GCA_036513675.1 of Candidatus Acidiferrum sp. Classification (GTDB taxonomy): domain Bacteria; phylum Acidobacteriota; class Terriglobia; order Acidiferrales; family UBA7541; genus Acidiferrum. The sequence goes on from DATBYP010000313.1 coordinate 28,042, forward strand.
TTCGGCAGTCACCAGCAACGGGCGCCGCTCCGTGCCCACTCCCGGGTCAACCACCACCACATGAATCGTCCGCGCCGGAAAATAGGAATACGCGGAGCCGATTGCCAAAGCCCCATCCAGTAAATCGAACGGCGCGACGTTATGGGTAATGTCGACAATCGTCGCGTCCGGATTGATCTTCAGAATGACGCCCTTCAGCGTGCCAACCAAATGGTCGTTCGTTCCGTAGTCTGTCGTGAGCGTGATAATTGCGCTGGGCAATGGGTTCTCCCGTCCTGTAGTCCGCAGGGCCACCGTTGCTGAAGTGGGGAGGCACTCCGCTCTTTGACGCTAGCGAACGCTAGCACCGGCGTCAAGACAAGCCGCAAGGAAGCATTGCGCAATTCGCTACTTGCTAAAAGCTGTCTGGAACCGGGGCGTATTGCTAGGCGGAGCCGGCACATTTAAACACAAGAACCCGCGCGACTGTCCGCGTCTTAACGCGATGCGGACCAATCTCGCGGGTTCTGAGCCTTGAAAACGTTCTTAGTATTTACCGTTCTCTGCGATTAAACGCGTCCTGATAACCGCGCAAGAATCCCTTCCGATATTGTTCCTTGTACACGTCCTTGGCCCCAAAGCTCTTGCGATATCCGTGGTCCGCGTCTTCGTACGAGTCATGCTTCTCGGGTCGATAGTCCTTGCGATCTTTCAGGTCCTTCTGTCCTGCTCCGAGTCCGTCCCGATACCCGGTGTCAAAGGCTACGTCGCCATAAGTCCAGTTAGCATAGCCTTCGGCGTCGCGATCGCTGCGGGGAACCCGGTCAGGATCGTAGGTATCGCCGTTCAAACCATAGATATCCGACCGTACGCGCCGGTTATTGTACCCATCCTCGTAGCCGGATTTGTATCCGTCACGATAGCCGCGCTGGAAGTTGTGGCGATCGCCCATGTAATCCTCATAGCCCAGATCCGCGCGCCGGTAGTCTTCGCTTTCGAAGCTCGGCCGTATATTGTTGTTCAGGTCCGCGCGGCCCTGGCGAAGACCGTCTCGATACCCATGCTGATAGCCGTGCTCTTTGGCGTCCATCGAACCGCCGTAGTTGCCCTGGGCGGCCGCCAGGCTCGCCAAAAAGAACAGCGCGATCGTCAGGGTTACTGCGTATTTCAGTCGTGTAACCATTCATCCTCCTTGCTGCACGCCCATGCGCGCAGGAACGAATCGTGACAACAATTGTCACCTTCCGTGCCATCGGGGTCGATGCGGTATTCGCCCTAGCAATCCACCCGCGCCTATGTACCAGCACTTACGCTCGGACGGCAGCAAATTGCGGCTAGTGCTGCGCCAGTTACTTAATATGGGCAGTACCTTGCTGTGTAGAATGCCCCTTCCGTGATACGGTTATGTCCCCTCCCTGCCGCGCTGTCCCTCGGACCCTGGGCCAATCAAAAATCAAAATGATTGAGGGAACTCCTATGACCAGTCCAGTTCCGCGTCCGTGGCGTCGTGCTGTGGAGATATTGCGTTGGCGTGGTCCGGGCCACTTCTTTTTGCTGGCGTTGCGCGAAGTGCTGCGTCCGGTGATGTATTGGTACGCCTGGAATATCTATCTCACCGACCTTCAGCAGCCGCTCACCCAGCCGTATGGAAAAGGGAAGTTTGATGTGCGCATTTTCTCCGGAAACAAGGATCGCGAAATGGCGAGAGAGCAACTCGGTTCGTTAGGTGAGCCGCTGCCGGCGAATTTTGATGCGCGGATAAACCGCGGAGACACACTGGCGATTCTCTCTTGCGGCAACGAACGAGTGGCGTTTGGCTGGATGACGTTTTCAAGCGGCATGGAACTGGCCTACGGAACCACCTGGATTTTGCAGCCGAATGAGGGCACGCAGTACGGCTCGTTTGTGTTGCCGAAATGGCGTGGCCACGGCATCTTCAGCGTATTGAACGTTGCATTGAACACGTACGCCCGTGAACATGGCATTTTGCGTTCGGTAGGTTCTATCAGCGTGTTGAACAGTCAATCGTTGAGCATGGCCAAACGCCTGGGCAAAAAAAAGATTATGACCGTGATTTTGGTTCGCGTTCGTGGCATGGGTTGGACGTTTCGAAAGGCCATCGGTGCGCCACTGCATACACGCTTCGCCGGCAAGCGTATGGATCTAGGGCAAGCAGAAGGAGCGCGGCTGGGAGTTGGCGATAAGGCATGATCGCTCATAGAGTGGTGATAAGCCACAAATCATGACGCCAGCAGAATCGTGAAGTTAGCTACAGACAATCCGGGGCGCGACTAAGGCCCTACATGGATTAGTCAGCGTGCGCTGCTCTCCTACCCTTCGGAACAGAGGTGAATCATGGACTATTCCTGCAAAAAGAGAAGGCGTGCGCCCGAAGTGCTGAAAGGGGCGGCGGCGGGAGCGGTGGGCGGGCTGGTAGCGTCCTGGGTGATGAACGCGTTTGCTCCTCTAATCGAGAAAGTGGCGGAAGCGGCTGGGAACGGGAACAAACGTAAAGCACAAGGAAATGGCCAGCAACCGCAAGAGGATCCGACCGCGACCACGGCGGAGAAGATTTCAGAAACCGTCGCGGGCATAAGGCTCACTAAAGAACAAAAGAAAAAGGGCGGCGCGGTAGTGCACTACGCGTTTGGCGCGTTGATGGGCGGAGCTTACGGCGCCGCCGTGGAAGTTCTTCCCGCAGCGAAATCAGCTGCTGGGTTGCCCTATGGTGCCGCGCTGTTCGTAGGCGCGGACGAAGTCGCCCTGCCGGCTCTAGGGCTCGCGAAAAAACCTAGCGAATATCCGCTCTCCAGGCACTTGTCCGGCCTCGTTCAGCATCTTGTGTACGGCGTGACCACGGAATTGGTGCGCCGGACATTGCGCGAAAAATTGTAGCGTTTGCTTTTCACAGCGTGTCTGACCCTAAACTCCTATCTAATTAAGTTCTGGTCATAACATCTTCCGATCGGCACCCAAAGTTGTAGCTTCCCAGCCGCCTCAGCCGTCCTCAAAAAAAGGTATACTCTCCTCCATCCATTTTGAGGAGACCCAATGTCTCGACCCTTGACTCCCGATCTAGCCGAATTCTGGCTGCAAGATGTCCTGCTCGGCACCCTGAAAAACGAACACCGCACCACCAAAAAGATTCTGGAAGCTGTCCCTGCAGACAAAGCTGAGTACCGCCCCGATCCGTGCGCCAGGACCGCCATGGAATTGACGCGCCACATCGCTGCCGCCGAAATCCGCTTCCTCGAGACGACCATCAACGCCCAATTCCCCACAACTGCGGGACTTCCCGACAGCGTCAAGACGCCCGCCGAAGTTGCCGCCTGGTATTCCGAAAATTTCGCCCGCAATTTCGAGAAGCTCACGCAACTCAAAGGCGATCACCTCATGACGATCACCGACTTCCGCAGCATTTTCAAACTTCCCGCCGTAGCCTTCCTGCAAGTAGGTATGAATCACAGCATCCACCATCGCGGCCAACTCTCCAGCTATCTCCGTTGCATGGGCGCAAAAGTTCCCTCCATCTACGGCGAAAGCTACGACGACGCCCAAGCCCGCAAAGCCGCCGCCCAGGCCTGAGTCCTGCGTCCGCGTCCTCACTACGGCTAAGGTGACTTGAGCTATAGTACGAACTCAAACTCGCCTCACAGGAGGAATCGTTCCATGCGCAACCGCATTCGCGGATTCGCCGCCGCCACGCTGCTCGCCGCCACCGCGAGCGGTCTTTCGTTCTCCGTCGCTGCGCAACAAATCCCACAGCAACTGCAGCCGTCCGCCGCCGAACAACTTCTTCTCCAGGTCCACGCGAAGGGAGACCAGGTCTATGCCTGCAAGAGCGACGCCGCGCAATTCACTTGGACCCTGAAGGCTCCCGACGCCCAGCTCTTCGACAAGGATGGCAAGCCCTTCGGCAAACACTTTGCCGGACCTTCCTGGGAAGCAAATGACGGCAGCCGCGTCACCGGCAAAGCCGTTGCCAATGCACCTTCGCCCGACGCTGATTCCATTCCATGGCTTCTCGTCAACATCGTCAGCCACGACGGCAGCGGAGTGCTCACTCGGGCCAACACCATCCAGCGCCTCAACACTAAGGGTGGCAAACCGCCGGCATCCGGCTGCGACGCTTCACACGTCGGCCAGGAAGTCCGCGCGCCCTACTCGGCCGATTACCTCTTCTTCGCCCCAAAGTGATCTCTCATAAACATGTTGTGCTCCGCGCTAGTCCGCGAGCGCGTTAGCATCTCAGGGCAACACGTCCGCTTCGGAGATGGCGTTTCTAGCCTTCCATATTCCTCAAATTTGCTTTGCCATCGAAATGCGCCAGCTTCCAGAATTCCTGATATCATTTCCCTGTCGCCGCTTCCGGCCCGGGAAGGACTCACATGGCTACCTCTCCTGAACCATCACAATCTCCGCTCCTTAAGCTTGATGACTGGGACGATTTTCTCGAGGGCCGCTACAAAGAAGGCAAACCGGAGACCGAGTTTCGTCAGTACGATGCCAAGGCAGAACCAGGTGTGGCCGAGTTCTACCGCCTCAACCACGAAAAACAGACGGTCGCGTATGCTCTCGGCAAGGAGAAAGAATACTTCGGTCTGAATCGGGGAAAGAAGAGTATCTGGGAAGCTGCGGACTATCTGAACACTCTGGTCGATGACAGTGACCCTGATACGGACCTGACCCAGACCGAGCACCTCCTGCAGACTTCGGAAGCCATCCGCAGAGATGGTCACCCTCGCTGGATGGTGGCGACAGGTTTTGTGCACGATTTAGGAAAATGCCTCTGCCTTTATGGCGAGCCGCAATGGGGAGTTGTCGGCGACACATTCCCGGTCGGTTGTGCGTGGTCCGATCAAATTGTCTTCCCTGAATACTTCCGGGCGAACCCGGATGCGAATGTGCCCGAATATCAGTCCACGCACGGCATCTATGAACCAAACTGCGGCTTGGAAAATGTCCACATGTCCTTCGGGCATGATGGCTACATCGCGGAAGTTCTGAAGCCGTACCTGCCGGTCGAAGCGCTGTACATTCTTCGCTTCCACTCGTTCTACGCCTGGCACCGCCACGGTGCCTACGCGCACCTGATGAACGACAAGGATGCCGCCATGCTCCCATGGGTCCGCAAGTTCAACCCCTACGACCTTTATTCAAAAGGTCATACGAAGCCCGACGTAAAGCGGCTAAAACCCTACTACGACGACCTCTTCGCCGAGTTTTTCCCCGAAAAAATCGCCTGGTAACGCCGCCGAGCAGCCGGGTGCTCCTCACGCCGATTTCGCGTGTGGGGGG
>DATBYP010000314.1:0-7596 GCA_036513675.1 Candidatus Acidiferrum sp.
CGAGCGAAGCGATGAGGAATGCCGCGTCTGCCATCGATACGTGATTGGGGACAAGTAGCGCCCCGCCTTTTGCGGGGACGTGCGAGCGTCCCGCAATGTCAAGGCGATAGAGCGTGTGCGTCGCAATCCACAGGAGCAGACGGAGGAGCGAGTCCGGCAGCAGGTACAGCACGTAACCTGTCGCCGCCAGTGTCGCTACCGCGGACCAAAGAAAAATCGCCCCGGGGCTCAGGTGCGCCCAGTGCGCGACAGCGAAATAGGCGCCCGAAGCAATGCCTACGCCGACGAAGGAAAGCCAGTTCGCCGCGCCGAGGACTCCGCCTTTGTGCTCTTCCGCGGGGATATGCTGGATGAGCGCGCTGATGGGTACGATGAAGAATCCGCCAGCGAAACCGAGGCCGGCGAGCAGAAGCAACACGGTCAGGAACGAGAGCCCCGGAATGGCAAGGAGAAGTCCGCCGGCCGTGATGCCCAGCGCACCTAGTGGAATGAGGCCATATTCAATTTGTCCGCCGGATAGGAATCCCGCAGCCAGGCTGCCGATACCGATTCCGATGGCCACAGCGGCCTGCAGGAAGCCTCCGTGCGTGGAGTCCAAATGCAGTACGTCTTGGCCGTACAGAAAAATATTGAACTGTAGCAGGGCGCCAACGAAGAAGAAGTAGGTATTGCCGACTACGGCGAGCCACAGGACGCTATCGCCGCGGATCAGCTTCAGCGGTGACCAAACGTCGATCAATGAGAAGGCGTTAAACTTTTTCGCAGGGTCGGCTGCGGGTACGCGGCTGATACCGAGGCTGCAGAGCAGGCCCACAACCGTAAATGCAAACAGGATCGCTCCAGAATAGATTTGATGTCCTTTGAACGCGTCGGCCAGCAGAGCGCCGCAGACGCTGCCCGCGATAATGCCCAAGAACGTCCCAAGCTCTAGCACTCCGTTGCCCCAGGAAAGTTTTTCCGCGGGCAAGAGCTCGGGAAGCAAACCATACTTGGAGGGTCCGAAGAGCGCACCTTGCGTGCAGACCAGGAAAATCGCGGCCAGCGCCAAAGGAAAATTCGGTCCGGCCAGCGATAGCACCGCCAGCAGCATCACGCCAATCTCAAACACTTTCGTCCACAGCGTGACGCTGCGTTTGCTGAAACGGTCGGCAAGAAACCCGCCCGTCAGGGAAAATAAAATAAAAGGAGCGGCGAAGAGGACTCCAACGAGGAATTCGAGCTGGTCGCGCTGCGCTTTGTTTCTCTCAAGCGCCAGGATAAGGTAAATTGCCAGGAATTTGAGGGCATTTTCGTTGAAAGCGCCCTGGAATTGTGTAGCGATCAGGCTCCAGAAACCTCGCCGCCAGTTCAATTTCATTTCGGGCGTGGCAAGGTTTCCGTCTGCAGACATGCGGCGCACCCAATCTGTAAGTGGAACCGAAAGATGCGACGATTTTAGCAGGCCTTGGGCACACTCGGCCTTCGGCAGCAGCGAACTGTGCCGAAAGCGTTTCCTTTACATTCAAACGGCCTTCGCGCTTCGTGACCACCTTGCAGCCGAGGTACGATAATGCGCGGCAAGGAGCAGACAATGAGAAACGGTGACGCCAAGCAGAAATCCGTACTGATCACCGGAGCCACGGACGGTCTGGGCAAGGCGCTGGCGCGGTTGCTGGCGGAGCGTGGCTACCGCGTATTTGCCGCGGGCCGCGCGGCGGAGAAACTAGCGCAACTTGATGTACTGGCGCGCGAAAAGAAACTACCGCTCGAAAGTCTAGTTCTGGATGTTTGCAGCGACGATTCCGTGCAGCACGCCGTCAAAGTCGTGCTTGGCAAGGCGGGTGGGATCGATGTGCTAGTCAACAATGCCGGAGTGAATTACACCGCGGCAGTCGAAGACCTCAGCATGAAGGACTGGCGCGCGCAGTTCGAGACGAATTTCTTTGGCGTGCTGCGCGTCACACGCGCGGTTTTGCCGCACATGCGCGAGCGGCGCAGCGGCCGCATCCTGATGATGAGCTCCCTCTCCGGGCTGGTGACTCCACCCACGCAGGGCGCGTACAGCAGCAGCAAGCATGCCTTGGAAGGGCTCAGCAACGCGCTGAGGATGGAGCTGTATCCGTTTGGAATCGACGTGGTGCTGATCGAGCCCGGCTATATCATCACCGGCATTCAGAAAGCGGCGGCGGAATTGTCGAAGCCCTATGTAAAAAACGGCGGGCCGTACGCGCCGCTCTACGCGCGATTCTTCACCAGCGTCAACGATACGCGCGCTAAATCAACGACGACGCCGGAAGATTGCGCACGCGTGATGCTGCACGCCATAGAGACGCCGAGGCCCAAGCCCCGCTACGGAGTCACATCCCTCGCTCGGTTCGTAAAATGGAGCAAGCGGCTGCTCACAGACAGCGCAATGGATGCGATGCTGAGGCGCCGCTACGGCATCAAGCGCGAACACTGAGGGACTCTTTCCGTTTATTAGGGGTTTGAGACCTGAAACGACAAGCTGTTCTCCCGCAACTCTTCCCAACGTTTGCGCCACGTTTCGTGCAGCGGGCTCTCCGCATAATCGGCAGCGGCCTCCGGACTGGCGAACTCAATGGCATAAACGCCGTCGAAATCGCGAATCTGGTTGCGCTGCGTCTTTAGCCAAATATTTTTAATGCCGGGAATTTTCGCGGCCATAGACTTGATTCCGGCGAGCGCCTGATCTTTGTCATTTTGCGAAGTAGTGTTCTTCCACTTGTACACCACAACGTGGACCACCGTCTTGGGCTGCACAAATTTGTTTTGAGCCGCGACGCTCTGAGCGTGCCAGTTCCCGGCCGCCATGCCGGCTGCAAAAAGAGCAGCTCCGGCCGCGATTTTCGAAAGACGCCTACCCGCAAATCCCATGACCTTCCTCCTCTAGTTACACGCAGACAGTTTATGTATAGGGAGTAAGAGAAGCAAAGCGGGACAATCGAGCATACAAAGCGAATTTCGTCCGCTCGCGCGAATCCTCAAGCGTAAAAAAAAGCCCGGTGAACTCGCGCTCACCGGGCCAAAAATTCCCAACCGGATTATCTAAGGCTTTGTAGGAGCCGCCGACTTCGGATCCGTCGTCGCCGGGATGGAAGCAGTCTCCGGCGGTTTGGTGTCCGCGGAGCTTGCGTTAGCAGGCTTAGAACTGTCGGCGTTATAGCGCGTTAGGTACGGCATGAACGGAGTCACCTCGAACGGCATTTTCTCGCGTTCTGCAACCGTGCCAATTGGTTTGCTCTTGATGAGTTCCAGGCGGTCGTACCAAACATCCAGCTTTACGCGTCCGCCGATGGGAAGAGCCGCGATCATCTGCGGGTTTTTCTTCGTATCGGCATTGGTTGTTGGCGTTGCAGCAGCAGCTGTCGTTGTAGTGGGGGCCGCGCTGGTCTTAATATCCGCGATCACCACGACCTTATCGCCCAAATGCGCCGCGATCAGGTTCGGAATTTCCTTCTGCCGGGCTTGCAACGCTTGGAGGAAAAGCGAGGCGTTAGCAAGCTGGTCCTTATACGGAGATTTGGTCAGCAATTCCACCGCTTTTGCGCTGGCGGCCTGCTCTTCCTCATTCGTGCGCGCAAAACCGAAGTGCCGGAAGGTGTCTTTGTCCTCGACGAGGATCTGGTCAAAGAAGGCATACGTTGTATCCATGCGATGGCCAAGAACAACGTGACCGAGCTCATGCGCGATTACCGTGGCCAAGCTGGCCTCATCCGGCAAAACGTCGATCAAGCCGCGGCTGAGCACAATAGTGTGGCCGAGGGTGAACGACTCCAGCGTGGTGGTCATCAGCACCCGGCATCGCACTTCCGGATCGATATCGAGATTATTGGTGACCTCAATGTTGTTGACCACCGTGTCGAGAACTTTGTCGACTTCTCCGCGCGGCGCCATCAATCCGATGCGCTGCAAGCGATCCGCAACGTTCTCTTCCGCCTGGCGGTCCCAAGAACGCTGCGCTTGAACGGGAGTCAAATCGTTAGCACTTTTGGAGTCATCCTGCACCGCGGCCTCGACGAGGATCTTGCTTAACTCCTGTTCCTGCCCGGCGTGGCCCAGGTTGTATCCCCACAGTCGCGTCTGCGCTTTGAAGTCCAGCTTTTTGGTCAGCGCGTAGTGCAGGTCCTTCTCTTCGCTGTATATGAAAGACGGGAGCCACAAACCTGGCTGCGCGTTGGTGCGCCAGCTATCGAAGTGGAAGTACCAGCTCGTACGCCCGCTTCCCCCGTAAGCACCGTTGAAGCGCACGATATGGAAGTCTTGATCCTCCACCCAAATACGCCCCAGGAAGCGGCCTTTGCCTGACTTTCCTTCCGGAGTCACGTCGAAAACGAGGCAGCGCACTTCGCCCAGGAATTCGCGGCGCACGTAGTCAAATTTATAGTGCTGCTTGTCGAAGCCGTTGGTGTCGATGAAAATCATCTGCAAGAAACCGTCAGGCAGATACTGCATCGCGAACGAAAAGAAATTTCCAATGCCGGAAAATATCTTTTTGCCCTTCGTGTCCGCATCCGTCAAGGAAACGAGATTCACGCCCTTGGAAAAATCCGCGCGGCCCAAAAAGTATTTGTCACCCGCCGGTGTCATTCCAAGCTCTTTATCGGGTTTCAGGTTTTGGATGTAAGTTTCGACCAGCGGAGAAAACTTGCGGATTTCCTGGTTGAGGTGATTCTCGTTGACGATGACGCGATCGACGACCTCTTGCATGGTCCGTGGCTGGTCAGCTGGACGGGGCGCCGCTGCGGCGGCGTTGCTCCCCATCCCGGCCGATACAAGCACCAGGATAGCTGTTGCTAGCTTGCGCATTTCTCTGCTCCCCCTCAGTAAAGCTTCAGTAGGCCGGTGAAACTTTAGTAGGCCAGCCGGAACTCAATGCGCACGCGAGCAGGGAAATCCACTGGCTGGCCATCTCGCTTGGCAGGTTTGAATTTTATTTGTTGAGCCGCTCGCACCGCAGACTCATCGAGCCCGTGGCCGAGTCCGCTGATGACCTGATTCACTTGGACCGTGCCGTTTGCCTGAAAGACCATGTCGAGCACAACGTCACCCTCGAGTCTAAGAGTACGCCCTTCCGCGGTGTATTGCGGGCGAGGTTTGTCCAGAATGTCAACCATGGTGGTTGGCGAGTCACTCGAAGCTGCTTTCTTCTTCGGCGTGTTGTCGGCCACGGTCGCATCGGCGAAGCCACCGCTTTGCACTGTTCCGCGCTTTCCGCCGCTCGGCGGAGGATTCGCGACGCCGTTTCCGAATCCTGTGCTCGCGACGGTGCCGCGGATGCCCTTAGCGCCGCCTGTTCCATTGCCGTATCCATCGCCACCCGGCAATGCCGGAGATCCCAAGCGATTAATGTTGGTTGTCTTGTTGGGGTTTCCCTTGCCCGGCAGGCCGTTGGGATCGCCAAATCCACCCGTCTGCACCTTGTTGATGGGAGCGTTCACCGTGGCCGGAGCGGCGCTTCCCGTGCCCAGGGTGTTCACTTTCACTTCGTCTTTCGGACGTTTCGGTCCGTTGATAGGCGTATTGAGCTTCGCTTCAAATACCGTTTGCGTCGTAAGCTCCGGCGCCTTCACCTCAAGCTGCCTGATGTTCGGCCGAAATGCCTTTTGCTGCACGAAGATGTGCGGTTGCTTCGGGCTGAGCTTCGGCGGCTCGATCGGTTTCGGTTCGGGCGCTTTAGCAACCTTGACTTTAGGTGGTGGTGGAGGAGGAGGTGCAACAGGAATCTCGGTCACCGGCATAAACAAAGGAACCACGGAATATCTCAGAGCTTCCAGGCGCTCCGGGAAGAAAATAGGCATGACCACGAAAAAGGTGAGAAGCGAAATCTGTACGATCGCGCTTAAGCCGATGCGGTCCCAACGTTTCTCGCCGTCCGGCAATAATTCAAACCGGGCTGGCACGGGCTTGGTTCCAATGGCAGTTCGCCAATGGTCATTTCGACTGCGCGAGCGGCCTCCATCGAAACCGACGCCGAGACGTGTACCGCTGGTTGGTGGGTCTGCAATCATCATCAATGTCATCCGCGTCCTGCCTTAGAGTAGATTCCCCCTGAGGAACATGGGTTTTCTAGGCGGACCTAGCTTTCCGAGTTCGCCGGCCAAGAACAGAGCTGCGCGAGCGCAAACCAGAGTACTGACGAGGCTGGGGTAGCCCGAATAGGACCATCGTACTATCGTCGCGAAAGCGCCAACTGGACTGTCGCGACCGGATACAAGCGTTTGCACCCCTAAGAAACAACCCGGCGAGGCATCGTTTAGTTGCGGGATGGGGTCGCAACCAGACCTAGAATATCGCAAAATGTCTGCCGGTGGCACGCCTTTTGGCGCACCTGTTCCCGCCAACCGGGGTTAGTCTGTAAGATGCAACCGGGCCCCCAAGGGGCAGCGCGTACAGTATGAACCGTACTCCAGAAAATGGGATAGATCGTGCGGCTGCGGAGCGCACCAGCTGGCTCAGCGCCCAGCAACCATTGCTGGCTCAACTATTTGCGCAGTCCGGGGCCGCTTCTTGGCGGCTGCAACGAGACGTGTTTGCCGCCGCTGTGGAAATCAGCGCCCGGAAACGCTTTGGCGAAAAAGCGCCGCACGCCACCCAGCTTCAAGAATATGTTTCCGCGCTCCACCTTCGGGATTTGGCGCTTGCTTGCGCGTGTGCCGGAGGCTGCACCGAGGCGTGGGATTACTTCGTCGCGAGTTTTCGCGGCTACCTCCGTTCGGCGGCTGGCGCTATTCTGCGCTGCCCGCGCGACTCGCCTGCGGCGTGCGAATTCGCAGACTCGCTGTTTGCGGAGCTCTATGGGGTAAGCGAAGGAGCCAATCGCCGCTCTCTCTTTCGTTATTTTCATGGGCGAAGCTCGCTGAAGACCTGGCTGCGCGCGGTCCTGGCCCAGCGGCATGTCGACGCCGTTCGCGCCGGCCGCCGTTTCACGGACCTGGAGCGCACGGACGATCATGTTCCTCGCTCTGGCCCGCGGCCTGCGATGCGCTCGGCCGTCCGCGGGGATGGTGCTGAGTCCCTGCAGGATCCGCATCGGACCGAGCTTCTGGCTCTCTTTGGCCGTACCTTAGAAGTCGCCCTGGGATTGCTTGACCCGCGCGACCGAGAGCGCCTCCGTTTGTATTACGCCGCGGAGCAGACTCTCGCGGAGATTGGCCGCGCATTGGGCGAACACGAATCGAGCGTCTCCCGCAATCTCGAGCGCACACGCCGTGAGTTGCGCCAGCAAGTGGAGAAGGCCCTGCGCAAAAGCAGCAGCAGTCTCGATGGCCGCGCGTCCGGGGCTGGACTGAGCGATGCGCAGATCGCGCTCTGTTTCCAGTACGCCGCGGAAGACGCGCCCATCGATCTGGATAAGCTGCTCCCCGAAAGCCAGGTGGTGGCACGCAAACCGGAAAGCAAGAAGCCATGAGCGGCTTACGCAAGAAAAGCGAAGCGCCGCGTTCTAAAGAAGGAGGGGAGCATGCCGGCTGACGACCGCGAACGAAGTTTTGAAAATGCGCTCGCGAGTCATTTGCGCGCGGACGGCTCTGCCGGCGCTCAGCCTAATTCGTGTGCCGACCCGGAAGTACTCGCTGCTTATCACGAAGGTTCGCTCGA
>DATBYP010000315.1:0-2036 GCA_036513675.1 Candidatus Acidiferrum sp.
GGCCGTTGCCTTGGTGGGATCGAGTTTGCCAAAGACGTCGAGCTTAGGCGCCGGCGGAAAGTCCAGCATCTCTTGAAAATCGGCCATGAAGTCGACCTGGCTGCCGCGCTCAAGGGGATTCACGCCCTTCTTGGTGGCGATGACAATATCGCCGTCGAAATAGGCGGTGCGCTGCTCGAATTCGGTGAAATCCTCGATCGTCTTCAGGGCACGCTGCGAGCCGAAGAGCCGCTGAATGTCCACACCGCGCAGCGACACCGTCTTGATGCGGTGGCGGAACTGCTGCGGACGGGCGTCGGGGGCCAGGTGCGTGGCGCCGTTTTGGTGGCCGTTCGAATGGCAATCAAAGCAAGCCGCGCCAAGGCTGGGAATCTGCGAGCGGCGATCCTCGGTCGCATTGAACTGCTGCTGCGGGAAGGGCGTCAGCAACAGCCGCAGCCCTTCCAGCTGCCTGGGAGTGAGAAGGCCATTGAACAGCTCGTAATAATTGGTGAGCGAGACCAGCTTGTCCTGCGAGACATCGCCCAGATCGGGGCGCGGGGTCAGGTAGATGGCTGGAGGAAACGCGGCCAAGAAGTGATCCGGCAGATCGAAATCTATGTCGAACCGGGTCAGGTCTCGCCCGTCCTGGTTCTTGATCGCGTCGATCAAGAAGTGCGGAAAGACGAACCCGCCCTCGGAATGGTTGGGATGCGGCAAGGGGTAGAACCCCTTCGGATATAGATCGTGCTCGCGAATCTCGTCCGGACTCATCGCCGCCAGCCTCTCCCAGGTCAATCCAGCGGGCAGCTTGACGCGGACGCCTTCTTGCAGCGGTTTTCCACGCTCCATCGTGACGCCCTGGGCGGGTCGGTTGCTCAGGTCGTAGCGCTCGTTGAGCAGATCGGTGTGCTCCTTCTCAATGCCCGGCTTGGCTGCCGTCATGCGTGCCATGATCGTCGAGAACGGCTCCGTGATGTCTACTTTCATGTAGCTAGTCTGCCCGCGTTCCTGGTCCTGGGGAACCGGAGTGGGGCTTTGGGCGAAAGCGGTTGAACAGACGATCGACGCCCCTAGAACCGCTCCGTAAATAATGGATAGCTTGATCGATTTGACTGGAGGCATATTGTTTTACTCCTTTTCCTCCGCGATTAGCGAATTAGTTGATCGGATCGTGACGGAGAGGTACGCGGCGGGGTAGCTATCCGCCCATGGCCAAAGACGCTCGATCCGCGCACGATGAAGCCTAGGAAATTACTCCTCCTGCGTCTGGATCGTGCCCCGGATTTTACCTTCCCATTCGCGAGAAACGTGTGATTTCTCTGTAGGTACGGCTTTTGTTTACTGCGGTCTGAACCCACTAACTGAGCCATTTTTCTGGCTCTTATCAGACAAAAGTCAGTGGTCTCTGAGCCCAATCGACGCAGCAAAGAAATTTGAATCTTTTTTCTGGATTATCCTAAAATAGACAACAACTTTTGGAGCTTCGCCACCCTTCCGCAAAACCGCGAAGTATTCGGGCACATTAGCACTCTCCCGACAAATCGTTAATTATGTCTAAGGCGCTCCTCTTTCGCAATAAAAATAGAAGAGGAAATTCAAACAAATCCACTACTCTAGGCCGATTCGAGCTTCTTAATGCGACCCGGCTTTGCGCGCCCAACCGCAGCGCGTCCGCCGTCTTGAAGTGGTGAACAGAACGACGTGTGCGCCAGAGGCATTTGCAAATTTCACCCCCATGTGTCCCAGCCCGCCGAGGCCGACGATGCCGACCTTCTGGCCCTTGCTTACCTTCCAATGACGGAGCGGCGAATAAGTCGTGATTCCTGCGCACAGCAGCGGTGCCACGGCCGCCAGATTCAGGTTTTCGGAGACCTTCAGCACAAAGCCTTCATCGACGACGATGCTCTCGGAGTAGCCACCATAAGTGACGCCGCCCAAGGGCTTGTCCTCGCCGTTATAAGTAAGGATGGGGAAATGCTCGCAAAAATTCCTCGTGACCCGCCTGGCAGCTTGTGCAGGTGCGGCACGAGTACACCATACAGCCGACCGCCGCT
>DATBYP010000316.1:0-6842 GCA_036513675.1 Candidatus Acidiferrum sp.
GTCAGCGCCTCGCTGAAAGACGGCATAATCTGAGAAAATCCGCGTGTCGGCCCGCCCTCCGTAATTACCGCTTTCCATGCGGTGTTATCTTCGGGAGTCGTTTGGTCGCACGCAGTGAAATCCGGGAAGGTCCGCGGCCGCTCGAATCCTGCAATCTCTTGCGGCGTCCCCCTGCCGTCCCCGCCATGGCAAGCCGCACACGCCGACTTGAAGATCTGCTGGCCGGTTTGCGTATTCCGATGCGTATTCCCGGTCCAGGGTCCGTTTTGCCCAAAAACAAGTGCAACTGGCACACAAAACCAGAGCGCCACGACACTGACTACTGCCCGCACGCACTTATGCATATGGATGGCAACCGGTCATCGAGCCTCGCTCCGCTCTCGGTATGAGAGAACAGTAACCCGTCTCAATGGATGCCGCAAATCGTCGGAGGGATAGTCGCGCCAAGAAAAAAACGCAGCGGGCGAGAGCTTCCCGGCGCCTTTCTTTACCAAGCGTTATCCACCACTTGGCTCGAAGTCACCCGTAAGGACAGTAACGCGATTATTTCGATGCCACAAATCGCTCCCGCAAATCGTTCGATATCCTCAGATTTCCACGTTTTGCCGGTTGCTCTTGGTTTATTCATGTGATAGTAACATCCCCCATACAGACTCCGCTTCGGGTGGCGGGTCGGTTTGCGTGGTGGGGTGACTTCGCAGTCCCTTCGGTGTCCCCTTCATTTAGCGCGATGCGCTGAGGATGGCGTGTTCCGTCCGAATATTTCTTGGAGGCTCTCAATGAGAAGCAGGGCAATTGGATTATCTATTGCAGCGTTCCTTGCTGCGCTGTCGCTTGTTTTCACGGCAGTTCCGGGCGTAAACGCGCAGTCTACGACCGATGGCGCGATTGGTGGCGCCGTGACGGATCAGTCCGGCGCCGTAGTGCCAAATGCGATGGTCGGCAGCCGCAATCTTGGCACCGGCAGGAGCTCCAGCGGCGTCACGGACGGCAGCGGCCGCTATCTGCTAATTCATCTTCAGCCCGGCCTGTATTCGCTCGAGATTTCCAGCACCGGCTTCGGCGCTTTTAAAGCTACTAACATCACCGTGGAAGTTGGCCGAGTCACCACGATCGACGCTGCTCTGAATGTCAAGACCATGACCGAAACGGTCATCGCAACAGCCGAGCTTCCCGTCATAACCACTGATCGCGCGGACTTTGCCACCAACATCAACAGCACCACGATCGACAATCTCCCCATCAACGGCCGCCGCTGGTCCACCTTCGCGCTGAGCACGCCCGGCGCTGTGCCCGACGGTGGCTTCGGTCTCGTGAGCTTCCGCGGCATCTCCGGCCTTCTCAACAACAACACGGTCGACGGTGCTGACAACAATCAAGCGTTCTTCAGCGAAGAGCGCGGCCGCACGCGCATCAGCTATTCCACCAGCGCCGCCGCCATTCAGGAATTTCAGATCAACACATCCAACTACTCTGCCGAATACGGCCGCTCCGCCGGCGGCGTAGTCAATGCCGTAACCAAGAGCGGCAGCAACCAGCTTCACGGCCAAGCCTTCTGGTATGACCGGACTAGCGATCTCGGCGCCATCAACCCCTTCTCCTTCAAAAGCCAGCTCATAAACGGTGTGGCGACGCGTCTGCCCTTTTTGCCGCCCGATAAGAGACATCAATTTGGCGGTGGCATTGGTGGCCCGGTCATTAAGGACAAGCTCTTCTTTTTCTTCAGCGGTGATCAGCAACTGCGAGGTTTCCCAGCCATCGCCGATTCGGGCACTCCGGGCGCAGTCGTCGCGCCCCTCACTGCGGCGGAGCTCACCACTTTGTCCGGACGCGGAGTGTCAGCAGCGCAAGCGAATGCAGGCCTGGCGTTCCTGCAAAGTCTCACTGGAGAAGTGCCCAGAACGGGAGACCAGCTCATTCTTCTTCCCAAGATCGATTGGAACTTTACTTCCAAACACCACGTCTCTGTCAGCTACAACCGGCTTCGCTGGGCTTCTCCGGCCGGCGTGCAAACCGCAGGCGTGGTCAGCCGTGGCATCGAGAGCTTTGGCAGCGATTACGTGAAGGAAGACTGGGGCATCGCCCGTTTGACTTCGAGCTTTTCAACCGCGTTCACCAACGAATTGCGCTATCAAATTGGCCGGGATTTCGAATTTCAAATTGGCCAAAATCCTGTCTCCGGGGAGCCCGTCTCGGCCCAGGGCGTCTCGCCACAAGTGTTCATCGGGGGAGTCGGTAACTTCACTTTTGGGAAGCCCAACTTTTTGGACCGCCGCGCGTTCCCCAAGGAAATGCGCAACCAGGTGGCCGACACTTTCTCGTGGAGCCACGGCACGCACCTTCTGCGGTTTGGGTTCGACTTCAACCACGTGAACGACGTGGAAGACAATCTCTTCCGAGAATCGGGGGACATTTCCTACAGCACCCGCGCGGACTACTTGAGCGACTATGCGGCGGCCGTGAACAATTTGGGACCACGATGCACCAGCAAGGCGGGCGCGGCGATTCCCTGCTACTCGAGCTTCAACCAACAGCTCGGGCCCAGCAAATTTACTTTCTCGACCAACGACTTGGCGTTGTTCATGCAAGACGACTGGCGCGTGAAGCCTTATTTCACCGTGAACTTGGGATTGCGCTACGAGACGGAGCTGATGCCTTCTCCGCAGATTGCGAACCCTGCGCTCCCGCTCAGCCGCAAATTCCCCAAGGACTTCAAGGACTTCGGACCGCGCCTGGGCTTTGCCTGGGATCTCACCCACAACGGCAAAACCATCGTGCGCGGGGGTTATGGCATCTTCTACGGACGCATTATCAATTCCACGATCGCCAACGCAATCACCAATACGGGCGTGCTGTCCTCTGCGCAACTTGGATTCTTTTTCTTACCGTCAGACTCGGGCGCTCCGCTCTACCCCAACGTTCTGGCCACGGCGCCGCCCCCGGCGAGCTTTACGCCGCAGGTTGTGCAATTTGCGCCCAACACCAGCAATCCCATGGTGCATGAATTCGACCTGGACTTTCAGCGCGAAATTGCCCCCAACACCGTAATCTCGGTCTCGTACCTGGGTAGCCTCGGAGGAAACCTTCCGCGCTTTGTGGATATCAACCTGAATTCGCCCGCTTCCACCGTCACATACACCGTCAGCGGAGGCGGTCAGAGCGGCCAGACACTAACCGTGCCGCTATTCAAAGGGCCCCGACCGAATTTGGGGTTCAATTCCATCACCGATATTTCCAACAGCGTAACCTCCAAATACAACGCGTTGGTGGTGGCCCTGAACCGGCGTTTTTACCAGGGCTTCCAAATCCAAACCTCGTTCACCTACTCTCACGCGAACGATGCCGGGCAGAGCTCGCAGACCTTTACCGCGTCCAACAACGTGCTGAATCCTTTCGATCTCACTCAGGAGCAAGGCCGCTCGAATTTTGATATCCGCGAACGTTTCAATGTTGGCGCGGTGTGGACGCCTGATCTGTACAAGGGTAGCCGCCTCATCCTGAAAGAGCTCATCAACGGCTTTACCATTTCGCCGCTTATTGCCATTTCGGCAGGCGCCCCCTACACAGCGATGCTCCAGGGCAATGCGCCCGGCGGCGTCTCCTCCGGCATCCTTGGAGCTGGCGGCACGAACCGGCTTGCCGGTATCCCCCCAAACGCCTTTCAAATGCCACGCACCGCTAACGTCGATCTGCGGCTCGAGAAATCCTTCCGGCTGACGGAGCGCAGGGCGTTTACGCTGACCGCCGATGCTTTCAACGCGCTGAACCACACGAATTTCACCGCTGTGGACAACCAGATTTATACGATTTGCGCGGCCAACGCCAAGTGCTCCGCGACGGGATTGACTCCCACGGTAAACCAGTTAGTTTTCAACAACCACTTCGGAGTGCCGACTTCCTCGTCCAATTCGCTCTTGGCGCAGCGACAAATTCAGATTGGTGCGCGCCTGGACTTCTAGGCAGCATTCCAAAACCAAAGGGCGCCTCGAGTTTCTCGGGCGCCCTTTGCTATTGCTCTGTATCTCTGCCGGCCGCTTACGCGTGCGGGTGCGCCTTGTCGTAGATCTCCATCAATTGCCGGATCGACGCATGCGTGTATTTCTGTGTCGTCGAAAGTGACTGATGCCCCAGCAATTCCTGAATCGCGCGCAAATCCGCGCCATCCGCCAGCAAATGCGTCGCAAACGCGTGCCGCAGCGAATGCGGATGCAAATCCCAATTGATGTTCACCAGCTTGACGTATTTCTTTACGATTCGTCCCACTGACCGCTGCGTCAGTCGTCTCCCTGCGTAGTTCAAAAATATTGCATTGGTTCGAGGCGCCGCCCGCCGCATCCCT
Organism: Candidatus Acidiferrum sp.; assembly: GCA_036513675.1. GTDB lineage: Bacteria > Acidobacteriota > Terriglobia > Acidiferrales > UBA7541 > Acidiferrum. The sequence goes on from DATBYP010000316.1 coordinate 4,340, forward strand.
CCGCTCCCTGAGGTTTGCAGCAAGAGCTGCTCCCGCAGCGGCCAATACTTCTCCAGTGCCTCTTGCGCCTTCCTCCCGTACGGTACAATGCGCTCCTTATTTCCCTTGCCGCGCACGCGCAGCATCCGCTCACTCTGTTCCATGTCTTCCAGGTTTAGGCCCGTCAGCTCACTCACACGCAGTCCTGCCGCATACAGCAGCTCCAGCAGCGCCCGATCTCTTCGCAATAGCAGTCCCTCACTCGCAATCTTGGCTGATCCTTTCGCCTTCGCCGTTGTTGGCGCCAAGGTCCGCTTGGCCGGCAGCGATCCTCCCGATGCAGCTCCCATATCCGCAAGCTGGTTCAGAAATCCATTCATCTCTTCCGCCGAAAGGACCGAAGGAATCCGCTTGGGCAGCTTCGGCGTCGGCACCAACCGCGCTGGATTTTCCTTGATCATCCCTTCGCGCACGCAATACTTGAAAAACGACCGCAGCGCCGCCAGCTTCCGCGCAATCGAGCTCTTCTCTAACCCTTGCTCATGCAAGTACCCTACAAATTCGCGGATGATCAGGTGCGTAATCTTGGGCAGCGCCGGCGGCTGCTCGCCGGGCGGCGAAAGATACGCGACGAACTGCTCCAAGTCCTTCCCGTAATTAAGGATGGTGTGCGGCGAGGAATTCCTAACCGACTGCAAATACTGCAAATATTTTCCAATGGCCTGCTTCATTTTCCGCAGCGGCTCCAAAGCACACGCCAAGTATAGTCGCGTAGAATCACGAGAAATCTAATTCGCAAACGCGTGCTGCTGAGTTGTTAATGGGAACTTATGACTTGGGTAAGGAAAACTTACGGCTTCGCGCCCACCGGCGTCGCCGCTTCTTCCGGCTGCGTTGGCATCGGGTCTGCCACCACGGACTCCCAGTCGCAGCCTTCCTTCAAGCAACTCCGCACCGTGCCGATCTTCGTCCTCTTCTCGACGATAAACGGCGCCCCGCACTTCGGGCACGGCTCGGCCAGCGGCATATGCGGTGTCGTGAAATCGCAATCGGGATATCGCGAGCAGCCGTAGAAAACGCGCGGACGTCCGCGTCCGCCTTTGCCCGCGCTCCCGCGCCGCACGAATTCGCCCTCATTGCATTTCGGGCACTTAATGCCCATCGTGATTGGCCGCGTGTACTTGCACTTCGGATAGCCGGAGCAGCCGATGAACTGGCCGAAGCGCCCACTCTTCTTTATCAGGTGGTTGCCGCACAGGGTGCACTTTTCCTCGAGCGGCTCGTCGGGCTCGTGCGCGATGCGCGTTCCCTCCACCAGGCGCCGCGTGGTTTTACAATCAGGATAGCCGGTGCAAGCCAGGAATGCGCCGAATCGGCCGCGCTTGATGGCCATCTCTTTGCCGCAGTTGTCGCAATATTCGACTTTGCCTTCGCCGCTGCCATCGTCAGCAAGTTCCGGCGCCATATCCTGTATGAAGTCGCAATCCGGATAACGCGAGCAGCCCAGGAAAAATCCATGCCGGCTGATGCGCTCCAGCAGCTCGCCTTCGCCGCACTTTTCACACTTTTTGCCGGTCGGGATCCCGGCCTTGTAGGACACCATCTCGTCGCCGGCCTTCGCCAGGTCAATGACAAATTTTCCCCAGAACTCCCGCACCGCATCACGCCACGGCAGCTTGCCTTCCTCAATCTCGTCCAACTCCTCTTCCAGCCGCGCCGTGAACGTGACATCAAACACGTCGTCGAAACTTTTCACCAGCAACACACTCACGCGCTCGCCCAGCATCGTAGGCGTGAACCGCCCCTGGTCTTTGCGCACATACTCGCGTTCTACGATCGTCGAAATAATCGAAGCGTAAGTCGACGGGCGCCCAATGCCCTTTTCCTCCAGCTCCTTCACCAGTGTCGCTTCCGTGTATCGCGGAGGCGGCTCCGTGAAATGCTGGTCCGGCCGGATCTGATCGAGCCGCAGCGTCTGCCCTTCCGTCACGCGCGGCAACGCTTTGCCTTCACCCTCATCATCCTTTTCGTCGTCTTCGCGGTCCGCCCCAGCCACTGGCATTTGGTACACACGCAGATAGCCGTCGAACTTCTGCACCGAGCCCGTCGCGCGAAACGTGTAATCTCCCGCCGAAATATCAATCGTGGTCTGATCGAAAATCGCCGGCAACATCTGCGAAGCCACAAACCGCTGCCAGATCAACTGATACAGCTTGAACTGGTCGTCCGGGAGATATTTGCGCACATCTTCGGGCGTCCGCGAAACGTCCGTGGGCCGCACGGCCTCGTGCGCCTCCTGGGCGTCCTTCTTCGATTTGTAGTAGTTCGGTTTTTCAGGGAGGTAATTCGATCCGAAACGTTCCGGAATCAGCTCGCGCACCTGCTGCAGCGCATCGTTCGAGACATGCACGGAATCCGTGCGCATGTAGGTGATCAGCGCGACGGAGCCTTCCTCGCCGAGTTCCACGCCTTCATAAAGCCGTTGCGCTACTCCCATGGTGCGCTTGGCGGTGTAACGCAGCCG
>DATBYP010000317.1:0-4896 GCA_036513675.1 Candidatus Acidiferrum sp.
TCCTAGCTTTGCGCCGAACGCCACCATTTCCTCGTAGACCGCCGGATCGGTGGCGATTGTTTTTACTACTTCGACGAGCTTCATCACCGGGACGGGATTGAAGAAATGCAGGCCGACGAAACGCTGCGGCCGCTTGGTGGCTGTGGCGATTTCCGTGACGGTCAGGGAAGAGGTGTTGCTGGCAAAGATTGTGGAGGGTGGGCAGAGGGTGTCGAGAGCAGTGAAAAGCTCACGTTTTGCGGGAAGCTGCTCGATGATAGCTTCGATGATTACGTCGCAATCCCTTAGGTCGTCCAGCGAGGTCGTGCCCTTCAGCCGTCCGCGAATCTCATTTTTTCGCGCTTCATTGAGATTACCTTTTTCTACCAAGCGCGCGAGATTTTTCTCGATGCTCTTCAGGCCTTTGTCCACAATCTCCGGACTGACTTCGCGCACGACCGTGGGGAAGCCGGCCTGCGCGGAGACTTGCGCGATTCCCGAGCCCATCAAGCCACACCCTACGACGCCAACTTTTTGAATCGCCATTCTAATCCTTTGTAGGAAATGCCCCGGTTAGCTGCCAGGAGCGGCAAAACACCCGCAGGAAAACCGCATGTCCGCCGGGAAAAGTGTAGCAGAAACGCTCGGAACTAGTTGTAAAGCGCCTCGACGATCATCGCGATTCCTTGGCCGCCGCCGATACACGCGGTTGCCAGTCCGTAGCGTAGATTGTTGCGGCGAAGCTCGTTGAGAATGGTGATCACGAGCCGCGTTCCAGAGGCACCGAGCGGGTGCCCGAGCGCAATGGCGCCGCCGTTTACGTTGGTTTTGTCGCGCTTTAGTCCCAACACTTTTTCTACCGCAAGATACTGCGCGGCAAAGGCTTCGTTGACCTCGACACGGTCCATCTGCTCGAGCGTGAGGCCCGCGAGCTTCATAGCTTTTTGGGATGAGGGCACTGGGCCGATGCCCATGATGCTGGGGTCGACGCCGGCTACGGCCCAGGAGACGATGCGGCCGATAGGCTTCAGGCCCTGCTCGTTGGCCGTCTTCTCACGCGTTACTACTACTGCGGCGGCGCCATCGACAATGCCGCTGGCATTTCCCGCGGTGACGATTCCGTCTTTCTTGAAGGACGTCGGCAATTTTTCGAGAATCTCCATCGTGGTTTCCGGGCGGCGGTGATCGTCTTCGCTGACGACGATCGTCTTTTTCCCCTGCTTCACTTCCACGGGGACGATCTCTTCTCGAATGCGGCACGCTTTGTATGCGGCGTCGGCTGCTTGCTGGCTGCGAAGAGCATAGGCATCCGCATCTTTGCGCGTAATTCCGTGCTGCTCCGCTAACTTTTCGGCGGTCAGTGCCATGGGCAATCCGCAGTAGGAATCGGTCAGACCGGCCATCAGGGAATCTTCCAGCGCGCCGCCGCCGAGCTTCAGGCCGCCGCGGGCGCCGCGAATTACGAAGGGCGCTTGCGTCATGTTTTCCATGCCGCCGGCAAGGACCATATTTGCTTCGCCGAGGAGCAATCTTTGTGCGCCTTGTGCAATGGCTTCGATGCCCGAGCCGCACAGGCGATTCACCGTTACGGCGGGAGTTTCGGTTTTCAGCCCCGCTTTCAATCCGACATGCCGCGCGCCGTAGAGCGCGTCCGCGCTAGTCTGCATGACGTTGCCGAAGATTGCGTGATCGATTTGCGCGGGGTCGGCACCGGAGCGGCGAATTGCTTCCTTTGACGCGTGCGCTGCCAGGTCAATTGCGGAAACGTCTGAAAACGCGCCGGTGTAACGCACCATGGGCGTGCGCGCTCCGGCAACAATCACCACATCGGTCGGAAACATAATTTTCCTCACTTATTCGCAGCTAGTGTTTGGGGCTTTCCAGCGCCACTACGGTATCGCCGCCCCGTTTGCGCGCCTCTTCCACGCTGGTTTCGGCGCGATTGATCAAGTCTGTAACGATGTCCTCGCTCTCATAGTCCGCCTTGGCCACGGCCTCGACGATTCCAGCGCTGAGCGTGACTTGCGTGGAATCCCACGGCGGCCGGAGTCCAGACGCCGCGCGGCGCAGTTTATCGGCCAGATTCTTTGCGCCTGCGAGGCCCGTGTCCGGCAGGATGAACGCCAGGGACCACGAGGTATATTTTACCGCGACATCGTTCTGGCGCACGATAGGCTGCAGGGAGCGCGCCAGTTGCTCCAGAAAACGCTCCACAGGCGATTCGCCTTGTTGCCGTAGGATTTCGGCGCCGCGGTCGATTTGTAAAATGGCCAACGAAAGCGGCGTGCCTTGTGTGCGCGAGCGGTCCGCCTCAGTCAGCAAGCAGCTCTGGTACGAACTGCGGCTGAGCAATCCGGTGCGCTCATCGGAAACGCCCATGCGCCGCACGAGAGAGCGCAGACGTGTGTGGCTGACGCTCATGAGCATCTGATCACCGATGGCTTGCAAGAAGTAAGCCTCGTTGGGCTTCCATTTGTGCGCTTCGGTATGGCCGACGATCAGCATGCCCGCGGGGCTTTGTGTTTCTTTGTCGCTGATGCTTACGCCGAGAGCAGTGCTGATGCCCATCTCTTTCAGAATCGAGCCTTCGCTGACTCGGAGCGTCAAGCCGCCTAATTCGTCGGGCTGCGCTTTTTCCATTTGCGCTAGCAATAGAACCAGTTGCGAGCCAGGAGTCGCCCGCATACCTGCGGCGCAGAACTCGGCAGCCATTTCCGGCGGGCGGCCTTGTGCGCCAAATACAGCCAGTGCCCGAGAGCACTGCAGATAGGCGCCGACTTCGTTGACGGCGGTGTTCAGCATAGCGCGAGGCGTCTGCTGGCGGAAAATCTTCTGATTAATCTCAGAAATTTTCGCGAGGTCGCGAAGCGTCTCGGCGGTATATACGCCGGTTTTTTGGGTGATGCCGGAGCCTAGTGATTCCGGGACAGGCTCCACCGGCCGGACGGTGACCACCGGGTCTGCTTTGGGGCGCGAAGAGCCCGCAGGCCACCAATTCGCAGTCTGATAGAGATTCCGGAGGCGCGTATTGCGTTCTTCTTCGCCGGGGAACGTTGCGGCAATCTTTTGCAGACGCTCCAGCGCTTTGTTCTGTAGCGAGTACTGCAAAAAAATCTCGGTCTGGACGATGAGATCTTCCAGCGCTTGCAAGTGCCGGCCGTCTCCTGGGGCCGAAGCGGATGTGCTGACAGTGTCCGCGGTCGAGGAGTGGGTCTGTACCGAGCGGGGCGGAGCAGCAGTTCCCGATTTGCTGAGGCGGCCGCTGAGGCGTTTCAAAAGCGAGTCGTCGACGCGACCCTGCAATTTTGCCAAGCGTTCCTGGTTCCGGTGATCGTAGGGGTCGATATCGAGCAGCTTCTCGAGCGCGTCAGATGCTTTCTGAACGTTTCCCGCATTCAGGTACACGTCGAACAATTTGATCAAAATCTCGAAATACTGAGTCTCGCGATTCGCCTCGTTGTAGAACGCTCCGCAAAACTCCAGAATCGCCTGCGAATTCGGGTGCTTTCCGCTAACGCTTTCCAGTTGCGTGATGAAGTCATTCTGCTTGCGGTCCGCATACATGCGATTCTTGATCAGTTTCAAAATTTCCACGGACTTGGAGTCCTGGCCCGCTTGAACGTAGGCATCGACCAAATCAAACAGGCGCGGCAATCCTTGATTCTTCTCCTTTAGGAGGCGCTCCAAAATTTCGCGTGCGCGGTCGGGCTGGCCACTGCGTATCAACGCATCGGAAAGCGTCTCGAGAAAAGTTGCGTCACTGTCCGCGGCGGCAAATGGCTCCAGCAGGGCGGCTGCCTGTTTGGCGTCCCCCGCTCGCAACGTTGCCTCGGCATATAGAAGCGCCACGCTGCGCTCCTGCGGCGCCAGCTTGTGTGCGCGTCCAAACAGGCGCAGCGCCTCCTCCGGCGTGCCTCCTGCTGTTGCCAATTGCCCTGTGCGAAGAAAGGCCTTCGCCGCCAACGCATTCTTGCCCAGCCGCTCGCCGGTTTCTGCGACACGAAGCTGACGGGTTAAATTCTCCGGATCGAGTTGCGCGGTGCGCTCAAGACAAAACAACGCGTCCTCTTGCCGGCCCGCTTCCGCGAACAAGTCCGCAGCCTTGGAGTACTGCTCCATGGCTTCGTCGTTGCGATTTTGCTTTTGCTGCAAAAAGGCGTAGCGCGCAATGCGCTCGGGAGGTTGCGGGGAAGCAGCGCTACGTAGGAAGCGATTGTAGATCGCCAGCGCTTTGCTCTCGTCGCGCGGCTCGACGAGCATGTCGAACAGCAATCCGTAGTATTCCGAGGCGCGGTCCGGGCGATCAGCACGCGCGTACAAGTCCCCTAGTGCCTGCGTGGCTTCCTGGTGCTGCGGAGCTTCGTCGAGCACGGCTTTGTAAGCCGCAATCGCATCCTCGACGCGGTTCTTCTCCAGGAATCGCTTGGCGCGATCCAGATGCTTGCTGACGTCTGCGGCCATCCGTTGCGGTTGCCTCTGCGGTTTTCCTGAAAGCGAGCGAGCACGCTGCGTTTTTCGTGCGGCAGAAACCCATTCTCACTATATACCGCGGTGCGAAGCGCGGCAAAACGCATGAAAAGGGCGATGTGGTATGCAGCAAGAGTCCCAGCGCGCCGTGCTTGTTTCAGTCTCCGCCGGCGCCGCTGTGTGGGCATGGGACCAGATCATTGCCATTGACGCGAACGGAATCTACCCCCCTGCCGAAATAGAGCCCGCTTCATTTTCCAAAGTCGTGCGTCTGGATGTATGCTGCAAGGCTTTGCGTAGTACGAAACGACACTGGGAGGTTTGATGCGCAGAACTCTGCTGATACTTTCATTCGTGATCGCCGCCGTAGCAGCACCGCTCGCCGTTGCCGCTCCTGGAGCCGTGCGCTGTGGGAAGCTGCTGGATGTGCGGACTAGCCGGATGCTGACG
>DATBYP010000318.1:0-4922 GCA_036513675.1 Candidatus Acidiferrum sp.
CGCGGATGAATCACAATGCGCCCAATGTGATGGGTCGCTGCCAGCCCCATTTTCTGCCAAGTCTTTCCACCGTCGAGCGACTTGTACGCGCCATCTCCCCACGACGAGCTCTGCCGATTGTTCGGCTCGCCCGTTCCCACCCACACGACCGAAGGATCAGATGGCGCGATGGCGATATCGCCGATCGTCGACACCGCCTCCTTATCAAACACTGGCGCCCACGTCGTTCCATTATTTGTGGTCTTCCACACGCCGCCGGAAGCAACACCCACAAAAACAATGTTCGGATTGCTCTCCACCACCGCGAAGTCGTCGATGCGACCGCCCATCACCGCGGGGCCGATCTCGCGCAGCTCGAGATTCTTCAGTTTATCGGTGACATTTGGCTGTTCCGCCGCGCGAGCTCCCGTTCCAGTAAAAAGCGCTCCGCCAAACAACCCTGCGGCTGCTGCCCACTTCAAAACAGATGACACTCGCTTCATGATCCTCCCCTTAATCGCGCGGCGCGGCATCATACTCTGGTGCTTTCCAACACGCATCCGTTGTTTGTGGAAACGACCCTTTTTCTCGAACGGCCCGTGCTAAAACAGACGCACGCCGCCGCGCCGCGGTTTCGCCGCCCGCTACACAACCCGGAAAGCTCATGCTAGGCTATCGAACTTACTCCATTGGTCGCGTCTTCAGCGTGAATCGCCACTCCAATGCTCGGAAATTCTCCGCGCTTCAACCTGTTCTTCTGTTAACGCTGCTTTCTCTCGCCTTGACTCTCTCCAGTCCGGCCTCCGCGGCCGCGCAACACGTCCGCCCACCCGCGGCCAAAGGTGGCGTCGCCGAGCTTTCTGCAAAGGGCCCGCAGCGCCGCCAGGGCAATCTCTTCATCGCCGACGACGACGTCGACATCCACTACGCCGAACAGCGCCTTCGCGCCGATCACATCGAATACAATGACCAGACCACGGAAGCGTTCGCGCGCGGCCACGTGCAATACGACTTCGAAAATCAGCATCTCGAAGCCGATGAAGCGCACTACAACGTAGGCACCGGCCGCGGCACCTTTCTCAACGTTCGCGGCACGATTAGAATTGAACGCAAGCCAAATCCCACTATTCTAGTCACCGATAATCCGCTCTATTTCGAGGCACGTCAGGTCGAGAGATTCGGAAACGATTTCTTCATCATTCACCAGGCGTGGATCACCGTCTGCGACCCCCGCCGCCCAAAATGGCGGTTCTACGCGCCGCGCGCGCGCGTTCGTCTCGGCAAAAGCATGGCCCTCGTCAATGCGAACTTCCGTTTGTTTCGTGTTCCGCTCATCTGGATGCCATACGCTACCGCGCCCGCTGGCCCCAAACTACGCCAGTCCGGCGTGCTCGTACCTGTCGCTGGAAATAGCACCAGCAAAGGTTTCGTCTTCGGTGATGAGTTTTACTGGGCGCCGGCGACCTGGATGGATACCACCGTCGGTGCGGAATATCTTAGCAGGCGAGGCTCGGCCGAGCGCGGCCAGTTCCGCGCCACGCCCTGGGAGAACACCTCCATCCGCTACAACTATTTCGGCGTGATTGACCGTGAACATCAGGGCGGTCACGAGCAGCGTTTAGCGGCGCAATCCCTCCTGCCGCACGATTGGCGATTCGTCGCGGACATCAATGAGCTTTCCTCGCTCACCTTCCGGCTGGCTTTTTCCGACACTTTCGGCGAAGCCATCAACTCCGAAGTCCGCAGCTCTACCTTCCTCACCCACAACTTTCACGGCTTCAGTTTCAACGTCGCGTCGCTCAACGATCGCAGCTTCATCACCACTAACCCTCAGACCAGCATCTCGCTGCGCAACGCCCCGCAAGCGCGTTTCAGCTCTGTCGAGCAGTCGCCCTTCCAACGCCTTCCCATCTATTTTGGTTTCGACGCATTCGCCGGTGCCTTACATCGTGACGATGTATTGATTGACACGCCGACCATGGTGGCGCGCACCGAATTCGTGCCACTCCTTACCGTTCCACTGCGTTTCGGACCATGGCTCAACGCCACCGCCACTGCTGTCTTTCGCACCACCTACTACGGTGACTCTCTGGTGCCGGGCACTGAAGTCACGCCCACTCCCCTCCTCAGCAATCGTTCCATCACACGCAATGATGGCGAATTCACTGTAGATTTCCGACTTCCCACTTTGCAGCGCTACTTCGCGCGGATGCCGTTCGAGAAGCCCAACTCTCGCAGGCGCTATAAACACACCATCGAGCCCCACATTACCTATCGCAATGTCACCGGCATCGATAATTTCCTGCAATTTATCCGCTTCGATGCGGACGCCACTCGCACCAATACCAACGAAGTCGAATATGGCGTCACGCAGCGCTTCTGGAGGAAATCCAGCGAGGGCGAGCCGCAGGAGCTCATCTCCTGGCGCCTCGTACAGAAGCACTATTTCGACCCCACGTTCGGCGGAGCCATTGTCACCGGCCAGCGCAACGTTTTCGAAGCTCTCGACTCCATCTCGCCATTCGCCTTCGCTCTCGGACCGCGCAACTCTTCGCCCATTGTCAGCGATTTCAAGATCAATCCCGGCGGTCTTTTCGACACCGAGCATTTGCTCGAGTACGACCCCCAATTACGCAAAGTCACGGTTATCGGCACGCTCGTGAAAATTAAGCCCTATCGCGAATTTTTCACTACCATTGCGCATTTTCGCTTGCAAGCCGATCCCATCCTGCAGCCGCTCTCCAATCAAGTGCGTATGCTCATCGGCTATGGCAGCGAAACGCGTCGCGGCTTTAACTTCACCACCGGCATCAGCTACGACATTACCAACAGCGCCCTGCAAAACCAGCTCGCCCAAATCAGCTACAACGGCAAATGCTGCGGACTCGCCGTCGAATTTCGCCGCATAGCCCTCGGCCAGGTGCGCACGGACAATCAGGTTCGCGTAGCCTTCATCATCGCCAACATCGGCACCTTCGGAAATCTTCGCCATCAGGAAAAAATCTTTTAGCCCCTCTCTTTCTTCTCTGCGCCTTTGTGCGTTCCTCGGTATCCTCTGTGTTAAATTCTTTCCGTTTGCCCCCAATGACTGACACCGACCTGGCGTTCGCCTCCATCGAAGAAGTTGCTCGCCTCTATCGCAAGCGTAAGCTCTCGCCGGTAGAACTAACTAAACTCTTGCTCGCAAGAATCGAGCAACTAAACGCAAAGCTGAACGCCTATATCACCGTCACTGCTGAACTCGCCCTCACCCAAGCCAAGAACGCCGAAGCCGAACTCTTCGCCCCGCGCGGCCGCAAAGCCCACCGCGACCGCGGCCCACTTCACGGCATCCCCATCTCGTTAAAGGACAATATTTATACCAAGGACATCCGCACTACCGCCGGCTCCAAAATCTTGAACAATTTCATTCCCCTTCGCGACGCAGAGGTCTGGGCGAAACTGAAAGAAGCGGGCGCGATTCTTTTAGGCAAGACCAACCTGCACGAATTCGCCTATGGAGTCACCACCAACAACCCGCACTACGGCCCAACTCGCAACCCATGGGATCTCGCTCGCATACCTGGCGGATCCAGCGGCGGTTCCGCGGCGGCTGTAGCCGCCGGCCTGTGCTACGGTAGCATCGGCACGGATACGGGCGGCTCCATCCGCATCCCCGCCGCCTTGTGCGGCATTGTCGGCCTAAAGCCCGGCACCGGCCGCGTCTCCGCCGAGGGTATCGTGCCACTTTCGCCCCGCCTCGATTTCGCGGGCCCCTTGGCACGAACGGTCGGGGATGCAGCTCTTCTGCTCGATCCCATTTTCTTACGCAGCAAAAAGGAGCCGAGCGTTTTGCTCCCGCGAAAATCGTCCGCGCGGTGGCTGCGCAAACTCAGACTCGGTCTGCCCAAGGACTTGTTCTTTGATGTGATTTCCGAAGACGTCTACATCGCGTTTCACGAAGGTGTTCGGAAGCTCCAGAAAGGAGGCGCGACGGTCAAGGGAATCTCAATCCCCTTACTCGGCGAGACGGAAGAAGCAGGCAATTATATCGCCTGGGCCGAAGCCACTCATTACCACCAGCAAGCTGGATGGTTTCCCGCACATTCTGCAGAGTACGGTGAGGACGTCCGCACGCGCCTCGAAATGGGTACTACGGTATCCGCGACTGCTTATTTAAAGGCCCTCGAAACCCGCGACAAGTTCATTCAGCAATTCCATCTGGCGATGGCCGACGCCGGTGTCGACGCGATTGTCGTTCCGACCACGCCGATTGCAGCTCCCCTGATGGGCGAAGAAAACACCCGGATTGGAAAAGAGGATCACCCAACGCGTGCGCTACTGCTACGCCTAAATCGCCCAGCGAATCTCGGTGGAATCCCCGCAATCTCCATCCCGTGCGGTTTCACTTCTACGGGCCTTCCGGTCGGCCTTCAACTCATCGGAGCCGTCACCGACGAACAACTGCTTCTCCGCATAGCTCAAGTAGCACAGGCACTCTGGCCTGTGCTCAGGCGACCTAAGCTATGAAAGGCGAGCGCAATTCACTGAGGGACTAATGAGAACTCTACTCGTTCAGCTTTTAACTGCCGACCGTATCCGTCTTCCTGCTTTTTCATTAGCCGCTTTCCGATCAAATATCCAAGGGTCCCAGTAACCATTCCTCCAAAAATATCCGCCACGTAGTGATACCGTCCCCAAACAGTCGAGGCACACATGCACAGCACCAACGGCAGCATCACCCAAAACAACCAGCGCCGATGTCTCCACGCGCCCCACAGCGCCGCAAACGATCCCGCCACATGCTCGGAAGGAAACGCCGCCCCACGCACACGCCCATAGTGCTCGATGAAATTAATCACCGCCGTAATCGGGCCGCCGTGTAATTCCCCATGCCACGAGCCAGCCATTGCAAACCACGGGCTCTCGATGGGAAAGAAAATCGCAATCACATACCCGATCGC
>DATBYP010000319.1:0-4610 GCA_036513675.1 Candidatus Acidiferrum sp.
CGTCGGTTTTAGGCTATTCCGTTCAGTTCGTTTTACCAGGTGTTGTAGTGCGTTCCATCCGAGGAGACTTTGTCCGAATTAGAGTGTACATCGACAATCCCCGTGGCCGACTGATCGGGACTCATTACCGTGTCTCCAAAATCCGCGTGCCAGTCCTTTGCATTCGTGATCGGGTCGGTAGGAATCTCGCGCAGGTACTGCGCTTGGGGATTCACCAAATCTTCCAAAGATTGCGGTGCCGCTTCTTTGTCTAGCGTGTAATGATCGATCGCCTGCCGCATAACAGATAGGTCGCTTTTCAGCGTCGCTTCCTTGGCACGCTGCACCGATCTAACATACGCGCCCGCCGCCATACCGACCAAAATCGTGATGATAGCGATCACTATCATCAGCTCGAGCAGGGTGAACCCTCGAGCTCCGATACCTGCGCCTTTCTTCGCGCTACCAATCGGCATATCGCGTACCATCACTAGCCGTTCCCTGCGATTTCGAGTAAACATCAAAAACGTTCTTTCCCGCCCAGCTTCGTGAGTCGGGATCATCCTGCACCGCGCGCAATCCCCAATCCGCCTGTCCTGTCATCGGATCCACTGGAATACGCCGAAGAAATCGAATCTTCTTGTCGTCGCCAGCGCCCAGTTTCACGCCTTTCACCAACGTTTCCAGGTCCGGTGGGTAGCCTTCGCTTCCCACTTCCACTCGGATCTTGTTCGAGTCCGCCAGATCCTTGTAGCGGTCGATGGCATCGCGCATCTGCCGCAGCTCGTAATGAAGCAGCTCCTCTTTTTTATGCACGATCGTGAAGCGCGCAATTGGCAGCGCCGCGGAAGATAAAAGCATAAGGATGGCGCAAGCGATGATTAATTCCAGCAAGGTCATGCCCCGCTCGGAACGACCTAGTCCCGAATGACCTCGCTTGCGATGAGTAGCAATTCCACGCATATTACAAACTCTTGCGAGCTACGGCTGCACCTGCACCGTGGCTTCGCCAGTTACCAGTGCGATCGGTTTTTGCTGCGAGTCCTTTGCGTTCACTTGCGCAATCGTCAGGTTCGAAGCCCCCGGTGCGATCGCCTTCACCACGATCCCCATGATCGTGCCCGTGCCGCTAACTCCTGCCGTGTTCGGCTGGCGCGTCGCGGAAATAATCGCCTGCCCGGTTCCTTTTTGATTACGATTTGACGAGCCACACCCGGAACACACAATAGCGATCTCTTGAGTTCCGCCGGACAAGAATCCACCGTGCTGCACCTCTTCGACGCTGATCACTGCCGGGTTGTATTGCAGCAGCAGCGGAATCGAGAACAAATCGTTCACATTCTCGACCACGACGCCAATCGTTTGCTGCTGTCCGACCTTCAGCGACAGGCTGCGTGGCTCAAATCGGATTTGCGCCGCATTCGTCCCGTTGGGCACCGTCGTCGCAGCCCCCAAAGCGGTCGGTACTGATGGAGTTGCTGCCGGCGAAGGTGGAACCGTCGTCGCTCCCGGAACCTGCTGCCCGGAAGGTGCAGCACCCTGCGGGGTCGACGTTCGCGGTTCGGAATTCGGCGAGCGCACTTCCGATTCGCGCCGCACCTGCACCTGCGACTCGGAGCCGGTGTACAGCGGCCGCAAATTCGCGCGCGTCCATTCCGGCATGCGTACGATGTGCGGGGTTAGAATGATCAGGATCTCGTCATCTTCGCTGTTGTGGACATCTCCAGAGAAGAAATAGCGAAAGAACGGTATGCGCGCCAGACCCGGCCACCCGTTGATGCTCTTCGTGTCGTTTCGCGTAATCAAACCGCCCAAAATGTTGGCTTCCCCTTCTTTCAATCTGATTTCATGCTCGATTCTTCTTTGGCTTATGATCGGTTGGTCGATTCCCCCAATGTTTACATGATTCGTCACCGAGGAAACCTCCACGGTGGCCTTCAGGCTCACTTCGTGGTTCGGATGGATGCGCGGCGTCAAGTCCACATTTACGCCCACGTCTTGATACTGGAATTGCGTATTCACCAGCGGATTCACAAAGCCCGTGCCCGCCGCTCCTCCCACTCCCACTCCAGCTTGAAAGCTCCCCGTCGCAATCGGCACCTTGTCTCCGATTCGTAGCTTCGCGGGTTGCCCGTCCACCGAACGCACTTCCGGATTCTGAAGGATCTTGGTCGTCGAATCGGTTAGCAGCGCATTGGCGGTGAAGCTAGGCAGGGTTACTGCGTAATCCGATCCGTTAAGGTGCCTGAGGTTTTGCACTGTCAGAATGTTAGTGTTGGTATTGGTTCCAGTAGTGCTGGGCGTTGTCGTCGTCGTCGTTCCGGGCGGCACGACAGAAATACTGGCGGAGGTCCCAGGAGAAATTCCCAAGCTGCGCGCCTTATCCACACGCGCCTCAATCACCTGCACTTGAATCACGACTTCCGGCTTCGCCTTGTCGATGTCCTTGATCATCTTGTCCGCAACCAATAGCTTGTCCGGCGAGTCCCGAATCACAATCGCGTTCTGCCCATTGATCTGAAATATGCGCTTTAAATCCAGTAACTGCCGTAGCCCGGTTACGATTTCGGTCAGATCCTGCGCCTGCACCGTATTCGACAGATAAAAAGTGCGCACAATGTTTTCTTCATAGTCTCGGCGTTTCGCCGGCTGGTCCGGAAACACGAAAATAATGTTCTCCGTCACCGGCTTCCAAACTGCTTTGCTCTCCAGCGACACGATGTCGAGCGCCTGCTCCAGTGTCACGTTGTTCAGCTCCACCGGGATTCGCCGAGCAGGAAAGTCCGGATCGTAAATCACCGTCAACCCGGCCAGTTTTCCAATCGTGTCGAAAACAATTTTCGCGTCGTTGGTCATCTTCAAGTTAATGGCCGCTCGCGAAAGCGGCTTGATTTCCGGTGGCATCGAAGCCAGAGGCTGCTCGCCACCGGTCTCGTCCTGGGGCGGTTCCGTCGCCGTATTGTTCGCGCGATTCTTCTCCTCGATTGCGGTTATCGTCTTGCGCAATTCCTGCTCGGCAATCGGGCTGGAGGGATCGATAGCCACCGCGCGCTGAAACTCCGAAGCCGCCGCTTCCAATTGTCCGCGCTCGCGCAGCTTCACGCCGTTTTTCACGTGTAGCGAACTGGCCTCAAACCTTGCTTGGTTGAATTTAATGAGATATTCGGCGTTTTCGGGGTCGTTCTTCAGCGCTTTCTGATAATAGTCGTACGCCGCATCGTAATCCTGGAGACGTTCCGCTTTGCGCCCTTGCGTGTAGTCCGTTTTGCCTTTGGGGCAGCCTGCAGCCAATAACCCGGCACCCAGACAAAAAATCACCTTGCTAAAACGGCGCATGCGCTCTCCGATTTCTCTTCAAAATAAGCTATTCGAGTCTAGCATCGGGTTAGAGGTCGGACAAGGTACGGCGGGTTGGCTGCCTTGCATAGAGTAACTCTCACGGCTAAGATTTATGCTGCCGCACCATACGACTGGATCTAGTGCCGAAGCCGCCCAAAAAGACCGACAAGGCCGAAAAAAGCAAAGATCAGGTAGTGGCGCAAAATCGCGCCGCCTCCTACAATTATCATTTGCTTGAGAAATATGAGGCCGGACTCGTTCTCCACGGCACGGAAGTGAAGGCCCTTCGCGAAGGAAAGGCGAATATCCGCGACGCTTTCGTCGATTTCAAGCCGAGTGGCCCCTGGTTGGTCAACGCTCACATCGCTCAATACCTGCCCGGCGGCCCTTGGAACCACGAACCCTTAGGCTCCCGGAAACTGCTGCTGCACAAGAACGAGATTCACAAGCTCGCTGGCCGCACAGAGGCCAAAGGTTTGACCGTAATTCCTCTGCGCATATACTTTCGCAATGGCATCGCCAAGTGTGAGATAGCGCTGGCGCAAGGCAAAAAAACTTGGGACCGCCGCCAGGACGAGCGCACCAAGGAAGCGCGTAGGGAAGCCGAACAAGCTATGTATCGCAACCGGAGGCGATAACGCAATCATGCAGATCACGTTGGAAACAAAGCCGTTTGCCACGCTCGAGACGGATGCCCTCGTCTCCTATGTGTTTGAGGATGCAGACCCCATCCAGGGCCGCATCGCGGAACTCGATCAATTCACTGATGGCCTTCTTCGCAAGCTCGCCAATAGTGGCGAACTAACCGGCAAGCCCCTGGAAATGACCCTGGTGCATGCGCCGCGCGGCCTGAAATCCGCCCGTTTGCTGCTGGTGGGAGCAGGGAAGCGCGAAAAATTTGACACAGCCGTGCTCCGTAAGATCGCCGGCGCGGCGCTTCGCTATCTTAAGTCGCGTGGTGTGAAGCAGTTTGCATTTGTTTTGCGCGAAAACGAATCCGTCGAAGCCGCGGCGCAAGGCGTCGCGGAAGGCGCTCTCACCGCGAACTTTGAGTCCGACAAATACAAGACGGACAAGAAGGACGCCAAGTTCGTCGACTCCATTATCTTGGCCGGCTTTCCCGAACAGGATCGCGCTACGGCCGACAAAGGTTTAGCCCGCGGCCGCATCATCGCGGATTCCCAGAATTTTGCTCGCGATCTAGTGAACGAGCCTTCCAACAAACTGACGCCAAAGACGTTGGCCGAAAAAGCGGAGGCTATGGCCAAGGAGGCTGGGCTGGCCGTCGACAT
>DATBYP010000320.1:0-13063 GCA_036513675.1 Candidatus Acidiferrum sp.
CAACTTCAGCGTCAGTTTCTTCTCCGCCAGCAACTTTTCGATTTGCGTCGCTGGAAGCAACGCCGATCCGCTGTATTCCACTTTCGTTAGAAAGGGCTGCTCTGGCACACAGAACGTGAGCCGCAAATGTTGGGAAGTGCTTGTCGAATTGCCGGCGGCATCTTGGGCTGGCTCGATCTCCGCGCGCACCGTTTCGAACCATCCCATGCGCGCCAACGCCTGCACGTCGCGATTTGCTTTTGAGGCGTCGAATGCCTCGCCAACCCGCGAGGCGATTTGCATTTTGAGAGTTTCCGCAGAAATTCGCCGAAGTCCCGTGAACCTGATTTCGTCCACGATCGGGCTGCTCGCAATAAACGGCGCCCCGACGAGAGGTAGAGTTTGTCTACTAACTACATTCTGCGCGTGTAGCGTGGCCGCCCCTGGCGACACTACGGCAGCCGCCACAATAATCCAGGATCTCAGCACCGCTCCTCTGCACCTGAACGGATGGCGTTTACCGCCTCTCAGGTTGTCCGCCAAAAACAAAGAGCCCGCCGCAAAGCGCGGCGGGCTCTCTTTGCAATATGGTAGTTTTGTCTTAATTCGAGTCCGAATCGACAATCTGTCCGGTCGCCGGATCGAGAATCAGCGTACGAGCACGCCCCTTGTCGTCGAAATCGAACAACCCATTCAGCGTTCCAGCAATCGCGTCCACCGAACCGCCGCCGATTCTGCCGAGATTCCAGTTATCCTCAATGAAACGAAGAATCGAAGATAGGTCTGTGACTGTGTGATCTATGTAGTTTCGCTTCGCCCAGGGTGAAATCACCAGGAACGGCTGCCGCGGGCCATATCCGCACCGGCCATTTTGAGTTCCACCCGTTACGTCGCTGGCCTTTGGAGTTCCGCAATTTCCGGGTCCCAGAAGCTGATCATCCAGGCGTGGATCGCTCGGATTTCCGTGCGATTGCATGACGATCGGTCCCATTTGGTGGTCATACCACCCGTCGGAGTCATCGTAAGCAATGATCACTGCTGTGTCCTTCCATTCCTTCGACTGCATGAGGGCGTTGATCACACCCACGACGAAAATCTGCTCATCGATCGGATCCGAATAGCCTGCGTGCCCGTCCTGGTAGGCCCCCGCCTTGACGTAGCTGACTGCCGGTAGCTGCCCAGCCTTTAGCGCATCGAAAAAGTCAGTAAGGTCATACTGGTGGTTGGCTTGATCCGTTTGGCCGATTTTTGCCACGCTGCTGGGCCGGAGATGATGCTGATTTGTCGTTTGCGCGTAATATTCAAACGGTTCGTGGTGCGGAATGTAGTCTCCTACGGTCGTCGCGAAGTCGTCCCCCGCCAGCCCGGCGTGATGAGAGCCGCACACCGCCCGGCCCTTGGAATCTACGCCCGTTGGCGCGAATCCGCCCTGAAACCAACCCCACGTGATGCCCTTGGCATTCAGCAGATCGCCGACGTTCTTTCCAACTACGGTGACCATGTTCGTGGTTTGCAGTTTGGGATTCGTCACTACGCAATCGTCGAACGCCGGCCGCGGATCGCCCACGATCGCACCCGTCGTGAGACCGTCGAATATATTCCCGTTCGGGCTCGCAGCGGTGCCGTTCGGTTTTAGCGGCACGAGTGTCGCGCCAGACGTGTTGCCAGAAATTAGATTAAGCGCGCCCGGCGTCGATGGACCAAACGTGGTGCTATAGGAGTTGTCGCTCATGGCGAAGTGCTGCGCGTAATTCCAGAACGCTGTCAAGGTATTCCCGTCGTAGTAACCCATCGTGCTCGCCGACCCTAGCACCTTGTCATTGCAGCTCAGCTTCTCCACGAACTTGTCCATCAGTCCGCCGTCAAACGCCGCCTGCTCATCGTTGTAATTGTGATCTTCATCGCAAGTCACCGGCACACTCGGCGGAATGCGGAACGGGTTCGCCTTGTTCGGATTATTGGTAAGCAGCCCGGCGGCTTCCAGCGTGTTGGCGCGCGGCGTATCCTCCTTGGCGCTAAACGGTGTTTCTCCCGGGAGATTGGCCGCATTCGGATATGTTCCGAAGTAATGGTCAAAGGACACGTTCTCCTGGAAAATCACCACCACATGCTTAATCGGCGTCGCTGTGCCCCGCTGCTCTGCAAAAGCCGGGCCTGCCGGCAGCAATGTGATGGCCGCTGCCGTCACCGCTGCTAATGCCTTCGTAAAACGTTGGTCCATAAATTTATCTCCTTAGAGTCTTGCGATCTTCACACGGAGTGAAGTGGACTTCCCGGACGGGACACATCCGGCGAGCGTGGTGGGAGTCCGCCCGCAGGTATAAGGTTCTAAGCGGCTCGTGTTAGTGCCAGATGAATGCGCCGTCAAAACTGGGCGACCTAAGTCCAATCCGTGTAAAATCGCGCCGCCGCGAAAAATGTCCACCCTAGCCCGCAAACTCCGCATCACCGACTACTTCACTCTCGCCTTCGGCACCATGGTCGGTGTCGGCTGGCTGGTACTCATGGACGACTGGCTCGCACGCGGCGGCCCGCTCGGCGCCGCGCTAGCCTTCGCTCTCGGCGGACTCTTGCTCCTCCCCGTCGGCTATGTCTATGGACAATGGGTGCAGCGCTTGCCGGACGCAGCCAGCGAAGCCGCCTACACCGCGCAAGTCTTTCCTCCCATCGTCAGCTTTTTCACCGGATGGGTAATGCTCCTCGCCTATTTCATCGTATGCCCGTGGGAAGCTGTAGCCATCGGCAAAGTCGCCGCGTACATTTTCCCATCGCTGAATTCTTTAGCGATGTATAGCATCGCCGGCCAGCCCGTGTTTCTTCCTCGCCTTCTGCTCGGCATCGCCATGACCGTGTTCCTCGCCATTCTGAACTACCGAGGCATCCGCCTCAGCGCCACGTTTCAGAACTGGACGGCTTCGAGCGTCATTCTTCTGTTCGTCGTGCTCTTGGCGATCAGCGCCTGGCGCGGCTCTCCCGCAAATTTTCAACCGCTCTTCCGCTCCACTCCGCTCGTCTCCATCCTGCTGACTCTGCAAATCGTTCCCTACTTTCTCACCGGCTTCGAATCCGCCCCCAAGTGCGCCGAAGAAGCCAATCCCGAATTCAAGCGTGCCGGCTACATGCGCGCCATCGCGCTCGCGCTTTTGGTCGGTGCCGGATTCTACGCACTCGTCGTCGTGGCGGTCAGCTACATCGCACCGTGGCAAAGCCTTCTCGGCAAGCGCTTCGCCACCGCCATTGCCTTCGAGCAAGCACTCGGCGCGCGCTGGCCTGTCCTGCTCATCCTAATCGCCGCCTTCTTCGGCCTCTTCCAATGCTTCAACGGAAACTTTGTCGCCTCCAGCCGCCTTCTTTTCGCTTACGGCCGCCGCCAAACCATTCCCGCCGCATTCGGCCGCATCCACGAGAAATTTCAGACGCCCTCGGTCGCCATCCTCGGCATCGCCGCTGCCACTATTGCCGGCCTGCTCCTCGGCGACGCCCTCCTCGTCCCAGTAACCGAAGTCGGCTCCATGGCCTCCGCCTTCGGCTGGCTAGCCACCTGCGTCTCCTTCTTCGTCGTCGAGCGCAGCCTCCGCGCTCGCCTCTTGACAATCCTGGGCATTCTCGTCGCCGCCCTCCTGCTAATAATGAAGTTCCTACCCGCCTTCCCAGGCCACTTCACCCAAGCCGAATGGCTCGCTCTCGCCATCTGGCTCGTCATCGGCGCCGCCCTCCACCTCCGCTCCGCCTCTACTCCACACCCTTCCGCGAACTCGGCGTCCCTGCGTTAGCCTTCCGGCTACGCTTCCGTTCGCGATCAGGCTTCCGGCACGGAACCCCACTCACACCCCTTGCATCGAACCTCCAGTGTGAGGATTAACGTATGCCGTATTCCGGTGGCGAAAATCCGAAGGTGGGCGATACCGTGAAGCATCGCTCGGGCCAGGTCGGCACCGTCTTCGAGCTAGACGAGCAGCCTGAAAAATCGGCGAAAGATGAGAAGATCAAGGTGAAGTTCGACAATGGCAGTTCCGTCGTCGCTCTTGCGAGTGAATTCACACTCGTCAAAGAAGCCTCCGAATAAAGAATATGCGGATCACCGTCTCACATAACCGTCCCAAAGAAGAAGTCATCCGTTCCGTGGATCGCTCCTTCAACGATCTCTTTCAAGGAATCGGTGTCATTCCCGTGCGGCTAGTTCAGGAACACAAGAGTTGGCAAGGCTCGACACTAACCTTCGCACTGACCGCCAAAATGGGCCTGCTCAGCACTCCCATAAAAGGCACCGTCGAGGTCACTGATCGCGACCTAACGATCGACGCCGACCTCGGCATACTCGAGCGCATGATCCCCGCCAAGAAAGCTCACGAAATGATCAGCCAACATGTGCGCGGCCTGTTGAAGTAAAGGGAAAAGAATCGCCCGCCTGCGGGCTTTACGCCGCGTTCGGCGGTTCGCAGGTCCAAGTCGCTTGTAAATGCGCGACGCGTTTTACAAGTCGCGCTGATGAAAATGATAGATGGCGATGAACATCGCTACGAGCAAGTAAGCGACAGCGTAACCAATCATTGCAGCACTAGGCGCGGAAGCATTGGAAAACGGAGTGAATTGCAGCGCCCGAGTGAACGAGGACTGCATTTCGAAAGAAGCCCGCCGCCAGATGGCCTCGCTAGGCATAAAGAGGCTCGATACAACACCGACAGTGACGAGACGCGGGCTGCTCGTCATCGCTCCAATCTGTTCGATCCAGCCGCCAATGAATGCCAATCCGTGCAGGCCAAGGACAATGACGCCGTTCGTTAGCGTGGAAAACCAAGTGCCACATGCGAAAGTGACCGTCAGTAGCAGTAAGCACTCCAGGAACACCAGCAGCGCCCCGTTGAGGACATTGCGCGGAAGCACGCCCCCAATGAAGTAGCCAACAGCCGTGACGCCACCGAACATGGCGGCCACATAAGCAGCGATCATGCCGGCGAAACCGATCCACTTACCCACCAAAACCTGCCACCGAGAAATAGGCTTTGTGGCGATGGCTTGGATCGTGCCCGACGCCATTTCACCTGAGAGAGTATCCACGGCGGTAAGAATCGTCATCACTACGGCCAACATATTTACCGCGTAAAAAGCGACTTGCACCATTCCCGACTCTAGTTGATACCGGATGAATGGCGACATCGACTGACGCGTGAAGTCTTTCACCTGAAAATGCATGCCCGTGCCGAAAAGCGCAAGGAACGCTGAACCTGCAAGGAGTGCCGTCCAAAGTATTCTCCTGCGCGCGGCCTCGCGAAAGGTGACGCCTGCCATGATCCAGAGGCCCATCATTAGAGTCCACGGTCCTCGCCCATAATTTTGAGGAAGAGATCTTCCAGTGAGAGCCGCTCAGGCGTGAATTCAAAGACATCACATCCCGAGGCGACCAGATAACGAAGAATGTCGGGAAGAGCTGAGGTCGAGTGAGTAGTCATGGTGAGCCGCTCGCCCTCTAAACCTGCCGACCCGCCCCATTGCGAGAGCCCTGCAACTGTCTCCGTGGAGAGATTGCGCGTGCGGGCGACCACACGAATTTCGTCGTCAGGGCATGCTCGCAGGTCGCGGCTGGCCACCACCTCTCCTTCCTTGATGAACACCACTCGGTCGCAAGTGATTTCGATTTCGCTGAGAATATGCGAGTTCAAAAATACGGTAGCTCCCCGGTCCCGCTGAGCGCGAATCACATCGCGCACCAGCCGCCGGCCCATCGGATCGAGCCCCGAGGTTGGCTCGTCGAGAAAGATCAACTCCGGCTCGTGAATCAAAGCCTGCGCCAATCCGATGCGTTGGAGCATTCCTTTCGAGAAATCCCGCAAACGCTTTTCTCGATGCGGAGTGAGACCCACCAGCTCCAGCAGGGCGGGAACACGTTCGCGGAGGCGAGACGCAGCCATTCCGCAGAGCCGTCCGTGGAGTTTCAGCAGTTCAGACGCGGTGAGCCAGGTGTAGAAACGAAAATCCTCGGGAAGAAAGCCGATCTTCGCGCGGATCTTTACGTCGTCTGCCGGCGCACCGAGAACGAATGCTTTACCGCCGGTGGGCTTGACGAGTCCCAGCAGCATCTTAATGGAAGTGCTTTTCCCGGCTCCGTTCGGGCCAAGAAACCCGAAGACTTCGCCACGACGCACGGTCAGAGAGAGATTGCTGACCGCAACCTTACTCCCAAACACCTTCCGCAACTCCAGCGTTTCAATGGCCAAGCTGCCGGGCTGATCCAGGTGCTCCTCCGCTGTCAGTCGAGTGAATTCGCCAGCGTCACGGCTTCGCGGGAGTCGCCCTGAGCGGCAAGACAATAGATCATGCCATTCTTCACCCAAATCAGCGCATAGCCAGTTCCCCGGCGGCCGGATTCTTTGATGAGCGTACCCTGCGCGCCGTTCACTTCTACGAGACTGTAGGAGCCCACGAAGCGCGGTATCGGAAGAACCAGGGTCGATTTCCAATCGATAGTTTGCCCGAGCTCTCGAGCCTGCACCGCGCTCATTCCAGCAAGCTGAAAACCGATTTCAGCGAGCTGCTGGACGTTCAGATCGGACGGGAAGTTGACGAGTGGGCTCGGCGCCTCTTCCAGAGCCAGGCAGCTACCCCCACTGCTTGATTCCCGCTGCACTTCGTCTCGTTCTCTCCGATGCGCGCAATTGCCATACTCTACGCGAACGGCTCGTGGGATCTGGACAGAAATCGTGGCGCCATCCAACGTTGCCGGTAACACCAGGTCCGGACGACCTGCCTGATCGAAGATTTCCTGTAGCCGCGAACGGTCAATCGTCATGTGGAAAGCGTGTTGCCCCTCCACCGTGAATGCCGGCGCCTCCGTAAGCGCGCCAAGCAGACGCACTTGGAATCCGGCGAGCTGGCTCGCGCGCTCCGCAGTCGCAAAATGTTGGGCCTTTTCATCGGCCGTCACGATGACTTTGTCCGAGACCATCTGCGTGAGCATTTGTTGCAGCGGACGATTTCCCTCTAGCGACGAAAAATCCAAACGAACCGGCTGCACTCTTTCTATACGCAACGTAGCCAGAAGCCGCTGCGCCAAGCTGCGTCCCGAGGGGAACGCCAGGCTGCACAGAACGAACGCAGCGGCGACGCCGCCGATCCATACGGGGCGCCAACGCCTGGCAAACTGGCGCGCGACAAAAGGCACATGTTCTTTCCCTGCAGCGTGCCGCGTTTTGAAACGCGCAAGCGCAATCTGAGGATCAACGTTCACTTCGGAAGTCGAAGCCTCGAGCGAGAGAAGATGTCCCTGCACCTGTCCGGAAACGGCCGCGATCTCCCGAAGACGATCCCCGCACTGCCCACAAGTCGCAAGGTGCTTCTCGATCTCCGGACGCTCGCGCGAATCCAGCTCACCATCGTGATAAGCACGCAACACATTCTCCGAAACACAATTCATAGACCCTCCTCTCGGCCATAAAGTTCACGATAGCGTTGCTCGAAAGCTGCTTCCGCGCGAATCAAAAGCGTCCCCACTGACCCGGTCTCGATGCCTAATGAGTCCGCTAACTCCTTGTAGGAATGTCCGGACGCCCGCAAAAGCAACAATTGCGCCTGAGCCGCTTTCATCTCTGCAAGCACTCTGCGCACCCGCCCCTGTCGTTCCGTTCGTAAAGCCTGGTCCAAGGCATTTTCAGCAATCTGGTTCTTGCCTTCGGCTCGGGCCGCTTCCTCTTCATAGCGGTTTCTCCGCGCCAGGGAACGCAGCGTATCAATACCCAGGTTCGTTGCGGTTCGGTACAGCCATCCGGGCACATTGCCATCTGAATCCTGCGACAATGGGCGGCGATACAATTTCAGGAAGACTTCATTTGCCAGATCTTCCGCTCGCGCATGGTCCCCAAGCACGCGGCGAAGGATAGACACAACACGGGCGTAATGCTCCAGGAAGAGATCTTCAAATTGGTCGCGCGTGGAACCCCTTGCGATCACCTTGGGCTCCCGGGTCTTGGGCCTCGTGGCCGCAATCCCTTCTACCACGTCCTGAAGCAATGCCAGCCTCCCTGTTCCTACTGGTTAAACGTTTGTCGTCGCAAAAATGTGACAATCCAACTGGGCGCGCGCGGATTCGGTTGCGCGTCGCAGTTGGCCAACCGTCGCGTGGCGAGTGGCGAGTGGCGAGTGACGAGTGACGAGTGGCGAGGACCCCTCCCCCTGGGTTTTTCATAAGTGTTCATTCCAAAGGAACTTAAAGTTGTTTGTTTTGTTACACTTTTATAAGTGTTCATTCTAAAGGTGGTTGCGCGAGGCCGGGTTTTGTGCGTGGAACGCGGGAATATGCAGCGCGAGGAAAATACTAGGGGGCAACGCAGATGGTTGTGAAAACAAAAGAGTTGCGAAAAAAGCAATTCGTAACGTTGTGAAAACAAAGGCGATAAAAATCGATGGTCGGTGGAAGCCTGTTGCGGGTGCGGGGAAAAGGAAGGACGAAACGGGGACACGGTCAGCAGAATCTTAACTAAAGTATACCGCACCGGCGGCTATTTGTCAAGTGATAAATTAAAGACTGTGGATTGAATGGGTTGCACGCCTGTCGAAAACTAAGGACATGGCGACGATCTCGAGTGCCAAAAACGTCCCGTCTTGTCCCAACGCTGTATCCCGATGGTGCATCTGTCCCGGTTCGCGCACGAGCTAGAGCTTTCAGTGCAAGCGAACATCGACATAGTCCGGATCAGCGAAGGCAAAGGCGCCCGCGGGTAGGGCGCCGCGGCCGCTACATTTCGGCGCAGGCGGCCTTTGGCCGCGGGCACGGGTGTCCCGTGCCCCTACAACGATGAAAATTCAACGGCGAGGATGCGGCCTTCGGCCTGGGCGGGGCTAAAAGCCACGCCCCTACAACGTCCCTACAACGGCGCGCAGGCAAAGGCGCCCGCGGTTAGGGCGCCGCGGCCGCTGCATTTCGGCATTCCACCACAGAACATTAAGGAGAGATCGAGCAGGGGCTGGCGCAGCATGCTGCGCCACTACAAGGGAATCGCCCCGCAAGCGAACATAGCTGCGGGGGCGTGTATACTCGCTTGGCTAAATTATGATTCCGTTTTTGCATCTTGGGCCGATTACGATTCCCACTTTTGGGTTGATGGTGGCTACGGCGCTGCTGGTGTCGGCGTATGTGCTGCAGGCGGATTTCAACCGGCGGCGGGGGCAGCTCGAGCGGATTCCCGGTTACAAGGGGCCCCGAGACGAAGGGAAAGGGGACGAAGGCTTTCTCATCATCGGCGTGGCCGGAATCGCCGGCCTGGTCGGCGCGCGCCTATACCACGTGCTGGAGAGTCCGAGCGAGTTCTTTGCCGATCCGTGGAATCTGCTGTTCAGCCGATTTGGCTTTGCCTGGTTCGGCGGATTTCTTGGCGGATTCATCGCGCTGGTAGTAATGGCCCGCCGCCTGAAAATTCCTTTGCTGCTGTTTCTGGATATTTGTTCACCGGCGGCGTGCGTGGGCTACGCCATCGGACGCATCGGGTGCTTGCTTTCCGGAGACGGCGATTACGGCAAGCCGACGAATCTGCACTTTCCGTGGGCGATGGCGTTTCC
The DNA here is from genome assembly GCA_036513675.1 of Candidatus Acidiferrum sp. Lineage (GTDB taxonomy): Bacteria > Acidobacteriota > Terriglobia > Acidiferrales > UBA7541 > Acidiferrum. Next base: position 9,529 of record DATBYP010000320.1, read on the forward strand.
TAACGGCGTCGTGCCGACCACAGAAACTTGCGTGCAGTGGGGCTGGCCGGCGGATTGCCGCGTGTACGCGACTCCGCTATACGAATTTTTTATCTGGCTGGCGATTGCCGCGTTCCTCTGGCACATGGGAACGAAATCGCTGCGTGGGCCGAAAGCGCCGGGGGAAATTTTTGCCAATTATTTGATTCTTACCGGAGTGGCGCGCTTTCTGATCGAGTTTATTCGCATCAATCCGCGGTCGTTTCTGGGAATGTCAAACGCGCAAGCGGCCAGCGTGCTGTCGATCGTGGTTGGCGCGGTGTTACTTTGGCGTATTAAAAGCCAATTTCACGAGCGCAAAAAGGAGCACCGCATCGTAGACCACATCGCCGCGAGCGGCGATGTGCTGCAGCCCGAATATCACAAGCCCACGCCGGAATGCCCGCACCCCGAGCGTTGGCACATGTATGACTCGATGACCGCGGAAGTGGAAGTGCTGGATTTTCTGAAGACGCTGGTGACCACCATCAAGCCCGAGCTCGTGGTGGAGACCGGAACGTTTTCCGGCCTAAGCACGCTGCGCATCGCGGAAGGTCTCAAGGCCAACGGATTCGGCCGCATCATCACCTGCGAGTACGACGCAAAAGTCTTCGCAGCCGCGAAGGAGCGATTCACAAATTCGGGATTGAGTGAATGGATCGATGCACGAAACGAATCCAGCCTGGAAATGAAAGTGGATGGACGCATCGACTTGCTGTTTTGCGATAGCGACGTTCCGATTCGCGGCCAGGAAGTCCGCCATTTTCTGGCGCAAGTAAATCCGTACGGATTGATTTTGATGCACGACGCCAGCTCCGCAATGAAAGCAGTCCGTGAAGCCGCCCTGCAGATGGAGCAAGAAGGTTTAATCTCAGTCGTGCTGTTCCCGACTCCCCGCGGTTTGGTAGTAGCGCAAAAGCGTGAAGGGCGAAAATAAATGCACCATACAGTTACCCGGATATCGTGCGCCATGCTCAAAAAACTCCTTTGCGCCTTCTTGCTAATCCTTTCCTTGGCTCTCGCAGGCCAAGCGCAACAATCGGATCAAGATGTCACGGTGATCCGCGCCGGCAAATTCATCGACGTCGACGCCGGCCGCACTCTCTCGAATCAAACGATTATCATCCACAACGGCAAAATCGAATCGATTGGTGAAAACGTAGCGATTCCCGCACGCGCAACTGTTATTGATTTTTCTAAAATGACCGTCCTGCCTGGCCTGATCGATTGCCACACGCATCTCGCCGACGGCGCTCACGAAGGCAACGGCGATCCCACATCTCAGCTCAAACGCACCGCGTCGCAAGTCGTGCTCGAGTCCGTTCCCAACGCGCGCGTCACGCTCGAATCCGGCTTCACCACCGTGCGCGATGTCGGCGTCTACCGCGCCCTCAACGATGTCGCGCTCCGTGACGCGATCAATAAAGGCTACATTGTCGGCCCGCGTATGTTTGTCGCCGGCGCGTACATCACCATTACGGGCGGGGCTGGCGCTATGACCGGATTCGCTCCGGATATCACGCTTCCCTGGGATTTCCGCTACGGCGAAGCGAACAGCCCGTGGGAAGTGCGCCAAAAAATTCGCCAGCTCGCCCATGATGGCGTTGACCACATCAAAGTGCTTTCCACCGGTGCGGTGCTGACGCATGGCAGCAATCCCAATTCTTCCGAATTCACTCTGGAGGAATTGCAAGCTGCGGTAAGCGAAGCGACGAATTTCGGCTTGCGCGTGGAGGCACATGCCCATGCCCCCCAGGGAATCAAGAATGCGATTCGCGCCGGAGTCGCTTCCATCGAGCACGCTACCCTGATTGATGACGAAGGAATTGCGCTGGCGAAAGCGCGCGGGACTTACCTTGACATGGATATTTATGACGAGGAGTGCATCCAGGAAGCAGGCCGCAAAGGCCGTATGCCCGCGGATTTTCTGGAGCACGATCGCAGTCTCGGCGAAGCGCAGCGTCAAAACTTTTCCAAAGCTCTGCGCGCCGGAGTGAAAATGTCGTTCGGCACCGACGCCGGTGTCTGCCCTTACGATGTGGCCGCGCGGCAGTTTGCGTTCATGGTCAAGTACGGCATGACGCCGATGCAGGCGATTCAATCCGCCACGAGCAATGCCGCCGATCTGCTTGGAAAATCCGATCTGCTCGGTTCGCTAAAACCGGGCAAATACGCCGACATCATTGCGGTACCCACCGATCCTCTCGCGGACATTCACGCGCTCGAGCACGTCTCGTTCGTAATGAAGGAAGGCAAAATCTACAAACAATAGATCTAGCGCAGAGACGCAGACGATGCGGCAAAACACTGTCAAGCCACAAGAGTGGAACACTCGTAGCAACGGAGCTAGAGCATTTGGCGGAGGACGTATTGCAGGATGCCGCCGTGATGGTAATAGGAGACTTCTTCGGGAGTGTCGGCGCGCGCGATTACGGAGAATTGTTTGGTTTTTCCGTCTTCGGATTTTGCGCGGACGCTAATGGATTTTCCTGGCGCCAGCGCGGCGATGCCTTCAGTGTCAAAGATTTCGTGGCCGGTGAGTCCCAAAGATTCGCGAGTATCGCCATTTTTAAACTCAAGTGGCATTACGCCCATGCCGATCAGGTTGCTGCGGTGAATGCGCTCGTAGCTTTCCGCGATCACCGCGCGGACGCCAAGTAGTCGCGTACCTTTCGCGGCCCAATCGCGGGAGGAACCGGAGCCATATTCTTTACCAGCGATCACCACGAGCGGAATGCCGGCTTCGCGATATTTGACGGCGGCATCGTAGATGGACATTTTTTCGTTGCCGGGAAGATAGAGAGTCCAGCCCCCCTCGGTCCCTGGCGCGAGCTGATTGCGCAAGCGAATGTTCGCAAAAGTTCCGCGCACCATGACTTCGTGATTGCCGCGGCGCGCGCCGTAGGAATTGAACTCATGGGGTTTGACGCCGTTGGCGATCAGATATTTTCCGGCCGGCGAATCAACGGGGATGGAGCCGGCGGGAGAAATGTGATCGGTGGTGACGCTGTCACCGAGAATAGCGAGGACGCGCGCGCTGCGAACGTCCGTTAGCGGCGGAGGAGTCTTCGGCATATTTTCGAAATAGGGCGGAAGTTTGATGTACGTGGATTTCGGATCCCACTGATAGAGGTCGCCCTGCGGAACGTGCATGCCTTTCCAGTGAGAGTCGCCTTCATAAACTTCGCTGTATTGCTTTTGATACATGCTCGTAGAAACGGCGGCGCGCACGGTGGTTTCGATTTCTTGCGGCGTGGGCCAAATGTCGCTGAGAAACACGGGCTTGCCCGATTTGTCATTGCCGAGCGCTTCGGTAGTGAGGTCGAGATCCATGCGGCCGGCCAGCGCGTAAGCGACTACGAGCGGCGGAGAGGCCAGATAATTTGCGCGGACGAGCGGGTGGATGCGTCCTTCGAAATTTCGATTGCCGCTGAGGACGGCGACGGCTACGAGATTATTGTCCTTGATGGCGGCGCTGATGGGATCGGAGAGCGGGCCGCTGTTGCCGATGCAGGTG
>DATBYP010000321.1:0-10500 GCA_036513675.1 Candidatus Acidiferrum sp.
GGTACCCTCTTCGCCGAACGTTCAAACCTTCAATCTGCCAACGTTCAAACGGTCCCTTCGCAGTTATCGCTTCCGCCACGCCAGTACCCCGAGCCTATTGCGCCAACCTCCACTCGTCGCCACCATTGCCAAGACGCACCCAATCGATCTTTCGTGCGCTGCCCGTCTCTCAGCGGCCAGGTGGAAACAGGCATGGCAACCATCAATCGGCAAGAACTCGATCAGCTCGAACGCCGCGAGCTTCAGCTCACCATCATCGCGGCCGTCTTCGTCTTCGTGCTCGCCAGCGGATTGGCCGTCTTCATGTACCCGCTCGTCTTCGTCCACGCCGACGCCGCCAACAAGTGGACTCTCCGCGTCGCCTTCTTCGGTTTCTGCGCGCTCACCCTTCTCTTCATCGGCTATTTGCTCGAGCGCCAGCGCACCGTCCGCAAGCTCAAAGCGCAAATTCTCGAAGAGCTCGAGCGCAATATCGAACTCCGCCTGCAAGCCAGTGCCGACCTGCTTCACACCATGCCGGACATCAACCATTTCTGGGATCGCCTCACCATGGAGTATCGCCGCGCCATGACCATGCAGCGCAATCTCTCCCTGCTCATCGTCAAGGCCAAGCTCGGCGCCTCCGCCGACGGCGACAATACCTCCGCGCTCGGCGATGCCGCCAAAGCCATGTCCCGCAAGCTGCGCCCTAGCGATTCCATCTATCGCCTCGCCCCAGAAATTTTTGGCCTGGTTCTCCCCGAGACCGATACGCTCAACGCCAAGCGCATCGCCGTGCGCCTGCAAGAAGAATTGCAAACCGTGCGCGCCAAACACGGCGGCGCCTTCGAGACCAGCGTCCACAATTACCCCGAAAACGCGCAAAGCTCCCACGAACTCGAAGATATAGTGAAGTCCCTACTCCCCGTGAAAGAAGATTACGCCGTCCACGCCCCGGCCTCTGCACCAGCCCCGGCCAAAGCGTAAGAATTTTTGTGGGTTGGAAAAGAAGAAACTAGGCGAGCGCCTGCTGCAAATCAGCGATGAGATCTTCGGCATCCTCGATGCCAATAGATACGCGCACCATGCCCGGCGTAACCCCACCGCGCGCCAATTCTTCCGCGCTCATGTTGTAGTGCGAAGTATAAGCCGGCAAAACCACCAGCGACTCCACGCCGCCAAGGCTCGCCGCCAGCAAGAATAACTGCACGCGATCGCAAACGTGCCGCGCCGCCGGCAAGCCGCCTTTCAAATCAAACGCGAGCATGGAGCCGAATCCGCGCATCTGCTTCTTCGCTAACTTGTGATCCGGATGCGACGGCAAGCCAGGATAAAAAACGCGCCCAACTTTAGGATGCTTCTCCAAAACTTTTGCGACGGCCATTGCGTTTTCACATTGCTTCCGAACGCGCAGACCAAGCGTCTTGATTCCGCGATTCAAAAGGTAGGCCGCTTCCGGATCCATGGAGCCGCCCAGATAAATCACCATGTGCTGCACGCGCTCCATCCATTTTTTGTTTCCTACGGCCACGCCCGCAATCACGTCGGAGTGGCCAGCCAGCGCTTTCGTCGCGCTGTGCACCACTATGTCGTACCCAAGTTTGATCGGCTGCTGCAGCACCGGAGTAGCAAACGTGTTATCGATGATCGAAATCAGTTTGTGCTTCTTCGCAAACTGCGCCGCCTTCTCAATATCCACCAATCGCACAGTGGGATTGGTCGGACTCTCCACATACAGAACGCGCGTCCGCAAATTCACCAGCTCTTCGATTCCCGCAAGGTCGGTTCCCACGTGATGTACTTTGATTCCCAGGTCGGAGAACACATCGCGCATCAGTCGATAAGTTCCGCCGTAGAGTTGCGCGGTGGAAATTAATTCATCGCCGCATTTCAACGCGCCAAGAAGTGCGCTGGAAATTGCAGCCATTCCCGATGCAGTGACTACCGCGGCTTCCGCGCCTTCCAGCGCCGCAATTTTTTGTTCCGCGATCGCCAGCGTCGGATTGCCGTAGCGCGTGTAGATGTACGCTTTGCTCTTCCCTTCCGCCCACAATTTCATTTCCGCCGTCGAAGAAAACGTGAACGTGCTAGTCCGCGCGATCGGCGTGCCCACTCCAACGCCGACTCCATGTTTGTTTCCTTCACCCGCATGAACCGCATTGGTCTGAGCGCCGCGCGGCCGCGAAGTTGGGGTGGCGTGCGAACTCGTCCTTCTGCGCGAACTTGTCGTTTTCATGGTCCCGCTATTGTGGGAGGCGCGTTCCAGGCCGACAAGCACCAATTTGGGCTGACAAAAAGTGTTACTGTGATTGGCCCTATGCCGCGCCAACTCGCTTCGAATGAACACCTCGATTACGTTGCCGCGCTGCTCGATGACATGTTCCGGATTCCTGGAACCAAGATTCGCTTTGGCCTCGACGCGTTGATTGGCTGGGTGCCGGGTATTGGCGATGCCATGACCGGCATCGCATCGTTCTTAATTGTGTTTGCGTCCTGGCGTCGCGGTGCGAAGGCCGTCACCCTGATGCGCATGATCGCTAACGTGCTCCTGGAAACTGCAATCGGAGCCATACCGGTAGCCGGCGACATTTTTCACATAATTTGGAAGGCCAATCGACGCAATTACCGGCTGCTGCTTCGAGAACGGGAACAACCAGGCACCAGCACAGGCAGAGATTGGATGTTCTTGGCTATTTTGTTATGCGCGGTGATCTTGGCGGCGGCGATTCCGATTGCGATCTTGATTTGGCTGCTGCGTACGCAAATCACAATCCCACTGCTCCGTTAGCGGAATAAGGAACACGGCTTGCTCGCTGCGCCAATTTCTTCGTGCAACGAACTTCTGACCTCTGCTAGGCTCACACGCATGCGACTTTGCCAAAGCCTTTTTTTCCTACTACTGCTGAGCGGTTGCGCGTTTGCGCAGGATGTCAAATCGGCTGCTGATCGCGCGGCCGCGCAGAACGCTCTCTTTGACGAGCAATACGAGTCGGACCTGCGCAACTTTCCCACTCGCGCGACAGCGTATGGCGATTACCGATACAACGATAAGCTTGGCGATTACTCACTGGCTGCCGTCGCCCAGCGAAACGAGACGGACCGGGGGTTCTTGAGCCGCCTTGCTGCCATCGCCACGAACGACTTCTCGGACCAGGATCAGCTCTCCCATGACCTTCTGGTTCGAGTGCTCGAGCAGCGCATCGGCGACTTCAACCTGAAAGAGTATGAGATGCCGGTTAACCAGTTTAACGGCGTCCACACGGCACTTGCCGATCTGCCACTTTCGGTTCCCCTCGACTCAGTGAAGCATTATGAAGATTACATATCCCGGCTTCATCAGATCCCTCGCGTGCTCAGCCAGACCACTGAGGTCCTCCGCGCAGGCGTGAAGGACAACCTTATGCCGGTGCGCTTTCTTCTAGAGAAACTTCCGGCTCAGTGCCAGGGCATTATAGATTCGGATCCGTTTTTGATTCCGACAAAGAAGTATCCCGGCAGCATTTCCGCCGAAGAGCAGAAGCGGCTCACGCAACAAATTAGCGCCGCTATAGACACGGAAGTGATCCCTGCCTACAAGGCTTTTGCTGCGTTTCTTCGCACGGAATATGCTCCGCATGGACGCACCACGCTTGCTGTTACTTCGTTATCCGACGGCGAGAAGCGCTATAAGAACGACATTTACGGCCGCACGACCACGCATATGACCGCTGACGAGATCCACCAACTCGGCCTGCGGGAAATCGACCGCATCGAAGGCGAGATGACGCTGATTGCGAAAAAAGAGAGTTTCTCGGACCTCGCGTCTTTCCGCGCGTCTCTAAAAACCAATGCAAAGTACAAGCCCGCGTCGGCTGAGCAGATTCTCGAGGACTTCCGCCACTACATCGCCCAAATGGAGCCCAAACTGCCTGAACTGTTTACCCTTCTTCCTAAGTCGCCTGTGACTGTCGAGGCGATTCCGGCCTTCCAACCCGGCGCGGCGAGTCATTATGTGCCTGGCACTCCGGACGGTAAGCGGCCCGGCCGCGTTGTGGTCGCGACATCTAACTTCGCGGAGCGCTCACTGATTGATGACGAAGCGGTCGCTTACCATGAAGGCGTTCCCGGCCACCATATGCAGCTATCCGTACAGCAGCAGCTCAGCGGGTTGCCCAAGTTCCGGCTGCACGGATTGGGCTTCAATGCTTACACCGAAGGCTGGGCGCTCTATGCAGAGCAGCTTGGAAAGGAGGTCGGCTTTTATCAGGACCCGGTTTCGGACTACGGACGGCTTTCCTCCGAACTTTTCCGGGCCGTCAGGTTGGTCGTGGATACAGGCATCCACTCCAAAGGATGGACACGGGATCAGGTGGTGGATTTCTTCCGCAAGTCGGGCGCGGTGGATGAGCCCACTATCCAATCGGAAACTGACCGGTATATTGCGTGGCCTGCGCAGGCACTTAGTTACAAGCTTGGCCAACTCAAATTTCGCGAGCTGCGCGATCGCGCACAGAGAGAACTGGGAAGGAAGTTCGACATCCGCACTTTCCACGATGAGATGCTCGATGGCGGAACCTTGCCTCTGGACATGCTGGAGGCTCGGACTGATAAGTGGATCGCGCAGCAGAAATCAAAATAATCCTTCAAAAAGGAACGCTCCAGGAAATTCGTGAGCGTCGTCGTCCCGAGGCATCAAGATTTCTTAGCGTAGCGTTGTTGATGCCGCGAGCGCGCCACCGGCTATCGTGCTGCAGCGAAGGATGGAAAGGCCGGGCGATTCCGATTGGCATTTTGCTTTGGCTGCTGCGCTCGAAAATCACAATCCCTCTGCCCCGTTAGCGTAATAGGAAATGGCTACTCTCAGCAGATATTTAGACAATTCTGCGTGGCTGAAGTGTCATATAAGTGCAGGCGGTCGGGATGGGCCAATGCCTTGGAGCCGAGAAGACTCAGCCGCGAGGACGTGATGCGTCTTTACCACGAGCATGGTCCGACCTTGCTTGTCTATGCGTCCTTATTCGTCGCAGATCGCTCGATTGCGGAAGATTTGTTGCATCAAGTATTTGCGAAACTCCTGGAAGGCGCCACGTCGATTCCCGATGTGCCGGCCGCATATCTATATCGCGCCGTTCGAAACGCGGCGCTGAATGCGCGCCGCAATGGCTTTCGCGAAACGGCATTGGACGCAGCCAATTCTTGCTTCGTGCATCGCGGCGGCGACACTGAAGCAGCGCTGGCCTTGCAGGTAGCGTTAGCGGAGCTTCCCGACGACCAGCGCGAAGCGGTCGTCATGCGCATCTGGAGCGGCATGACGCTCGAGGAGGTTGCGGCGGCAACTGGAGTTTCGCTGAACACCGTAGCGTCGCGTTATCGGTACGCATTGCAAAAACTACGGGAGAAGCTGAAGCCATTGCGGAAAACTGAGGAGCTGTGATGGACGGGAATGACGAGCAATTTGAGAATTACCTGCGCGAGTTCGAAGCGCGAAGGCCGCGCGCATTCCAACCGATGAGACAATCGGCTCCGGACGGCTGGAGGCGTCTCGCTGCGGCCGCTAGCGTGATGGTTGCCCTGGGAATGTCGTTGTCGCTTGTGCTCCATTCGCCACGGCGGCATGGATTACAAACGGTGACAACTGCGCAACCCATACGGGTGCCGCTTTCCATCGTTCCACTCACAAAGCTTGCGGCGACAGATCCCGCGCGGCTGGATGCCGAACTGACGGCCGCTTCGCGGCAAGTTCTGCCAGATTTTCGAGGCGAGAAGAGCACATTGCGCGTTCTTGCAAAAGAATGAGCGGAGAAAACGCGTGTTGACGAGAAAAAAATTGACCGTTGTTGCTACTTCTTTGATTTTTGCCGCGGCGCTTGCCTTCGCGCAAGCCAAACGGCCGGCCCAAACGCGCAATGCCGCGCTGCGTTACTGGATGGCATTTGCAGAATTGCAGGACTTGCCAACGAATAAGCCCACAGCAGACTTGCTGGAGAAGACAGCAGCGGGCGAAGCGCCCTGGGACGAAGCAAAACTGGGACCCATTCTCGACGGAAACAAAGGCGCGATTCTGATGATGCAGCGCGCTACAAAGCTGCCGGAGTGCGATTGGGGACTTGAGTACGACCAGGGTCCGGCAACATCCATCGCGTATGTTCCAAGGGCGCGGGTTCTTGCGCGTTTAAACACGTTGTACGGAATGCGCCTGGCGGCAAACGGCAAAACTCAAGAAGCCATCGACACTTGGCTTACCGGCATTCGCTTTTCGCAGCATCTCGCCCGAGGCGGCAGCTTGATTTTTTCACTTGTCGCAAAAATGGCACTGCTTTCGAATTTCAATGCTTTGACACATGCCGCACAGGGCGGCGTGTGGAGCAATTTAGAACGGAAGCAGGTCGAGGAAGCAATTCGCGTACTGCCGGAAACGGGGTTTGATTGGAGCGACGCGCTTTGGTACGAGCAAAATTCCCTCGATGTTGGCGCAAAGAAAATGGCGGAGGTGGAGAATCCGCGCGCCTACTATGAAGAAATGACCGGAAAACCGGCTCCTGGAATGTCTGTTATACCCACTTCAACGGATGCGGCCGCTTTTCACAACTTGATGGCGACTGCGGAGTCAGCACTACGATTACCGCCGGACCAAGTGGAAGACCGGCTTCGCGCACTACAAGATTCTGTTAAGACGTTACATCCTTTCTACCGCGACACTACGCCATCGTTCACAAACATCAATCACGCCAGGGCGGAGGTGCAGACCGCACGCGCGACACTCCTGAGCAACCTATCGAAATAGCGGTCCATTTGTTGCGATAGGATACCCCTCGACTCTTTATGTGACGGTGATTTTGTCGGCTGCGGCTTGTGTGCTAATTTTCTTTGTTTATGGCTAAGCGGATTGGGGTGCTGTTGAGCGGGCGCGGGTCGAACTTTGAGGCGCTGGCGGACAGCGTGGCGGCGGGGCGCATACCGAGCGCGGAGATTGCAGTGGTGGTCAGCAACCGGGAGGGGGCGCCGGGGATTGAGAGAGCGAAAGAGCGGGGGATAGCGGCGCGGGTGATTCCTTCGAAGGGGTTGGAGCGCGAGGTCTACGACCGGCAAGTTGTGGCGGTTTTGAACGAGCACAAAGTGGATTTGGTGTGCCTGGCCGGGTACATGCGGCTGCTTTCGCCCTTTTTTGTGGCTTCCTTTCCGAATCGCATCTTGAATATTCATCCTTCGCTGCTGCCGTCGTTTCCTGGGCTGGAATCGCAGCGGCAGGCGCTGGAATACGGGGTGAAATTCGCGGGGTGCACGGTGCACTTTGTGGACGAGAACCTGGACGCCGGTCCGATTGTGCTGCAAGCCACGGTGCCTGTTCGCGACGACGACACGGAGGAGACGCTTTCCTCGCGGATTTTGGCCGAGGAGCACCGGATATACTCGGAGGCGGTGCGGATTGTGCTGGAGGGGAAGTACAGGATTGTGGGGCGGCGAGTAGTGAGGGCGGGGTGAGGGAACACATCGGCTGAGTTTCCGAGTTGACCGGCTAGGTCTCGTCGAGTTGAGGTAGGCTGCGATGTTGCCAAGGTCCCTCCGCTACGCAGGCCGCGCACGAAACAACCGTGCGCAGGAAAAGGCGGCCTGCTCCGGTCGGGATGACACTGCGAGGTTCTTGTGGCGGTTACGGCACGGCTGAAGCCGTGCCCTGACGAAAAACAGTAAACGTTGGAACGGAATTGCTGAACGGGGATGATGACCGATACAAAATTCAAACCGGTGGATGAGCAGCTTGCGTACCTGAAAAAGGGCGTGGCGGAGATTATTCGCGAGAGCGAGCTGAAGGCGAAACTGGAAGAATCACTGAAAACGGGCAAGCCGTTGCGTGCAAAGCTCGGAGTGGACCCGACCGCTCCTGATTTGCATCTGGGCCATACGGTCGTGATTCGAAAGCTGAAACATTTTCAGGACATGGGACATACTCCCGTGTTTCTGATCGGCGATTTCACCGCACTGGTCGGCGATCCGACCGGGCAATCGGAAACGCGGCCGCCTCTTTCGCGCGAGCAAGTGGACGCCAACTCGAAAACATATCTGGAGCAAGTGTTCAAGATTTTGGACCCGAAAAAAACAGAAGTTCGCCGCAACAGCGAATGGCTGGACAAGCTCAGCAGCTACGACATTGTGCGCCTGTGCGCGAAATATCGCGTGGCACGCATGCTGGAGCACGAAGATTTCCGGACGCGCCTGGAAAATGAGCAGCCGATCTCAATGCACGAGCTGCTGTATCCGTTGATCGTGGCCTACGACTCGGTGATGCTAAAGGCCGACGTGGAGCTGGGCGCGACGGAGCAAAAATTTAACCTGCTGATGGGCCGCGAAATCCAGCGCGAGTACGGCCAGGAATCGCAAGTGTGCATGACCATGCCGATCCTGGTGGGAACGGACGGCCAGCGCAAAATGTCAAAGAGCCTGGGGAATTACGTCGGTATCACCGAAGCCCCAGGCGAAATGTTCGGCAAGCTGATGTCCATTTCCGATGAGCTGATGTGGACGTATTGGGAGCTGGTGACTGACCGGACCGAGTCATGGATCGCGGACATACGCAGGCTGGTTGCGGAGGGCACAACGCATCCGATGGACGTAAAGATGCGGCTCGCACAGGAAATTATTGCCCAATTTCACGGAAGGGATGCCGCGAAGCAAGCGGCGGACAATTTTCAGCGCGTGTTTCGCAATCGCGAGGCGCCGGAGGAAATCCCAGAGATTCGGCTGAAGCGAGTAACGGGCGGAGTGCACGCCACGTTTCTAAAGCCTGGGGCCGCCGCAGAGGAGGTGACCCTGCCACTTTCGAGCGGATCGGAAAAGTGGTCGAGAATCCTGGCGGTATTGGAACAGGTGCCTTCGGCATCGGAAGCGGAACGCGTGATGAAGCAGGGCGGGTTCGAGATTGATGGCTTACCGGTTGAGGATCCGACTTGCAAGTTGAATTTGGAGAAGCCCGGATCGTATCGCGTGCGATTTGGAAAGAAAAAGTTTTTGCGAATTGTCGTGGAGTGACGCGGCGATATGCCGCGATCCTTCCACTACGCGGATGGTGGTTTCCGATGTGGGGAAGAAAAGCCGCAGGGCTACGCGGACTCCGCCCTGCGCTACAGGAAGCACCCTCCTACTTAACGTTTCGAATACACAGGCTAAAGCCCGTGCTACTAGTTGACCTTCAGTTGGACGTTGGCCGCATGACTGAGATTGGTAGAGGTGCTACCGGTTACGGTGATGGTGAAGGCTCCTTGCGGTGTGCCCCCGTGTTGCGTGGGAGGCGGGTTCGTCGTAGTTGAACTTGAACTGCTACTTCCGCAGGCGGTGCACAGGAACGCAATCGGAAGCGCAACCGCTGCGGTCAGGAGGAGACGCTTCCGTGGAATACGAGCTAGTCTCCAAAGCATCGCACAAACGAGAAGACAGGCGAATAAGCTTGCGAGGAGCTCCCCGAAGGGGAGTGGCGGAAGAAATCGCCGCGGCGTGACGCGCGGGAAGAAGGAACGTGCGGTGGTTGTAAGCGTGACCGTGGCAATTGCGGGATTGTTGCCGTCGAGAGTCACCTCGGAGGGGGAAATCGAGCAGGTACTCGCGGCGGGCACGCCCCCGCAGCTTAGTGTCACGATCCCTTTGAACCCGGCCACAGGAGTGACGGACGCGGTGTAGCTGGCCGACTGGCCTGCGGTGAGGGAGATGTTCGATGGCGCGGCCGAAATAGCGAAGTCAGAAGAAGAGGTTGGCGGAGCGAGCGAGCCAAGCGCAAGAAACAGGTTCAAACGGCCGTGGCCCAAGTCCGGCCCAACGACGTCCGCATTGCCAATCGCGGTGGCGGCCGCGGCATGAGTAATGCTTGGCTGCTTGTTCACCAACAAGGAAGCTCCGCCGGAAACGAACGGCGCACTGAACGAGGTTCCCCATCCGGCCGAATAGGTGGCGAACGGATAGGTAGTGATGATGGCTTCGCCGGGAGCGGCTACAAAGACGATGGCATTGCCATAGTTGGAGAAGGAAGAACGTGCGTCCAGGTCCGAGGTGGATGCGACGCCCATGACCGCGGTGGTGAAACCGGCTGGATACACCGTAGGGTTCAGCTGCGCGTCATTGCCAACGGAGGCCGAGCAAACGACGCCGAGCTGATTGGCATAGTTGATTGCGGTTTGCAGCTCGGCGTCGGGGGAGTTTACTCGGAACTCGAAGCTCATGTTGATGACTTTGGCGTTGTTCTGCACACCGTAGTAGATGGCACGGAGGATATCGGAAAGGTAGCCGGTGCCGTCGGAATGGAAGGCCTTGAGAGGCAGGAGTTTCGCTTGGGGAGCGACCAGGTGGATCACGCCCATGACCATGGTGCCATGGCCAAAGGCAGCGTACTTTGCGTTTTGGTCCAGGATGGCCGCGGAAGACTGGTCCAAAATCGCGGCACTGGACTGGTTCACGATGGCCGGCTGGGGGCAAGTCGAACCAGAGCATGCGGGTGGCGGAAAAACAGGAAAATCCGTTGGAGTTAAATCGTTGATCTCGGAAGCGCCTAGCTGG
>DATBYP010000322.1:0-11020 GCA_036513675.1 Candidatus Acidiferrum sp.
GACGAGGTGGACCTCGACCGCGGCTACATCAGCTGGCGCTCGCCTCTCGCCAATGCGCTGATCAAGGCGAGCCCTGGCGACCGCGTGAACCTGCGCGCGCCAGCGAAGACGGAGCATCTCGAGATCATCGAGGTCGAGTACGCGCCGATTCCGATGGATCCTTTCCGCGAACCGCTAGGAGCTCAGTCAACGCCCAAGGTCGAACGCTCCTAGACCAAGCCGCCCGACTCTGAGCGTTCCCCCGATCTTTGTCGTCCTTGCACATTGTGTCGTCCGGAGCTGGACAGCGAAACGTTTACGATGACTGCTCGGCGATTCCTACAGTCAAATTAGCTTGTGTCCGGCGATTCTGAGCGAATCACGGGCAACCCTTACATAATCCTGTAAGGGAAGGGTTGCCGACAATCCGCCTAGAATCTCGCTTTTTGCGTCCCAAACCTTTTGCAGAGACTGGAAGCGAGGCCGCTGATCATCTTGACAGACGCTGCTAACCAATCCACACTGGCATAGTCTAGCTATGTCACGGGGTGATGATTTGCATCGAGACGAGATTCTTCCTGGAACACTCTATCTGTTGATCTTGAAAACTCTGGCGCGATCCGGCGAAATGCATGGATATGAGATCGCCAATTCTATTCAGCGGATATCGGTTGACGTTCTTCAAGTCGAAGAAGGCTCGTTGTACCCGGCGTTGCAGCGGATGCTCATCAAGGGGTGGGTGATCGCGAAGTGGGGCACGACGGCTGGCAACCGCCGCGCTCGCTACTACCAGCTGACCGTAGCGGGCCGTAAACAATTGGCCGTCGAGATGTCGCAGTTCGAGCGCGTCATCGGAGCGGTCAGGCGTGTGATTGAAGCGGTCTGAAAGGAGTTCTGGCATGAACTGGCTGCGCGAAGTCGCAAGACGACTGAGGATGCTGATGCATCGGCACCAATTCGATGCGGAACTCGAAGAGGAGATACGCCTGCATCTGGAGTTGCGCCAGCAGGAACATCTCGAGTCGGGCCTGACCGAAGGCGATGCTCGGACCGTCGCCCGGCGCCGGTTCGGCAACGTAACCTCGTTGAGGGAAGAGAGTCACATCGCGTGGGGCTGGGAATGGTTCGAACACCTCGCGCAAGACATTCGCTACGGCCTGCGCGTGCTGCGCAAGAATCCCGGCTTTACCGCAGTCGCGGTCCTCACGCTGGCTCTAGGCATCGGCGCCAACGCGGCCATCTTTTCGGTCGTCAATTCAGTGCTTCTGAGAAACCTGCCCGTGAGAGATTCTCAGCAGCTCGTTTTTCTCAGCAACCCAGACGCACAAGGAATGGAACAGGGCTTCGGCGATGGAGACCGCGACTTTCTCACGTACCCCGAATTTCAGGAGCTCTCGAAAAATGATCAGGTTTTTTCGGGTCTCGCCGCTTCCGCGAGTGAAGGACCGAAGCTAAGTGTGAGAATTGAGAACGATGGACCAGGTAGCGAAGGCGTCCCCGCGCAGATCAGCCTCGTGAGCGGCTCTTACTTTTCCGTGCTAGGTGTGGATCCTATTCTCGGCACGGGATTTACTAGTGACGTCGACACCGTGCGCGACGCAAGTCCGGTTGTGGTGATCAGTTACAGTTTCTGGCAAGGCCGCTTCGGAGGCGATCGCACCGTGCTCAGTCGCAAGATAGGAATTCGTGGCACTTGGTACGACGTGATTGGCGTGACGCCTCCCCAATTTAGTGGAGAGACAGTTGGAGTCTCGCCCGACGTTTGGGTCCCCCTGAGCATGCAATCTGAAATCTATCCAGGCCGCGATTATCTTTCGTTAGAACCAAAGCCGTTTCACAAAATCGAATGGCTCCAAGCAATCGGCCGCCTCAAACCTGGCGTGGACGTCGCTCGGGCGAAAGCGAGCACCAATGTGGCTTTCCAGCAGATCCTGCAGTCACAAACCGGCCAGATGTCTGCGGAGGATCGCCGCAGGTTCATGAATCAACACCTCGCGGTCGTCGAAGGCGGTCGGGGGGCTTCTACGCTGCGTGGGGATTTCAGCAAGCCGCTGCAGATTCTGATGGCCGTGGTTGGACTAATTCTCCTGATCGCTTGCGCCAACGTGGCGAATATTTTGCTGGCTCGCTCCGCCGCGAGACAAAAAGAACTTGCCGTCCGCGTTGCGATGGGCGCCGGAGCACTGCGGCTTTTCCGTCAAGTGCTAACGGAGAGCATTCTCCTCGCAACGATCGGCGGAGCTTTTGGCCTTCTCCTGGCCCATTGGGCGGATGCCGCACTGCTTCGAGTGGTCTCCGGCGGGACCAGTCCGATCCCACTCGACGTGCATCTGGATTCAAGAATCCTGGCATTCACGCTGGCCGTGGCCGTGCTCACTGGCATTCTCTTCGGCCTGGCGCCCGCCTTTCGCGTGGCTCGTGTCGACCTCAGCTCGGTCCTGAAGGGAACGGCTCGTAGCATCGCCAGCAGCGGCTCGCAAGCAGGCCACGTGCCCGTTGGAAAGATTCTCGTCGTGGCGCAAGTCACCCTGTCGCTCCTACTCTTGGTTGTGGCCGGTCTGTTCATCCGCAGCTTTCAGAATCTCGCCGCAGTGCAGTTCGGTTACGACAGCGACCATCTGTTGCTTTTCCGCGTCAGCCCGGTGTCCTATGGCTACAAAGGACCGGAGGTCGTCCAGCTTTTCAAAGACATGATCGAGCGCCTCGACGCGATCCCAGGCATTCGCGGCGCAAGTCTTATGGACAACGGCTTGTTCGGCGGAGGCGACTCGAACTCGCCCATCTTTGTCGAGGGCGCGAAGCCCAAGGCTGCCGAGGAGTCCGACTCACGCTGGGACATGGTTGGCCCGAATTTCTTCTCGACTACCGGCATCCCGATTCTCTACGGGCGCGAAATTGGCTCCCAAGACAGCGGGAATGGCCAGCGCGTCGGCCTGCTCAATCAGACGGCTGCGCGTTATTATTTCGGCGATGCAAATCCGATCGGCAGGCGCATCATGGTCAAGACCACGCTGGCCCCGTCGGATTTTGTGGTCATCGGCGTTGTGGCCGATTCTAAACACGGCAGCGTTCGAGAAAAACCGCAGCGACGTTTCTACATTCCGTTCTTCAACCCGATCGGTGACGGTGACGCGAGCTCCGCAAATGTTCTGGTGCGAACCTCCGGCGATCCAGGTACGGCAGTCTCGGCGATTCGCGCGGCCGTAAAACAGACGGCTGCGAATTTGCCACCGGTCGAAATCCAAACCATGAATCAGCGCGTTTCTAAATCACTCGCCACGGACCGCATGATTACTCAGCTCTCAGGAGTTTTCGGTGCGCTTGCGATGATCCTCGTGTGTATCGGACTCTACGGCGTCATGTCCTATGCGGTTTCGGGCCGCACGAGTGAGATCGGCATTCGCATCGCGCTTGGCGCACAGCGCAGGAGAGTCCTTTGGCTCATTTTGCGTGAATCGCTGTTGCTGGTACTCATTGGTGTCGTCATTGGGCTGCCTGCGATATTCGGAGCGGGAAAGTGGATTTCGAGTTTGCTTTTCGGCGTGAAACCGGCCGATCACACGGCGGTTGCTCTCGCGACCGCGCTAATGTTTGTGACAGGCGTTCTCGCCTGCTACCTTCCGGCGCGGCGGGCCATGCGCGTCGATCCTATGGTCGCGCTGAGATACGAATAGTTGCTTCCGTTTGTCCGCGTTGTGCAGAATTCGTAGAACTTGATTCTTTCCTCCGACCGCAAATTGGTCCTGTGGGAATTCAAGTGCTCCGTTAGCGTTTCTGCCGATCCCGGGGCGGATGACGGGCAAACCGGCAGTTATATTGAGGGGCAAACCACTGAGATTGATTTGGGAGGCAGGCGCTAATCTTGGGAGCGGCGCAAGGAATTGATGCGACTGGAAAGATCGAGGACCTCGATGTGGGCGGGAGCGGAAATCAAGGAAAGGCTGTCTTCAGAGGCTGAAGCCCCCGCCTCCCGAAGCAAAGGTGATAGGACTCCTGGGGACTAAAGAGTTTGTGTGAGAAGTACGAAATCAGAGCCTTAGCGGCTGAAGCCGATTCACTTTCTGGCAGTAACGGGGACTGAAGTCCTGCCCTGACATAAACGCGGTAAGAGCCCACACGCAGATACGGCGCGTGGGGCACGCGGCTGCTCTCGCTTTTGAGGCTAGGACTTGGCACCCCAGATATCCGATCGAGAACGCGCCTGTCGTTACCCGGCAAAAGCGGCGGCAAGACCGCCGCACTCCTAAAATTCGGAAGTCCCCATGAAAAAAAAGGGTACTGCCGTGCTTTTGCGGAGCATCGTCGTTAAACAACCGACGAATTGAAAGAATCCAGCACAGAGCTCACAGAGGGGAGAAGGTATCGAGGGCACGGAGAAGAAGAGACACGGAGGGTCAGATGGACGGAGCGGATCGATTCTCTTCGCCACCCGCCAAGTGCCTTCGTCACCTCTGCGATGAAGGTCAGTCTATCCACCCGGCGCTACCGCAACATTTGGCTGCGCGAACTGAAATAATTTGGAGTGCGGCGGTCTTGCCGCCACTTTTACGGTTGAATACACTAGCGCGTCGTGTACCATGTGTGCCGTGCGCCCTAAGCTCGATTCCGAGCCCGTCGTTGGCCACCTGAGTGCCATTCACGATTGGCCCCACGCACCTCTTCACCGGCTAAGTGATGCAGGAGTCTTTATGGTGACTTCGGGAACGTACCAAAAGGCTCGCTTATTCCGCACACCTGAACGTTTGACTTTCCTCACTAACTCCCTAACCGAGCTCTGCCAAAAATACAGTTTAGACTTGCAAGCTTGGGCCGTATTTCCCAATCACTACCATTTCCTTGCTCAGATTCTTCAGCCTCGAAACCTCTCAAGGCTTACACGACATCTTCATTCCTCAACAGTAATTTGGATCAACGAACAAGACGGAGCGCCCAATAGAAAGGTGTGGTTTCAGTATTGGGAATCGCACATCACGTTTCATCGTTCCTATCTCGCCAGACTCAACTACGTTTACCAAAATCCGGTCAAGCACGGGCTAGTGCGTGACGCATCTGCGTATGAGTGGTGTTCCGCAGGATGGTTCGAGAGGAAGGCCGATCGAGCTTTTTTCAAGACTGTACGTAGTTTTCCCTGCGACAAGCTCGATATTCCGGACGATTTTGACGCCTAGCCATTTGGAGTGCGGGAGCTTGCTCCCGCTTTTGAGGTGCCAGGGCCTACTATTCAATGATCGGATCAAGCAGGTTTTTCGCATTACACCGCAAAAGCGGCGGCAAGACCGCCGCACTCCAAATTCTTTGGCGCGCAGTCAACCGACGGAGTTGCGCAGGGATTTGATGTGGGTGGAAAGTTCGAGGACCTCGATGTGGGCGGGGCAGGCGGGCCAATTATGGTGCCAGCAGACGATTATGTCGCAGCCGGTTAGCGGATGGCCGTGGTCGCGGAAATTGCGGCTCTCAAATTCAAATTCGAGGTTCACGCGCTGCCAGCGCTTGGGCGCGATCTGGCGTTTCGCCTCGCAATCGGGGAAACCGGCTTGAACGGATTCGACCACGTAGCCCAAATGTTTCGCGACCATCCCAAAAAGGAGCACGACGCCCAGTTCGTTGACCGGTTCGTGGCGCAGGGTTGGGAAGTCCAGAGGCTCTCCGTAGGTGGGGCGTTCGCGTAAAAGCCGGTGTTGCGCTCTCCCCGGCTGAATCACGCAAAAGGAGCCCCCCTTCGATTCCCGGCCCTCCTTCTTCTTCCGAGCAGGAACGAGCGCCAGCGCCAGCACATCCGCCCACTCCGGCTTGCCTTCCGCGAAATTGCAAAAGGCCTGCGGCATCGCGGCCCAGCAGCCAAACCGCGTTTCCAGGGTGCGCGGCGAGTGCGTTCCCTTTAGACGATACGCGCGCCGCGAAGGCACCGTCCGCAGTTTTCGCACCGTCTCGCCCCAGCCTTTGAGCAGTTCCATGTCGTCCGGCCGCGCGTACAGCTTGCTGGGCCGGAGCCCCGCGGCCCTGACGGCCTCATTCCACGTGGGAAAGTATCGGAAGACGAAATACTTTGGAATTCCTGCGCGAGCGACGAATTCCGATATCGACGGCGCGCGGCCAAGTCGCTTTGCCACAGCCGCAATGGATTTTAAGACCTGCTGTTGGTTGGGCATGGGCTTAGGGAACTGCCTGCGTCTGGGCGCGAAGGTCAGCGAAGACACTCGGACGCGGGCGCGCTTGGAGTGCGGCGGTCTTGCTTGTCCTGAGCGAAGCCGAAGGGCCGCCGCTTTTTCGGAGTAGCGGAAATTGCGAGAGCCCGCTTCAGGAAGCGGGCGTTAGAACGGCATCTGAGTCTGCGCAGGGTTCTTCGCTTAGCAATCTGTCCGGAGTGCGAAAGCCGGCCCGGGCGGGGGCCTAAAATAAAAAAAAGCGGGAGGAGTCTCCCGCTTTTTGGACGCATTTTTCTACCGAAACAGCATAACAGAAAAATAACGTTCCGTCGAGCACTATGTGCAGTTGCGAATGCGACTCACTTGGAGTGCGGGAGCCTTGCTCCCGTTTTTGAGGCGCAAGACTGGGATCCTCAGCGATCCGATCGAGAAGGTGCCTACCATTACACCGTAAAGCGGCGGCCAGACCGCCGCACTCCAAAATTTCTCCTCCGCGATGTCGCCAATCCTGTAGTATGTCCCCGGTAAAAGGGGGCCTATGCGCAATTTGTTTTTCCTGCTTCTCACCGCAGCCGCGTTACTCGCCATTCCCGGCTACTCGCAAACCGAAAAACCCTGGCAGCAACTTTTCAACGGGAAAGATCTCACCGGCTGGAAACACGTCGGCCCCGGCAACATGACGGTCGAGAACGGTCTGATCCAGACGCACGGCGGCATGGGCCTGCTCTATTGGACCGCCGGCAAGCTTGGTAACTGCCGGATTCGCGTAGTCTTCAAGATGCGCGACCACAATGACAATTCCGGCGTCTACATTCGTATTCCTATCGAGCCACGCGAGCCCTGGATGCCCGTGCACTACGGTTACGAAGTTCAGATCGACAATCAGCCCGAAGATTCCAAGGAAGACGACTACCACGTCACGGGCACGCTCTATTCGCTAACCAAACCGCTCGCCCGCCCCGGCAAGCCTGGCCCGGAGTGGAACACTATGCTCATCACTCTTGACGGGCCGCACACCGTCGTCGTCCTCAACGATGTGAAAGTCACCGACTACACCGAAGGCCAGCCCGTTCCGGCCAAAAAATTCGATTTCGAGCCGGAGCGCGGCACGCGCCCCAACGAAGGCTACATGGGCCTGCAAAATCACAGCGACAACGACATCGTCTTCTTCAAAGAAGTAGCGCTACAGCCCTTGCGCTAAATGCAGTGGCCACCGCCTTCGGGGCGCTTTCGCTTTTGAACTTTTAGACTCTTAGACTCTTTACAGCTTTACACTACGGAGCCCAAATGAAAAATGATCTCTCTCGCCGTAAATTTTTGAAGAAGACCGCCGGCGCCGCCAGCGCTCTGGCCGCCGCCAACACGTTTTTCCTGCGAGACACGCGCCTCGAAGCCAAGAGCTATCCCGCCGTGGCCCCCAGCGACCGTCTCCGTTTCGGCATCATCGGTATCGGTATGCAAGGCTCCGGGTTGCTCAATGCTGCCGTGCAACTCCCTGGCGCAGAATGCGTCGCCGCCGCGGACCTTTACGACGGCCGCCACACGCTTGCACGCGAAATTACCGGCAATCCTAATCTCTTCGTCACACGCCGTTACAAAGATCTCCTCGACAACAAAGAAATCGACTGCTTAATCGCCGCAGTCCCGGACCATTGGCACAAGCAGGTGGTCGTCGACGCCGTACGCGCCGGAAAAGACATCTACTGCGAAAAGCCGATGTCGCACTCCCCCTCCGATGGCCTCGAAATGGTAAAAGCCGGCAAAGCCACCGGCCGCGTAATCCAGATCGGCTCGCAGCGCGTTAGCTCTGTCCTCTGCGCCAAAGCAAAGGAACTCATCGCGCAAGGCACCATTGGAGATTTGATGATGGTCGAAGGCTCCCTCGGCCGCAACGATCCCACGGGCGCCTGGGAATATCCACCGCCGTTTGACCTCTCCCCGCAAACTCTCGATTGGGAAACCTGGCAAGGCAGCGCCCCGCATCACGCTTGGGATCCTGACATGTCTCCGAAACATTTCGCGCGTTGGCGCTGCTGGAAGGAATACGGCACAGGAGTGGCCGGCGACCTCCTCGTTCACCTGGTCAGCGGCATGATGTTCATGCTCGGCATCAACGAGCCACCCAAGCGCGTCCTCTCCTCCGGCGGCATTCTTCGCTGGAAAGACGGCCGCAACATGCCGGACGTTCACGCCACACTCTTCGAGTACGGCGAAATCCCCGTCTATTTTCGCCTGAATCTCGGCACCGAATCTCCCGAAATCTATCGCTTCAGCGGCTCGAAGGGCATTCTCGAAGTCACCGAGTTCGCGCTCACCTATTACCCGCAAACCGGCAAGGACGAATCCCCCAGCTACTATTCCTCCGGCTTTCCCCGCGCCATGCGCGAGCAATACGTGGACAAATGGCACAAGGAGCACGATCCCGCTCCCGCCAAAGAACCCAGCCTGCAGGGGCTCACCTTCCGCAGCGTCTCCTGGGACGAACAGAAGCCGCATATGTGGACCTACTTCGAAGCTGTGCGCACGCGCAAGCCTAACGTCGAGGACGTCGTCTTCGGCCACAACGCCGCGCTGGCCTGCCACTTGGCGAACGAATCGTACTTCCGAAAAGCCGCCACTACTTGGGACGGCGAAAAAATAAAAACCTAACCAAACTGGGCAGCTGCGGCATCACTGATTGTATCTGTGCGTTCCTCGGTTCATTGTCGGGGCCAATAGTCCGCCACGTGGAGGTGCCCTATGAATGCGATCGAGCGAGGCTTTTCCCGGCGACGTTTACTGAAGATTTTGGGAATGGCAAGCAGTGGAATCGCCGCAAGCCGATGGCTGGCGCCAGACCTCGCCATGGCCCAGCAGCCGGCTCCTGAAAAACCTGTTGAGACTTTCACGGGGCCGGGAGCGAATTCGTACTGGAATTCCGTCGGTCCTTATGTGACGGAGCCGCAAAAAGTTCCTTTGATTCTGCTGACCGACCGGCCCGTTCAGCTCGAAACGCCCCGCCATTATTTCCGTACCGCCTTTACACCCAACGAGGCTTTTTATGTCCGCTGGCACCTCGAAGGTATTCCGAACGCTGTCGACTTGAAAGACTGGAAGCTGCAGATCGAGGGCAACGTCAACAAACCGCTGGCGCTGAGCCTTCCCGACCTGATGGAGAAATTCAAACCGGTTTCCCTCGCCGCTGTAAATCAGTGCTCCGGCAACAGCCGCAGCCGGCTGCAACCCCGCGTGCCTGGGGGTCAATGGGGCAATGGCGCGATGGGCAACGCGATGTGGACGGGAGTGCGGCTACGCGAGCTTCTCGATATGTCCGGTGTAAAGAGCGGCTCTTTGATGGTGCAGTTTCAGGGCCTTGAGACCGGAGCGGGCCCAGCGGGTCTCGGCTCAAATCTTTTTCTCAAATCGCTCGACCTTGGGAATCCTGTCCTGGACGAATGCGTCGTGGCGTACCTGATGAACGGCGAGCCGCTACCGATGCTCAATGGATTTCCGGTGCGACTGGTTGTTCCCGGATATTTTTCGACGTACTGGACCAAATGTCTGACGTGGATTCGCGTTCTCAACGCGCCGGACGAAAATTACTGGGTGAAGACCGCATACCGCGTGCCGGATACGCCGCGAGGGAACACCAGTCCCGAGGATGTGAAGGCAGGCAAGGTAAAACTGGTGCCGATCGGGCGGCTCCCGGTGCGATCGTTTCTCATCTCGCCCGATGGCTCTGCGAAAATCCCTGCCGGAATGAACGTCACTTTGCGCGGGATCGCTTTCAGTGGTTTTGGTGCAGTGAACCGCGTGGATGTTTCCGACGACGGCGGCAAGAACTGGATGGCTGCAAAACTCGGAGAGAACCACGGCGCCTACTCCTTTCGCACCTGGGAGGCATCGTGGACGGCAAAGTCGCCAGGGCGCTATTCGCTGGCCGTTCGCGCGACGGATGAAAAAGGCAACACGCAGCCCGACGAGCCAGTGTGGAATCCAGGCGGGTATCTCTGGAATCGCATCGAGCGGCAGGAACTTGTCGTGGGAAATGCGAGCTAAGGGAGAATTGCTATGCGAAACAGAGCCCGCGCGAGTTTTATAGTGATGTGCAGCTTGGTGATGGCGGCTGTCGTCTACGCCGAGTTGAAAAAAGGCTACTACTCTCCTGCGCAACTCGGAGTGCTGCGCCAACCCGCCCCTGTCGAGCTTTCACAAGATTCGAACTTCCAGGTTTCGGCGTATCCGGTTCCGGCGGTCGAGCTCGCCCCCGGAGATGGCCTGCAAGACGTCCAGATTTACTGCAACACCTGCCACGGCACGCGCTACATCACCATGCAGCCGCCGCTGCCCGCGGCCACCTGGGAAGCGGAGGTAAACAAGATGAACAAAACATTAGGCGCAGCCATTCCCGAAGACAACAGCCGGAAGATCCTTCTCTACCTGCAGGCCCACTACACTCCCGAGACACGCAAACAGTAGATTTGAAAGGTTTGAAGTGCGCATCGCCCAGTAGTGGCGTCCCCAGGGTGCGCGCCCTCTGTGTTGAAATCCCCTCTTGCTCTCCTCTGCATCAAACCTACGCCGTTCCCCTCGCTCAAATGCCCACTCAATCCCTCGCCACCCTGGTCTCACCGTCAACTCGTAACCTTACCCGCTGGCTCTTGCATCTCGGTGGAATCGGCCTAATTCCTCTCGGCCTGCTCGACAATTCCGTAGTTCCTATCCCCGGCAGCATGGATGTTGCCGTAATCCTTCTGTCCGCCAACGCCAAGCATCTCTGGTTCTACTACGCCGCGATGGCCACGCTAGGTTCCGTCCTCGGTGGATTTGTGACCTATCGCATTGCCCGCAAGGGTGGTCAGCAGGCCCTCACAAAACGCTTCCCGAAACAGAAAGTTGAAAAAGTTCTCAAGACT
>DATBYP010000323.1:0-9983 GCA_036513675.1 Candidatus Acidiferrum sp.
TAGTAACGAACGCGGTCGAGATGGCCGAGCGCTTCGAGCGCTGAGACCGCATTGCCGTTCGTTCCGTCGTGCGGATCGCCCTGGTACGTCGCGTTTTCGCGGAGATAGTGGACGATGGCTCCCGCGGCGGCAATGGCTTGCGGGTGCGCGTCGAGACCGAACCCGGTTAGCTCGGCAACGCCGAATTGCTCGCGCAGGATGCGCTCGGCGTAATCGTACTGAAAAATCCAATCTTCGAGGCGCGATTCGACACCGCCGGTGCCATCGAGCAGCGAAGTTTTCGCGGTCTCGAAAAGCTGTTGGGGGCGGGGCAGCAGCGTTTCGCGCGGATGAAGAAGCTGCAACTCGTCGCGGAGATCGTCGTCAGCGTGCGTGCCGGAGAATTCGGTGGCTTGGAATTCGCCGGTGGAGAGATCGACGTAGGCGAGGCCCACGGGAGAGCCGGCCGCATGCTTGGCAACAGCGGCGAGAAAATTATTTTCGCGGGCGTCGAGGACCGCGACATCGGTGGCGGTGCCGGGCGTGATGACGCGTACGACTTCGCGGCGGACGATTTTTTTGCCGGGGCCGGGCTGCTCCATTTGGTCGCAGATGGCGATTTTGAATCCGGCACGGATGAGTTTGGCCACGTAGCCATCGGCGGCGTGATAGGGAACGCCGCACATCGGAATTGGCTGGCCCTTTTCGCGATTGCGCGAGGTGAGCGTGATTTGCAGCTCGCGCGAGGCGAGCATGGCGTCTTCGTAGAAAAGTTCGTAGAAGTCGCCGAGGCGGAAGAGCAGCAACGCGTGCGGGTAGCGCGATTTGATCGCGTGGTATTGCTGCATCAGCGGTGTAGAAGGGTCACTCACGATAGGGCTGCGCTCTCAGTCTCGAATTCCCAATTGCGACAGAAGAAAAGCGTAGTCCAGCGCGATTTCGCGGAGGTAATCGTAGCGGCCGGAGGCGCCGCCGTGGCCTGCGCCCATGTTGATCTTCAGGAGTAGCGGATTGGCGTCGGTCTTCAGCGTGCGCAATTTCGCGACGTATTTGGCGGGCTCCCAGTACATGACCTGGCTGTCGTTTAGCGAAGTCTTGACCAGCATTGTCGGGTACGCTTTGCGCGCGAGGTTCGTGTACGGATCATAGCTCTTCATGTAGGAATAGTCGGCGGCGATTTGGGGATTGCCCCACTCTTCGTATTCGCCGACAGTGAGCGGGAGAGAGGCGTCGAGCATGGTGTTGATCACATCGACGAAGGGTACGTGGCTGATAATGATGCGGAAAAGTTCGGGGCGCGTATTGGCGACGGCGCCCATCAGCAAGCCGCCAGCGCTGCCTCCTTCGATGATGAGGCGACCGGGCGCGGTGTAGCGCAAGTCGATCAGACATTCGGCCGCGGCGATGAAGTCAGTGAACGTATTGCGCTTTTTGTGCATGCGGCCGGCGTCGTGCCAGGGTTTGCCGAGTTCGCCGCCGCCGCGCACATGGGCGATGGCGTAAATCACGCCGCGATCGAGAAGACTTAAGCGATTGGAACTGAAGGTGACGGGAACGGAAATGCCGTAGCTGCCGTAGCCGTAGAGCAGAAGGGGCGCGGTGGCGTCGCGCGGCGTGTCGCGGCGATAAACGACCGAGAGGGGAATGCGCGTGCCATCGGGCGCTGTCGCGTACAGGCGTTCGCTGGCGTATTGCGACGGATCGTAGCCGCCGAGGACCGGCTGCTGCTTGCGGAGGATCTGCTCGCCGGTGCGGAGGTCGTAATCGAAAACAGAGCGCGGGGTGATGAACGATTCGTATTGGAAACGAAGATAGTTGGTGACGAACTCGGGATTGGCGCCGACCGAAGCGTTGTAGACCGGCTCGGCGAATGCAAGGCGGTGCGAGGACGCGAGCGCATCGCTTGCGGCGTTGCTGGCGCCTTGGCCGAGCGGCACGACGCGCAAGTAGGGGAGACCACCTTCGCGCTCGTAGAGAACGAGATGCGACGCGAATGCTTGCGCTGAAGCGACCATGACATCCGGTCGATTGGGAATGAACTCGCGCCAGCCATCGCGCCGCGGAGCGTCAACCGGAGCGGTAACCAGTCGGAACGTGCGGCCGCCGGAATTGGTGCGGATGTAGAAGATGCCGCCGGACGGGTCGCCGGACGAGCCGGGGTGGTGGTCGACGTAGTATTCGTGGTTGTCTTCGCGTGGGGCGATGAGGCGGAAGTCTACATGGGGTTGAGTGGCGG
Organism: Candidatus Acidiferrum sp.; assembly: GCA_036513675.1. Classification (GTDB taxonomy): domain Bacteria; phylum Acidobacteriota; class Terriglobia; order Acidiferrales; family UBA7541; genus Acidiferrum. Next base: position 2,216 of record DATBYP010000323.1, read on the forward strand.
GAATGTAGCGAACCTCGCTGGTCGTGTGGCTGGCGATAGTGAGGAGAAGGAAGCCGCCGCTGCGGGTGCGTTCGACGTCAATTCGGAAACGCTCGTCGGGCTCTTCGTAGAGCAGTGCGTCAGGGGTGGCCGCGCCGAGAACATGGCGGTAAAGACGGTGGGAGCGCTTGGTGGTTTCGTCTTCGACCGTGTAGAAGAGCGTGCGATTGTCGGCGGCCCACGCCGCGCTGGTGACGCGCTCGATTCGAACGGGCAAAGGCTCGCCGGTGCGCAGATTTTTGATGTGCAGCGTGTACTGGCGAAAGCCGGTGGTGTCGAGGGAATAGGCGAGCAGCGAATTATCGTCGCTCACGGCGAAAGCGCCAAGGCTCAGAAACGAGTGGCCTACAGCGAGCGCGTTCAGGTCCAGGAGCAACTCTTCCGGCGCGTTCTCGGCGTCGCGTTTGCGGTAGTGGAGCGGATACTGTTTGCCCTCCTCGGTGCGCGTTAGATACAGATAGCCGCGCAATCGGTACGGAACCGATAGATCGGTCTGCAGGATGCGGCCGAGCATTTCCTGATACAGCCTTTCCTGGAACGGCTCGGTGTCGCGCAGGGCGGCGTCGGTGTATGCGTTTTCGGCATTGAGGTAGGCAATGACCTCGGGATTGTTCTTATCGCGCAGCCATGCGTAATGGTCAACGACCCGGTCGTCGTGAATGACATGTTCGACAGGCTGACGGCGCGCTGCCGGAGGCTGCGGCGCGCCGGAGCCTTGCGAGTCGGGCGTAAAGCTGGATGTGGCAACGTTGGAGTCGGAATTCATGCGTTAGGTGTTCGGTGCGCGCGGCGGGATCGGGTGGCCGGGCGAAGTGAACGGTGTTCGTCCGGTATAGTAACGGAAGTTGACAGCGGCGAAAAGCGCCCGCGGCTAGCAAGCTGAGGACGGAATGGCGAAAGAGCGAGAAATCAAGCTGCGGATTGACGATTTGCCGGCGCTGCGTCGGGCGTTGGCGAAGCTCGGGGCGGGCGTGGCGCGGCCGCGCGTACACGAGACCAACGTTCTTTTTGACACGCCAGATCGCAGCTTGGCCAAACGCGAGCAGTTGTTGCGGATTCGAACCGAGCTGCCGATGGGCGCTGGCCGGAAAGGCAGCCCCCGCAACCTGGTGACCTTCAAGCGTCCGATCATGACGCCAGTGCGGAGCCACAGAGGCGAACACCACAACGTGCGGGAAGAGATCGAATTCGAGGTCACCGACGCAAAGGCTCTCGCGGGAATCCTTGAAGAATTGGGAATGCGTGTCTGGTTCCAATATGAAAAGTTTAGAACGACGTTTCGCCTGCCCGCATCGAATGCCTGGGCCAAGGGGCTATTGATTGAACTCGACGAGACGCCGATCGGGGTATTTCTTGAGTTAGAGGGGACGGCAACGGCGATCGATCGGGCTGCGGCGGCTCTGGGGTTCAAAAAACAGCACTACATACTGGCAAACTATATGGTTCTTTACCGGGAGTATTGCCGGGACCGCGGAGAAGAGCCGCGCGATATGCTCTTCGCGAAGAGCGAGAAGAAAAACGGCGGTGCCCGCTCCGAAAAACGCAAAACTTTTTTGTGAAAACCTCATTCTTTTCTTGACAATACATTGCGCGAGGGCTTATCACTGCACACGGAGTAAAAGTTTTGGCGATGTGCGTGCTTGGGAGTGAAGTCGAATCGCGGCGGAGTCAATTGAGGAGCAGCCGGAAAACGGTGAAGATCGCTGCAACGCGCAGGATGCGGCTCCGAGTGAGCGAGGCACCTTACGCGGTCGGGTGGGGAGGGTTCGCGCCGGGCTAGAGGTAAGTCCATCTGTATCAGGTGCTTACCCCGCGGCCGACACTTTACGGTTCGCGGGTTTTTTGTTGGTCGGCTCGAGTTTCGCAGTCTGGAATGAGGCAGTGCTATGCAAATTTATGCTACGGAATTAATGGGTGCCGAGGCCTACGACGCGCAAGGGCATTTCGTCGGTCGCGTGCGCGAATTCTTTATTGAGCCGGCGGACCAGCCCAATCGCATCTCGCATTTTCTGCTCTCGCGCGGACGATTTCAGCCGCTGTTGGCGGGGTACAACCAGGTCGCAGCAGTGGCGCCCGGCACCATACGCCTGAACTGCAGCGAGCGTGAACTGGCCCTGTACACACCCAATGAAGCTTGGCTCGCGGTGCGGAAGGACTTGCTCGACCAGCAGATCATCGACACGCAAGGGCGCAAAGTCGTGCGCGTTAACGATGTGGACTTGTCGGAACAGAAAACCAACGGAAACGTGGAGCTACGGCTGACGCAGGTGGACGTCGGCCTGCCGGGGGCCGTGCGGCGGTTGTTGCAAGGCGTCGTGGCGCCCGGGTTTATTCGCAAACTGCAGAACCCGCTTCCCCAGCGCACCATTCGCTGGGAGTTTGTGAACTTGATCGAGCCGGACCCGCTGCGCCGCGTAAAGCTACGCATCACGCATGAAAAGCTGGAGGATCTGCATCCTGCCGACTTGGCGGAGATGATGGAGGAGCTTTCGGCCGCTGAGCGCCAGGGCATCATCGCCTCCCTGGATGAGGAGACCGCCGCTGCGGTGCTTGCCGAGCTGGACGAGCGGCTGACCACGCAGATTGTCGAGAAATTGGATCCGGAAAAGGCCGCTGACATCCTCGAAGAGATGGCACCGGATGCCGCCGCGGACTTGCTGGCGGACCTGCCGAAGGAAACCTCCGACGAATTGCTGGAAGAAATGCCCGGGCAAGAGGCGAACGAAGTACGCGGGCTGCTTGCCTTCGACGAAAATACGGCGGGCGGCATGATGAACCCGGAGTTTGTCTTTGTCGGCGAGACCGCGATGCGCGACGAAGTCCTGCAGTGGATGCGCTCGCAGGACCTGAACGTGGACCAGCTCGACACTATTGTGCTGCTGGACGCCAGCGCGAAATTCTCAGGAACCGTGCCGGTGGCTCGGCTGCTCTTGGCCGACTCCGAGCAACGTATGTCTGAGCTGAAAACCGAGCCTCTACTCGGTGTTCCGGGAGATGCGGATGAAAAGGATGTCTTTGAGCTGTTCGATAAGTACAACCTGCGCATGCTGACGGTGGTCAATAGCGAGAGCCGTCCGATCGGGACTATTACGGTCGATGATGTTGTGTCGCGGCTGGTCAAGAAGTAACGAATAAAAGCGTAATGAAATAAAGAAAACGGCCAGGGAAGATTTGGGACAGCCATGAATTGGGGAGTCATCACAACACGTGTGGACGTTCTGAAGTCGCGCGGCAGCGACTTGCAGAAGCGTCTGCGCGCGCTGCGCCACCGGTTGACGATGTTGCTGGCCGTTATCGGGCCGGGGCTGATTACTTCCAATGTGGACAACGACGCCGGCGGAATCTCCGTGTACACGCAGGCCGGAGCGAAATATGGTTACACGCTGCTCTGGTCTCTGATTCCCATGACCATTGCGTTGTACGTGACAGAAGAGATGTGCGCGCGCATGGGAGTAGTCACCGGCAAGGGGTTGTCGGATTTGATTCGCGAGGAGTTCGGGTTCCGCCCGACTTTTTTTGTAATGGTCACCGGTTTTTTCGTGGACCTCGCCAACGTGGTCGCGGAATTTGCCGGCGTGGCCGCGGCCATGCAGATCTTCGGAGTAAGCAAATATATCGCGGTGCCGATCGCGGCGGCGCTGGTATGGGCGTTGGTGCTGAAGGGAACGTACCGGCAGGTCGAAGTGATTTTTCTCTTCGCCTGCACCTTGTACCTGTCTTATTTGTTTTCGGCAATCTTCGCCAAGCCGGATTGGCTGGAAGCCGCACGTCACACGGTTATTCCCAACATTCGCTTCGAATCGGGATACCTGGTGATGCTGATGGGGCTTATCGGTACAACGATCGCGCCGTGGCAATTTTTTTATCTGCAAGCGAGTTTCGTGGAGAAAAAAGTCAGTCCGCGCCAGTACCCGCAGGCGCGGGCGGATGTGCTGTTCGGCAGCGTAAGCTGCATGGTGATCGTGTTTTTCATCATCGTCTGCACCGCGGCCACGTTGTATGTATCCGGCCACCGCGATATCACGGATGCCGCGCAGGCCGCGCAGGCGTTGATTCCGCTGGCGGGGCGCGGCGCAGGCATTCTTTTCGCGTTCGGATTGTTGAATGCTTCGCTGTTCGCGGCGTCGATTCTGCCGCTTTCTACGGCGCACGTGATTTGCGAGGGATTGGGCTTCGAGGCAGGCATCGACCACAAATTCAAAGAGGCGCCTATTTTTTATTGGCTGTACACGATTCTGATCGTGGTAGGCGCGGGAATCGTGCTGCTACCGCATGCGCCTCTGTGGAAAATATTGATCTTCTCGCAGGTGGGCAACGGCTTTTGGCTGCCCGTGGTGGTGATATTTATATTGTTGCTGGTGAACCGCCGCGACTTGATGGGCGAATACGTGAACACGGCGACTTTCAACGTCGTGGCTTGGGCGACCGCTGTTGCCATGATTATTTTGAGCTTGGTCCTGGCGTATACGGCCGTTTTTCAAGGCGGCGCTCCCGCCGGTTGATTGCATCAAAGGACACTGCGCCGTTGCGCCAGCGTCGCGGCGTATGTTAACTTTGCGGCGTAAAGGGAATTCCCCGGAAAACCGTATTAGCGATGAAATCTCATTCTACTATCTCCGTGGCCGACACCAGCGCACTCGGGCCAATGACTCCGGAAGAAGCGCAACTGCTGGCGACGCTGGACTTGGCACGACTGCCGCGGCACGTTGCGGTGATTATGGACGGCAACGGACGCTGGGCGGAGCGCAAGCACCTACCGCGCGCCGCGGGGCATCGTTCGGGAACGCAGACGGCGCGCACGACGATTGAAACTTGCGCGCGTCTGAACATCGAAGCCCTTACGCTGTACGCGTTCTCCGTGGAGAACTGGCGGCGGCCGAAGACGGAAACTGATTTCCTGATGCAGCTTTTGCGCGAATACCTGCGCCAAGAGATGCCTTTGATTCAGCGAAACAACATTCGCATGCGCTTTCTTGGGCGTGCCAGTGAACTGCCAACCGGCGTGCAGCAAGACATGCGCGAAGCGGTGGAGAAAACTGCGCAGAACACGGGCATGGTGTTGTGCCTGGCTCTGAACTACGGGGGCCGCGCGGAAATCGTGGACGCGCTTAACGAAATTGTTGCGCAGCACAAGGCTGACGGCCGCAATACGCCCGTGACCGAGGAAGAAGTAGCGCGTCATCTGTACACGGCAGGATTGCCGGACCCGGACTTGCTGATACGTTCGAGCGGGGAAATGCGCGTCAGCAATTTTCTGCTGTGGCAGATTGCGTATGCCGAGATCCTGGTGACGGAGACGCTTTGGCCGGACTTCAATCGCGCGCGGCTGCTCGAGGCGTTCGTGGAATTTCAAAGGCGCGAGCGGCGCTATGGCGGCATTCGTGAAGGCGGCCCCGATTCGGAAGTTCCCGCTCGCGTCGTAGGAAAATAAGATCTCACCTTAGCTGGCTTTTCCTTCAACTTTCAGCTTTCGGCTGTTAACCTTCTTCGCGCCGTGTGTTGGAGGATTCCTTTTCCATGACTTGGAAGCGGGTGGCGACAGCCGCCGTTCTGATTCCGTTGGTCGTTGGACTTGTGCTGTGGAGCTCGACGGCATGGGTGGCGCTGGCGCTCGCGCTGATTATCGTGCTGGCGCTCTTCGAGTATTTCTCGTTGGGCGACGCGATCGGGCATCGTGCGTACCGCTTCTGGACAGCGACTTGCGCATTTCTCCTTGTGTATGTGCAATGGCTCGCGGCAATTGAACCCAGCTACCAGCTTGCCGGGGGTTTGATCCTCCATCGGGAGATAGGGCGGTACGCCGCCGGGTTGCTCGGTGTGCCGGAAGCATTTTTTGTTTTCGTGGTGGGCGTCGCCGTCCTGACGCTTTGGACGAAGCGTCCCCTCGTGGAAGGCTTGCCCGCTGCCGGCATCAGCTCCAGCGGATTGCTGCTGGTGGCGTTTCCGTTGACGTTTGCGGTGCGCCTGCATGGCTTGAGCGCGCAAGGTCCGAGGCTGCTGCTCTTCGCGCTGGTAATCACCTGGGTTGGCGATACGGTGGCCTATTTTGTGGGCCGTGCCACGGGCAGGCATCCGCTTGCGCCGCATCTGAGTCCAAAGAAAACGTGGGAAGGTTCCGTCGCAAGTTTTGCGGGCTCGCTGCTGGTGGGCCTGGCCTTCACGCGATGGCTGAACGCACCACCGATGCATCTGCTGGCGATGGCGGCAGCAGGGAACATCGCGGGTCAAGTCGGCGATCTGCTGGAATCCGCTTACAAGCGCAGCGCCGGCGTGAAAGATTCCGGAGGGATGCTGCCGGGGCATGGCGGAGTTCTGGACCGCATTGATGCGTTGATTCTGGCTATTCCGGTTGTCTGGTATTATTGGACTTTGATCTACTCGCCTGGAATGTAATTCGGGAACTCCGTCTCGAAAACACAGGAAAGAAGCGTTAGTGACGCAATCCTTCACGAAATTGGCCATTCTGGGTTCGACTGGGTCCATCGGGCGGCAATGCCTGGCCGTGGTGGAGTCGCTGCCGGGGCGCTTTGGAGTGGTAGCGCTGGCAGCCGGCTCGAATTTGAACGAACTCGCCGGGCAAATTGAGCGGCACAGGCCGGAAGTGGTGTCCGTTGGAGACGCGGGAAAAGCGGACGATCTAGCCCAGAGATTGAAAGCGAAAGGCGTCTCGCCGCTGCCAGCGATTCACCATGGAAGCGAAGGCATGCTGGCGGTCGGAACGCATACCGCGGCGGATATGATCGTTTCTGCTGCTGTCGGCGTTGTCGGGCTTGCGGCTACCTACGAAGCGATCAAGCTGGGGAAGACGGTCGCGCTTTCCAACAAGGAAGTGCTAGTTGCCGCAGGTGAGTTGGTGATGGCTGCGGTGAGGAAATCCGGGCGCGAACTTCTGCCGGTGGACAGCGAGCACAATGCGGTGCACCAATGCTTGCGTGGCGGAGAGCGCGGCGAAGTGCGGCGCCTGGTGCTGACCGCTTCGGGCGGGCCCTTTCGCAAAACGCCGCTCGCAGCGCTGCAAAGCGTGACGCCGGAGCAGGCGCTGGCGCACCCGAACTGGCGCATGGGCAACCGCATTACGATTGATTCCGCCACGATGATGAACAAAGGCTTCGAGGTCATCGAGGCGCGATGGCTGTTCGGCGTCCAACCAAACCAGATCGACGTCGTGATTCATCCGCAGTCGACCATTCATTCGATGGTGGAATTTGTCGATGGCTCAGTTCTGGCACAACTCGGTCCAACCGATATGCGCATGCCCATTCAATATGCGTTAACCTATCCAGAGCGAGTGGCATCTAATGAGCTAGCCCTAGATTGGTCGAAACTCCGGCGTCTCGATTTCGCGAAGGTTTCCACGCGGCGCTTCCCCTGCCTGCGTTTGGCGAAAGAAGCGATGAAGAAGGGCGGGGCATTGCCTTGTGCGCTGAATGCCGCGGATGAAATCGCGGTAGCGGCTTTTCTGGACAGAAGGCTGCCGTTCCTGGGAATTCCCGAGGTAATCGAGAGAGTGCTGGCGCGGACGCCAAAGACGCGATTTGAGAAGATGGACGATGTGCTTACGGCGGATAGCGAAGCGCGTCGAATGGCCAAGGAAGAAGTAGACCGGCTGGCGGTTACGGCAGCGGCGGCATCGTAGTTCAGAGAAGGGAAAAGCAATCACATGGATTTGTTATTGGGCGTAGCGCTCGTGCTGGGAGTGATGATTCTCGTGCACGAGCTTGGACATTTT
>DATBYP010000324.1:0-9028 GCA_036513675.1 Candidatus Acidiferrum sp.
AGGTTCCCGACCGCCGGACTGTGCCTTCCGAACCTCGGCCAAGTCTTACAAAACGTAACACCCGCCGAGGGCAAGCCGCAAGCCGTCCGCAAGTACAGGTTCCTCTCCGGCACTAGGCGTATCCCATACCATTCGCTTCCGTAGAACACGCCAAACTTGCTCCCGCACTCCCTGCACGCTATCGTGCTAAAACGGTTTCATGGTCGAACAATCACGCCCACCGTTGCGCCTCGCTCTCATCGGCATGTCCGGAGCAGGCAAAAGCTTTTGGACCAAGCGATTGGCGCAAGCCGGCCACCCGTCCATTTGCTGCGACGATCGTATCGAGCAGCGGCTGCGCTCGCGGCTCGAAGGCGGCGGCTATGCCGGCATCAATGGCGTCGCCTCGTGGATGGGCTGGCCGGATAACCCCACCTACGCACAACGCGAAGCCGAGTACCTTGCCGAGGAAATTAGAACGCTCGACGAAGTTCTCACCGATTTGGAACGAGACCGGTCGCGCGAACTCGTTCTTGATACCACTGGCAGCGTGATCCACACCGGCAACAATCTTCTGATGCGCTTACGCCGGCAAATGACGGTCGTGCACCTCGCTGCGACGCCTATGGAGCAACAGCTCTTGATCGAACGGTATCTGCACGATCCCAAGCCGGTGCTGTGGCGCGGCGCCTTTCAGGCGAAAACCGGCGAAACTCCCCGTGAAACCGTTGCGCGCTGCTATCCCACCCTGATCGCCGCGCGCCGCCAAAGTTACGAGGCGCTTGCGCACTGCAGCATTCCCGTCGCGGAATTGCGCGATGCAACGCTGGACGCTGCGGCTTTTCTGACCAAACTCAGCGCACGGTTGGAACGGACCAAGTGAGGTACCGCAGCACATCCAGGCAAGCACCGTTGACCTCGCTGCGCGGTGCGGTGCTGCGGGGCCTGGCGCCGGACGGCGGTCTCTACATGCCAGTCGAAATCGCGCGCCGCTCGCCCGAAGAGTTGGAAGAGTTCCGCCGCTTGCCGTTCACGGAAGTCTGTTTTCGTGTGGTCAAACCTTTCGCAGGTCCGGAAGTGCCCGAAGAAATTCTCTGGCAAGTCGTAAGCGAAGCCATCAACTTCCCCGTGAAACTGGTTTCGCTTTCGCCCGCCCTGCACGTGCTCGAGCTGTTTCACGGACCCACGCTGGCCTTCAAGGATTTTGGCGCGCGCTTCATGGCGCGGCTGATGGGGTATTTCGTTCGCGCAGAGACGCGGCCCCTTACCGTTCTCGTAGCCACGTCCGGCGATACGGGCAGCGCCGTGGCGCACGGCTTCCTGCGCGTGCCTGGCATTCGCGTTGTGATTCTCTATCCGTCCAGGCGCATCAGCGAAGCCCAAGAAAAACAGTTCACCACGCTGGGTGAAAATATCACTGCGCTGGAAGTAAGCGGCACGTTTGATGATTGCCAGCGCCTCGTGAAGCAAGCCTTTTCCGATGTCGAGCTGAATAAACGCGCTTTTATAACTTCCGCGAACTCCATCAACATCGGCCGTTTGTTGCCGCAAATGTTTTATCACGTCGCGGCGTACCGCCAGCTTCCGGTAGCCTCTGTGCCGCTGATTGTTTCCGTGCCCAGCGGAAATTTTGGCAACTTGACGGCGGGAATTTTCGCCAAGCGCATCGGCTTGCCTGTGACGCGTTTTGTAGCTTCTACCAACGCCAATGACGTTGTGCCCGAATACCTGCGTACGGGAGAATTTCGTCCCCGTGCGGCCAAGCCCACCCTTTCCAACGCCATGGACGTTGGCAGCCCCAACAATTTTCCGCGGCTGCTCGATCTCTGTCGCAATCGGCTCGAATACGTGCAGCGCGAAATCTGGGGCCACGGGACCACCGATGACGAAACGCTCAGCGCCATGAAATCCGTGCACGAGCGATTTAGTTACATTGCCGATCCGCACACCGCTGTCGGCATCCTTGGCTGGGAAGCGTATCGCCGCGAGCACCCTGAACCGGCGCAGGGCCTAGTATTAGCCACCGCGCACCCCGCCAAATTTGCCGATGTTGTCACCCGCGCGATTGGCACGGCGCCGCCCCTGCCCGATCGCCTGGCCGCCTACTTGCAGCGCCCGAAATTGTCGCAGCCAATTTCGAGCGAATACGATCATTTCAAGCAGTTTCTAATAGCGCATTGATGGACAGCGGCAAATCGTTTCGGTGAAATTGCAGGTAGGTCCTCTTAGGATCTACGCAGGCGGTCCAGCAAGGCGAAGACGAATACCGCGACCACGGCGTTTACTGCCCCCGCGATAAGGAGCCGGAGTGTGAACCACGGCTCCGGCTCCGCCAGCAGCACGCGCCGCGTCAGCGTTACGAAGCCATGATGCACCACGAAGAAGATCATCGTCATCGCAAACCGCGCCGCGGGATGTTCGGTGTCGAGCCTAGCCCCGATTGAGGAAGCCAAGTAACCGATAATCGTTTTGGCGATGCCGTACAGTCCCATCGGAACGGTGGGTCCGCTCAAACTGTCCTGTAACAGCCCGATGACCATGCCCAGCAGTAAACCCGTCGATGGATTGCGCCGGCTCAACCCAAAATAAATTGTCACCAGCAGCGGCAAGTCCAGCACCGCAAATTTCGGAATGTACACCGGCACGACGGCCTGGAGCATTAAGGACAGAAACGTCGCAATGACGATGGCGCCGGCGCGGAACTTGTGCACCTCGATGTGCGTCTCCATCATCCGCAGATCGAAGGCATCGTTCATCATGGATTCACCGCCGCCGTCCCGCCGACGCTCTTGCCCGCTGCCCCCTCCGGCGGAGCCGCCGGTTCTTTCTTCTGTTCCAGCGGATGCAGCGTCAGCAGCACAATCACTTCTTCGAGCCGCTGCAGATTCGCCGCCGGTCGCACGCGCACTTGCTGGAACGGACGTCCGGTTTTGATTTCTGTCACTACACCCACAGGCAAATCGCGCGGAAAAATGCGATCCATTCCGCTAGTCACCACGTGCTCGCCCATGTTCACCGTGTCATCGGTTGGAATATATTTCATTGAAAGGAGCGGCTCGCCCGTGCCGCCCACCGGACTTTGAATGCGCGAATCGGAGAGCATCGCGCCTACGCCGCTCTCCCGGTCGGTAAGCAACAGCACCTGCGCCGTGTCGCGATAGGATTCGACCACTTTTCCGACCACGCCATCCGGTGTAATCACGCCCATGTTGCGGCGAATCCCGTCGTGCTCGCCGCGATCTAGATAGATCGTCTGGCTGGCACTATCCGCGCTCGTACCGATCACCCGCGCCGCCAGCATCGGGACATTGCGTTGGGTTTGCCGGAAATTCAACAGCGCTGCCAGGCGGTCCGCCTCGCCAGCTTTGCTCTGCAGTCGGTTTACTTGCAGTTTAAGCTCGTCGTTTTCGCGCCGCAGTTGCTCGTTGTCGCGCGAGGTATTCTGCAGTGCGAAGTAATGGGTCCATGTCCCGCGAATGTTGCCGATGCCCTTTGCGCCGGCTCGCTGAAACGGCGATACCGCGCCAACCGTCCACACGCGCAGCAGCCGTCCCTGCGAGTCACGCTTGATCTGCACAGCCAGCAGCACCACTTGCAGCAAAATCACGCCTGCAAGCAGCACCAGTGATTTATGTCGAGAGGGAATGCCCGCCATTTTCGTTCAACGCCCTGTAGTGTGCTGCTCCTGGTTGCGGCCAATCAAAACCGATCGAAATGCGCTTCAAATCATTGCCACCAGTCACGAGTCGCCAGTCACTAATCAATGCAAACCTGCCGCAGCAGCCGGAAATCACTCAGCATCTTTCCCGTACCCAGCACCACCGAAGCCAGCGGATCATCCGCAATCGAGACCGGCAAGCCCGTCTCTTCCCGAATGCGCTTGTCCAAGTTTTTGAGTAGTGCGCCCCCGCCGGTGAGCACGATGCCGCGGTCGCTGATATCGGCGGAAAGCTCCGGCGGCGTGCGCTCCAGCGCTACGCGGATGGCATTTAGAATCGTTGCAACGCACTCCGCCAGCGACTCGCGAATTTCGCTATCGTCAATCGTCACCGTGCGCGGCACACCCTCAATCAAATTCCGGCCCTTCACTTCCATGGTGAGCGGCTTCTCCAGCGGATATGCCGAGCCGATTTCCATCTTGATCTGTTCGGCGGTTCGTTCACCGACCAACAGGTTGTACTTGCGCTTTAGATACTGCATTACCGATTCGTCCATCTCATTACCCGCCACGCGCACCGACCGCGAGTACACGATGCCGCTCATCGAAATCACCGCAATATCCGTCGTGCCTCCGCCGATATCCACGACCATGTTGCCCGAGGGCTCTTCGATTGGCAGACCCGCGCCGATCGCCGCGGCCATGGCTTGCTCCACAAGGTAAACTTCGCTCGCCCGCGCGCGATACGCGGAATCTTGCACGGCGCGCTTTTCCACCGGCGTAATTTCGCTCGGCACTCCGATCACAATGCGCGGATGCACCAGCACGCGCCGGTTGTGCGCCTTCTGAATAAAATAGGTCAACATCTTCTCCGTCACCTTGAAGTCCGCGATCACTCCGTCCTTCATCGGCTTGATGGCCACCACGTTTCCCGGCGTGCGCCCCAGCATGTCTTTTGCTTCGCGCCCCACCGCCACCACTTCGCCGCTGGTCTTGTTGATCGCCACGATCGACGGCTCGTTTACCACGATGCCCTTGCCGTGCGCGAACACCAGCGTGTTCGCCGTGCCCAAATCGATCGCCAGGTCGGACGAAAACAAACTGAACACCGACCTGAGGTTGTAACCGTTCTTATTCATTCCTCGATCCCCCTGCGGAAAGCTGGCCCGCCACTGTCCGGAGCTTCCTATTCTCTCCGGACCTCACCTTCAGCGCAAAGCAGCGCATTTTTCGGTGTCGCGTGATCGTCAAGCGGCAGCGTGGATTATCCGATTGCTGACCGTTTGCTTCGCAACTTACCTCGGCTTATTTCGGTACCACGACGGACACTTGCTTGGTGTTCGTCCCTCCCCGGCGATTCTGTCCAATCACGACAATCGTATGTTCTCCAGGCAGCAACGGCTCCGTAAAGTGACGGAACGTTCCGTCCTTCGCGATATTGGGCACCGGCTGTCCATTGATGATCAGCGCAGCGCCTGGTTCAGTGCGGCCCGTAATTTCAACTGCGTGGCCCACAAGCTGCGTACTCTGAATCTCAAGGAGCATCTCCTGCATCTTGCCCTGCGTGACCAGCGTGAACTTATACGTTTCACTTACTTCACTCGACAATTTCTTTCCACTGGTTGCAGTTACATTCCAGAAGTAATCGCCGGCATCTAAGCCGGAAATGTCCACGCCCGTGCCGGACACTTTGGGTGCTTCCTTGACGATTTTGGTGAACATGCTCGTCGTGCTGATGCGCAGCGAATAGGACAGGGCATCCTGCACCGGTTTCCATTCAAAGTGCACCGCGGCCGTTCGGGGGTTCTCCGCAATAATCGGCGTGAGGTTGATCGGTTCCACCAATTCCGGCGGCGCCAGCACGTCCGATTTCGAGATCGGTCCTCCCGATGGGATATCCAACTTCTGATACTGCGTCACTTCGATGCGATCTTGTCCGCGCTGTACTTGCGCGCTGCCGCTGGACACCACGATTTCGCTGTCCTTAGTATCCTTGTCCAACTTCACGGCTGCGCGGCTGTTGGACCGCAACTCCGCCTTCGCGTCTTCAACACTCACCGCTGCCTTCGATTCCGGCGAAGACCAATTCCCCGTGGCCAAATCCACGGAGCCAGTGTTGATGCGCACCGCCACGCTGGTCGGCTTGTTGTTGGCCATGGAATTTTCTTCCACCGTGATCAGGGTTCCGGCCCGCACGGTGTAGAACGTCCCGTCAGCAAAGGTTATTCGCGCCGCGCCGTCGGCCCCGGTTTGTACCAAATCGCCCTTGTCCAGCGCCGTGCGGTAATCCGCATCCACCCACTGCACCGAGTTCACTTTCTTCACCTGCACTCGGCCGTCTAGGTTCACGAATTTCGCCTGCACCTGTGAACCCGATGCGTTCTCGCTGTCATTGCTCGTAATCGCCGTTGAAATCTTGTGCGTCACCGCCGAATACAAGCTCGGAAACAGGATGAACATCCCGGCCAGGACAATCGCCGCAATCAAAAGACCATAGACGATCACCGTCTTGTAGGTGACCGCGTGCCACTGCACTTCCACACGATGAATCTTCGGCGGAGCGGCGGGCTCCATCGGACGGGGCGGTTCGATAGGTGTCTGTGTGGGCACGGTTCCGGCGCACTCGTAGCGCCATTTTCGCAATGTAGCACAGCGTTTTCCGCCGCGCCTGAACCGCACGCCCCCGCGTACTCAATCAGCAAATAGCACCACCAGCACAGGTCTAAACCGAGGCTGCCCACCGATTCCATTTGAGCCGTCCGCCCGCATCTCCTATAATCTAGGTTTGTCCACCAATTGGAGGAACTAGCAGTATGGGTGTAGCAAAAGATTCTCGTAAAACCAGCATGCGCATTTTGCTCGGAGTTGTCGTCCTGCTCCTCGGCGGCAGCATGCTGCTCTATCTCGTCCCGCAAACGCCTGGCACCGGCGAAGCCTCCTCCACCGACATTCTCGCCAAAGTAGGCGACGAAACCGTCAGTACCGCCGAAGTGCGCCAGCAGCTCGCGGAAATCTCCCAGCGCAACCAAATTCCCAAGCAACTGGAATCCCTCTACGCGCGCCAAATTCTCAACCAACTCATCTTTCAGAAGGAAATGGAGTACGAAGCCAAGCGCCTGGGCATCCGCGTGTCAGACCAGGAGCGCGCCGCCCGCATCCGCCAATTTCTCCCCACCGCTTACAATGGTGACACGTTCGTAGGCATGGACCGCTATGCCGCCGAAGTACAATCCCGCTTCCAATTGAGCGTCCCCGTTTTTGAAGAGCTCATCCGCCAGGGTCTGCTCCAGGACAAATTCAGAAAACTCGTCACCGACGGCATTAGCGTCGGCCCCTCCGAGCTGCAGGACGAGTTCAAATACAAGAACGAAAAGGTGAAGCTGGACTATGCCTTCATCAAGCCCGAAGATCTCGAAGCCAAGATCACTCCCGACGAAGCCGAAATCAAGGCCGCCTATGAGAAAAACAGAAGCCGCTACCAAGTCCCTGAGAAGCGCGTAGTCCGGTACGGCCTCGTCGATCTAAGTCAGCTTCGCCAAAACGCCCAAATTTCCGATGACGAACTGAAGGCTCAGTACCAGCAAAACATCCAGCAATACCAAGTTTCCAATCGCGTTCATGCTGAGCACATTTTGCTGATGACCGTCGGTAAGACCGATGCCGAGGTCGAGGAAATCCGCCAGAAGGCCGAAGACGTTCTCAAGCAAGCTAAAAAGGTCGGCAATTTTGAAGAACTAGCCAAGAAATACTCCGAAGATCCGGGCAGCAAGGACAAAGGTGGCGATTTAGGCTGGATCACCCAGGGTCAGACCGTGCCGGAATTTGAGAAAACCGCCTTCAGCCTCGACAAAGGCAAAATTTCCGACCTCGTAAAGACGCAGTACGGCTTCCACATCATCAAGGTCCTCGACAAGGAGACCGCGCACACCAAGCCCTTCGACGAAGTCAAAGACTCGATAAAGGTTCCTCTCTTGCTCGCCAAGGCCGACAAGCTGGCCAGCGACGAAGCCGATCAGCTTTCCGCCACCATTCGCCGTTCCAACAAAGTCTCCCTCGACGATCTCGCCAAGCAGTTCCATCTCTCTCTCGGCGAAACCCGTCCCGTGACCGCCATCGACCCCATCCTCGAACTCGGCAACTCGAAAGACGCGAAGGAAGCCATTTTCCGACTCCACCAGAACGAACTAAGCCTGCCCATTCGCACCGACCGCGGCTACTTGGTCCTCTCCGTGAAGCAAATTCAGCCTGCCCACCCGGGCTCGCTCGAAGAAGTCCGCGACAAAATCGTCACCGAACTGAAGCAGCAGAAATCGACCGAGCTCGCCCGCGCCAAAGCCGAAGATCTCGCCAAACGCGTCAAAGCCGGCGAAAAATTTGCCGCTGCCGCCAAATCCCTCGGCCTCGAAGCCAAAACGAGCGATCTTCTCGCCCGCAACGGCTCCATTTCCGGCGCGGTCAGCGGTAAGCAAATCGGCGCCGCCTTCCAGCTCAAGTCGGGTGACGTCGGCGTGCCTCTAAACCTCGGCGCGAACTGGTTCGTCTATCGCGTGGCCGAAAAGCAGGAGCCCGATCCCGCCGATTTCGCGAAACAAAAGAAAGAATTGACCGACCAAGTTCTGCAAACCAAGCGCACTATTGCCTTTGAGGCCTTCCGCACCTCCCTCGAAGCGCGCCTCAAGCAAGAGGGCAAACTCCAGATCATGTCCGACAAGATGAAGGGTTTTGGCGACCTAAGCTGACATAACTCATTGTAAACAAGCCGTTTATTAATTTACAGCGCCGCCCTTGTGTTCCCCACTGCATCTATTTACCCTATTGGGGTCGTTGAAACCCTTGATTCCGCCCGACGCCGTTGCCAAACGGTCTAGCTTTTTCCCGGGGGCTCGGTCGGAATCCGCAAAAAAATCAATGGCTACCCAGCGCCACAACCTTCAAGGATTGGTGAGCACCATGCCAGGCCGCGTGTCCGCAGTCCGCAATGATTACCGCTGTTCCATCGAACGCAACCAAGCCGGCAAATATTGCGTACGCATACGCGTTCGCTACCCGCGCCACGCTTGGCTCCTCGGAGTTTTTTACCTGGCTTCCAACTTCGATAAAGCCATGAAAAAGCTCGAGGAATCCGTCGATTTCCTCCAGCGCCACGAAGAAAAGTTATGGTTCTGGGGCGTCGATCGCGCCGAAGACATGGGTTTTTCCGCCGAATTCCTGCGCGAAGCCGGCCTCCGGCTCGACCGCCGCATCGAATTTCCCCCCAAAGGCGCCAATCTCACGCTCGCTCCAGAGCGCACCGTCCCAGCCTTCGTCCTCGGCTCCGTCCGCCGCGGCTTGGCCGAGTCCATGGAAGCCCCAAGGCCAGTCTACGCCGGCGACTAATTCATCTTTCCATAC
>DATBYP010000325.1:0-20024 GCA_036513675.1 Candidatus Acidiferrum sp.
AGAAGTTTTCAAAGCCGGCTCCGAAGCCCGCCGTGCCACCGGCAAAGCCGCAAACCACACCGCCATCGAGCACCCCGCAATCGAATGCGCCAACCAGCAGCGCTCCAGCTCCGTCAACACAGCAACCGGTGCAGCAGCCTCCTGCGAAGTCGCAACCGGCTCCGGCACAACAACCGAAGAAGCCATAGGCCCTTGGTTTGTGTAGAGACGCTCGTCTTTTCAGGTAGTGGGTCATCAGTTTCCGATTTGCGCGTTAATCAGGACCTAGCTTGCAATAAATTTGTCTTCGTTAACGTGACTCGGGTGGCAACCTAACATGTGCGGTACATGCCGGGCACCGATCCCCTCCTTGGCCAAATAATCTCGCACTACCGCATCCTTGACAGGATTGGCGGTGGGGGCATGGGCGTAGTGTATGAAGCGGAGGATCTCACGCTCGGCCGTCACGTCGCCCTTAAGTTCCTTCCCGTCGAACTCGCCAACGACGCGCAATCGCTTAGCCGCTTCCAGCGGGAGGCCAAAGCGGCGTCATCGCTAAACCATCCGAACATATGCACCATCTATGAAATCGATGAGGCTGATGGAAGAGCCTTCATCGCGATGGAGTTACTGGAAGGTCAGACTCTACGGCACCGGATCAATGGGAAGCCGCTGACGGTCGGGGCCGTGCTCGATCTCGGCAACCAGATCGCCGATGCCTTAGACGCTGCGCACTCGAAGGGAATTGTTCACCGCGACATAAAACCCTCAAATATCCTGGTTACGAATAGAGGCGCGAAAATTCTCGATTTCGGTCTTGCAAAAGTCGCTCTGAAACCCGACATCGTTGCCACCGCTAATGCTCCCACCCTGGACGTGGAGGAGAACCTGACTAGCCCCGGTTCAACAATGGGTACGGTGGCATATATGTCTCCCGAGCAGGTACGGGGAGAAAAGCTGGATGCTCGCAGCGACCTGTTTTCGTTCGGTACAGTGCTTTACGAAATGTGTACCGGAACACTTCCGTTTCGGGGCGACACGTCGGGCGTAGTCTTCAAGGCAATTCTGGATGGAACTCCAACGTCGGCGGTCCGTCTGAATCCAGATCTACCGCCGGACTTAGAGCGCATCATCAATAAGGCGCTAGAGAAAGACAGGAATCTTCGATCCCAGAGCGCGGCCGACATTCGCACGGATTTGCAAAGGCTGAAGCGTGATACGGAATCGGGTCGAGCGGGAGTCGCGAGTTCGGGTCCGATGACCAAACGAGCATGGTACGCAGGAAGCCGGGCCTTGTGGACGGCGGGGTTGCTCACAATAATCGCAGCGGGTGTACTGATCGCGATCACTGTGAAAGCGATGAGGTCCCGATCTCCCGGGGCTATGCACGCCGCCCAGCTTAGATCGCTGGCTGTGCTTCCACTGGACAATCTTTCCGGTGATCCTTCGCAGCAGTATTTCGCAGATGGAATGACCGATGAGCTGATCACAGACCTGGCGCAAATCAGCGGGCTGCGCGTTATTTCACGCACCTCCGCCATGCAATACAAAGAAACGAAGAAGCCACTTCCGCAGATCGGGAAAGAACTCAATGTTGATGGCGTGGTGGAAGGGACAGTCGAGCGTGTCGGGGATCGCGTGCGCATTCGTGGGCAGCTCATCGAAGTGGCAACCGACAAACATGTCTGGGCCAAGAGTTATGAGCGCTCGCTGAGCGACATTCTGGCCATGCAGGACGAAGTTGCAAGGGCCGTTGCCGCCGAGATTCAGGTGGCGCTCACACCACGAGAGCAGGCCCGGATGACGAGCGCTCGGGCGGTGAATCCGGAAGCTCATGACTTCCTGATCCGGGGGCTGTTCTACGAAAACCAGGGCCAATTAACGAATGCAATTGAGTCTGTTACCCGGGCAACGGCACTGGCTCCGGATTACGCCGCCGCTCACGCGGCTCTGGCGCGATTCTACATCAAGCTTGGAAATTACTCTCGCATGACTCCAGGACAGGCCTACTCAAAAGCAAAAATTGAGGTCCAGCGGGCGCTCGAGCTCGATGAAAGCCTGGCTGAGGCCCACGAAGCGTTGGCGGAATTACGTCATTACTACGACTGGGACTTCGCCTCTGCCAAACGAGAATATGAGCGGGGACTGGAGTTGAACCCCGGCGACGCACAGCTTCGCGCCAAGTACGCGTTTTTGCTGTGCCGCACGGGAAAATACGAAGAAGCAATCTCTGAAGCAAGACGAGCACAGGACCTTGATCCGCTTTCGTTGCCAATAAGAACGAGGCTTGGAATTGTACTTCACTACTCTCGCCGATTCGACGAAGCTCTAGACCAATATCGAAAGATTATCGAGTTGGAGCCGACGGTCGCGTCGGAGGCGCGCTATCAGATTGTCCGACTGTACATCACAAAAAGAATGTTTCCCGAGGCGTTCGCCGAACTTAAAAGAAAACAAGTGTCTCCAGACGATGTTAATTTAATTTCTTTGCTGGTTATAGCTTATGGGTTTGAGGGGAATAGAAAAGAAGCGCTTAAGTTATTGGATGGGCTGAAGGAGAAACGACGGCGAGACTACCTGCGCCCCTACATACTGGCAGAAGACTACGCGGCTCTGGGCGAGAAGGACCTTGCTCTGGAATGGCTGCAGACAGCTTACAAAGAGCGCGATGATTGGATTGCATGGATCAAGGTTGATCCAATCATTGATGGACTGCGCGCGGACCCGCGTTTTGCCGCGCTGCTCCAGCGTGTCGGCCTCCCAAATTAAACGTGTTCAATGCGAAAGCTTAGTACGTCGATGACGTTAAAACAGGTTATTTGAGCGACAATTTGAAGCGGATTGAGCATCTAACGCGGCCACGCGGTCAACTCCTGATAAGTCGGGTTACCGGTAACTTGGATACAAGCTTCGAATTGCTTACGGAAAACCCGGCGGCGGCCGTTTTTCGAACTGCGAACCTCGCAATTCACACTGCTCTCCACTATAATCGACAAGTCTGTGAAATGCGGTAGTGGCGGAACTGGCAGACGCACCAGCTTGAGGGGCTGGCGGTAGCAATACCGTGGAGGTTCGAGTCCTCTCTACCGCACCATTCCAACGAAGCGAAAGACTATCTCGAAAGTTGCCGTGCGCTTGTAGGCCGTTCCTTAGTGTCGCGAGCCTCAGCCAGCCATTTCTCGAGAATTAGCTGATCCTTTTGTTCGATCTTGGTGAATACCACGCCCATGCTGTTTCTGCGCACATTGACCACCTGACCTAGAGCCGCGAAGATTGCGCCGCGGTGGATAATCCGAAGCCGAACCTTTGCACCGGCCGCAAAAGTCTTTTGCGCATTCACCTGGCAGCCAAACACGCTGAGGTTCGTGGTCTGTTCGCGGATCTCGCCTTCCGATTCCATTTCGACCAGCTCGATGCTGGCGGCAAATGGATAGCGACGGGCTCGGGGTCTCTCGATCAAGGGCTTCTCCCAAATGCGTACTTAACTCTTTTATGATGAATCTACGGCGGTCACGCTACCACGTTATAGAGATTCTTGGTGTTCAAAGGGGAACGCCCCGGCCAGTTTCCAGGACTGGCTTTCCTACTTGAATTCTCCTCGCGAGTGTAATGTATTTAGAATGATCGCGCTCGCCCGGTTGCTTTCTCGCCCTCGCACACAAGCGGTGCAGGGAAGGAAGAAGGCGCGCTAAGTTGGGAAGGAACTGATGCCTGGGACAAGGGCCACTCACGATATCGAGCTGATCGTCAGTGACATTGGCGGCGGAGGTGGAGGGAAAGCGCCTCCTCCGCGCGGCGATGGTGGCGGAGACGGCGATAGGGGCAGGCGCCCTCGCAAACCGCCGCAAGGCCGCTACTCGACCGCGATTACGCTGGGAATGATTTCTATCCTGGTGTTCTTCCTGGGATTGGGTACTGCGTTCCTTGCGCTGAGAGGCGTGAGCGAAACCTGGGTGCCCGCGCATCTGCCGAAGATCCTGTGGCTTAATAGTGCGATATTGCTTGCAAGCAGCTACACGCTCGAAAAAGCGCGCGAACGATTATTGGCGGTTGACTTCTCCGGGTTCCGGAAGCTTTGGGGCGCTACCACAATTTTGGGCATGGTATTTTTGGCGGGCCAGTTGGTAGCGTGGCTGCAACTGGTTGACTCTGGCGTATACATCGCGAGCAATCAGGCGACCAGCTTTTTCTACATTTTCACGGCTGCGCACGCGGTGCATCTGCTTGGTGGGATTGCCGCTTTGCTGTATGTCGGAATGCGCGATTTTGAGAAAGGAAAAATTTCACGCAACACTGCGGTGAAAATCACGTCGTATTACTGGCATTTTATGGACGCCCTGTGGGTTTTTCTATTGCTGCTTCTCTATTTAGGCAGATAAGCGGCGTTTAATGACGGACGAATTCGCCCACGGCTTCGGCCACGCGCGCCAACTGAGCCGGCCGCAACTCCGGGTACATGGGCAGCGACAAGACTTCTTGCGCGGCATGCTCCGCGTGCGGAAAATCTCCAGCTTTGTATCCTAGAGAAGCGTAGAGCGGCTGAAGATGAAGCGGCACGGGATAATATACGGCGCTGCCTATTTTTTTCTCAGTCAGAACGTGTTGTAACCTGTCGCGTTCCTCCACGCGAATGGTGTACTGGTGGAAGACATGTTCATACCCTTCGGGGACTCGCGGCGGCATAATGCCTGGAATATGCGCAAAGTGCCGCGTATATTCCGCCGCATGCGCTTGCCGGGCGCGCTGCCAGTCACCAAGATGACGGAGTTTCACGCGAAGAATCGCCGCTTGTATCTCATCCAGGCGCCCGTTCCAGCCAGGCTCGCTGCTGACGTACTTCTCGGTTTGCCCGTGGTTGCGCAGAATGCGCAAACGCGCCGCGCGTTCCGCTGAGTTGGTTACGATCATGCCGGCATCGCCGCAAGCGCCAAGATTCTTTGTCGGATAAAAACTAAAACAGGCGACGTCGCCGAGAGCGCCGGTGCGCCGGCCCTTGTAACCCGCGCCGATCGCTTGCGCGCTGTCTTCAACGACCGGCAAATTCTTTTTTCGCGCGAAATCCATGATGGGATCCATGTCCGCGGGCAAGCCATACAGATGAACAACCACAATGGCGCGCGTGCGCGGAGTCATGCGCCTTTCGAGGTGCGCGGGATCGATGTTGTATGTATTGGGGTGAATGTCCGCGAAAACCGGCTTCGCGCCTAGCGCGCTCACGGCACTGCCGGTGGCGACAAACGTGAACGGCGGCAGGATCACTTCATCGCCGGCCGCGACCCCGCAGGATCGCAACGCAAGAACGAGAGCGTCCGTGCCGGAGCCCACACCGACGCCGTGCGCGACGCCGCAGAGCCGCGCGATTTCTTCTTCCAGCGCAGCGCCTTCGCGTCCCAGGATAAATTGCTGCGACGAGAGCACACGATCAACCGCGGCACGAATTTCCTCAGCAATGACGGCGAAATGCGCGGACAAATCAAATTGTGGGATGGGACTGTAAGATGCCGCGAGCGGATTAGAGCTCATGCGGCAATCCGCGACAACGCAGGTACATGGATCCCTCGTGCAGCGAGGCGCTATTTTTTCGGCAGCTTGGTGCAAACGGCGACGGCATTGTTTGGATTGATGGCGCTAGCCTCTTCCTCCACCGATTGGATTACGCCTCTCTTATCGACCACGAAAGTAGTGCGTTGCGCCCAATCATATTCTTCTTTCTGTACGTTGTACATTTTCAGGATGCCGTACTGCTTCAGCACCTTGCGGGTCATGTCGCTGAGCAGAGGAAACGTGACGCCGATCTTCTCAGCAAAAGCGTTGTTGGCGGCGGGACTGTCTATGCTAATCCCGAAGACGACCGCATCCGATGCGTCGAGCTTGGCCATATCAGCCTGATAGGCCTGAAGTTCTTTCGTTCAACCCTCGGTAAAGGCAAGAACGTAAAAGGCGAGGACGACGTTTTTCTTGCCGCGGTAATCACTGAGGTGGATCTGCTTCCAATGATTGTCGAGCAGTGTGAAATCCGGAGCCATGTCGCCGACTTTGAGCGAGGTGTGATTGACTTTAACGTCTTCTTGCGCACGAATCGCGCCGGCGACCATACTGCCGGCCAGGACTGCTGCAACGATCAAGATTCTGAAACGCGTCTGACGCATGTAGGCCTCCCTTTGAGTGCTGCCAGTATACGCCCCGATGCGGCGCGGCACGGCGGATGTTTACGCGAACAGAAGAAGTTACAAGTTTTTTAGATGGGCCAAACGGAACGGCGAACCGAGGTTTTCGCGCAATTCCAGCCAGTGCTCTTCGGGTATGGACATGAAAACATCCACTACTTTCGGGTCAAACTGCGTGCCGGAGCAGCGCTTGATTTCTCCCCTTGCGTGCGAAAGGGGCAAAGCTTTGCGATACGGCCGGTCGCTGATCATGGCATCGAGCGAATCGGCAATGGTGAAGATGCGAGAGCCCAGGGGAATGTCGTCGCCTTTCAAGCCGCGTGGGTAACCAGAGCCATCGAAAAATTCCTGATGGGCCAGCACGATTTCAGCGGCATCGCGCAAGAATGGAATGCGGATCAGCATGTTGTAGCCGATTTCACAGTGCTTGCGCATGATCTGCTTTTCGTCTTCGGTCAACGGGCCGGGCTTGCGCAGGATGCCGTCCGGGATGGCCATCTTCCCGATATCATGAAGGAAGGCCGCGCGCGCCAGAACGGCAAGATACGCGTCGGGCACAGGCATCGCCTTTGCGATAGAAATGCAGAACGCGGTCACGCGCTGGCAATGGCCTTCGGTCTCGGCGTCCTTTAAGTCCAGCGCGCTGCCCAACGCTTCGAGCGTATCATCGTAAGACTGCTCGAGCTGCGCGATCGCTCCCGTTAGTTGCGCCGTGCGCTCTTCCACCAATTGTTCGAGATTCCGCTGGTAAGTCCGATTTTCCATGATCAAGCGGCGATGCTGCAACGCGCGCCCGACGCCGAGGAAGAGCTGGTCCTTCTCGAACGGCTTCAGAATGTAGTCGTAAGCTCCGCGGCGTATCGCCTCGAGCGCCGTGGAAATGTCGTGGATGGCGGTGACCATGATTACCGGGACTTCTGGGTCGTACTGCCGAAGCCATTCCAGAAGCTTGATGCCGTCCATTTCGGGCATAATCATGTCGCTGAGCACCAGGTCCGGGGTGGTTCGCTTGACCTGGTCCTGTGCCGCACGCCCGTTGCTTACGGCGGTGCAGTGATAGCCTTTCGACTCGAGCATTGTGGAAACGACTTCGCGGATGGCTTCCTCGTCATCGACGACAAGTATGTTTTCGACTTCCACGTGTGGTTGGCTCCCGGGGGCTCGTTCTTCCCAGACGCCATTATAAGGGACAGCACATCAGCAAGTTGGGCCCATTGCCCATTCAGGAAACAGCATGTAGCTTCACAGACAAGTATTCCTGAGGGTTTCTGGCTTTTGTCCGAGCCTGTACCCGTGCGCCTGAAAATTTTCGAGCGTATCCGCCGGGAGGCGGCACAAGGTGTTCGTAAATCAGGGCCCGCTTGCCATCGCCTTCTTTGAAGTGACGGCGCTCATCGTCCTGCTGGTGCTGTTTCTACTGCTGCGTCGTGATCACGCGGACGGCTATCTGCGTCTCTGGCTAGTGGGTTGGATTGGGCTGACGCTTTCTTCCGTTTTCGAGCTCGGGCTGATCTTGGATGAAAGCCCGGAGTTGCGTTTGGCCGCGCTGGCGACGCGAGTGATCGCGCTGCTTCTGTTTCTTTCGTCTGTGATGCAACTCACCATCGGCGGCGCAAAACGCAATTGGCCTGTACTGCCGCTGGCCACCGCCATTCTGGCCGGAGTCTACTACGTAGAGCGCAGCACGTCTGCGCCATACTTTGGGAAAGTCCATTGGGAGACGGCCGCCCTTCAGTCTGTCATCTGTTTATGGGCGGGGTGGCTCCTGTGGAGGGCAAGGGCTAAACACAAAGGACATGGCGGACGGTTGCTGGCGGGGGCTTTATTGGTTAGCGGGCTTCACAACATCGATCGTTACCAATGGCTGTCGCATCCGCTTTTCTTACTGCGGCTGGCGTTCGATCACTTGCTGAGTGTTTCCATAGGTATTGCTATGGCCGTTTTGGTGCTGGAAAGTGCGCGTGCGCGCAGCGATGAATTGAACGACAAAATGAGGCGGCTTTCGCTGCTGACGGCGGCCAGCACACAGACGCTTTCGGTGCGCGAAGTCCTCGAGCAGGTGCTGGGACATGTGGTGGAGAGCCTGGGTGCAACACACGGAATCGTGCGATTGTTGGAAGGCGACGGAAGTACCGCGCAACTCGTCGCACGAGCTTCAGTCGGGTTTCAGCAAGCCTATCTACAAAAGCACGAACGTGTGGCGGTCTCTGAGCCATGGGTACAGCGCGTTCTCCAGAAAGACTGCCTGTTTCTGCGCTTGGATGAAGGCGTGGATGCAAAAGAGCGCACCCGGATGGAGGAGAGCGGCGTAAGCGAGAGCATTTCGCTGGCACTTCCTGGAAAAAACGGACCGGTCGGAATTATTTCCGTAGGTTCCTTTCAGAACGTCCGCTTTCAACGGGATGAGATCTCTTATCTGGTCAATATTGCAAACCTTCTGGGCTTGACGCTGCAGAACGTGCGGCTCTTTGAGCAAGTGGCCACGGTTCAGCAGCAATGGGCTTACACGTTTGATTCGATCGGCGATCCAATTTTTGTCCACGACCCGGAATTTCGAATTTTGCGGACCAACCAGCGCCTGGGGAACCTGCTGGGACGCGATGCGGGGGGGTTAATAGGTCGCATGGTCACGGATTTGCTTCCGCGCAAGGGGACAAACTACAAGAGTTGTCCTTATTGCGAGGGCGTCGCCGGCGAGGGAGACGATCCGGATCCTTGGCTTACGGGATATTTTCTCGCTTCCAATTCCACGTTCACCGATCCCTCCGGCCGCCAGCTAGGCACGGTGCACGCCCTAAAAGACATATCCGAGCGCAAGCGTGCGGAAGAAAAATATCGAACATTGGTCTCGAACGTTCAAGAAGGAGTCTTCATTTCCAATCCGCAGGGACGATTCCTGGATTTCAACGATGCGCTGATGCGCATTCTGGGATTTGAAGAGCGCAACGAGTTGCTGAACGCCGAAATTCCGGCGATGTTCGTGAACCCCGCGGATCGCGAGCGGCTTAAGAAGCTGCTGCAGGACCACGGGGCTGTGGCCGATTTTGAATACGAAATTCGCCGCAAAGACGGCGAAGTGCGGGCAATGCTGGAATCATCGATTGCCATCCGAGACGCCGCGGGGAATCTGACTGCCTTGCAAGGATTCTTGCTCGACATAACCGACCGTAAGCGAGCCGAGCAGGAAATCCGGCGTCGCAATCGCGAATTGATGGTGCTGAACTCTATAGGCCAGACTCTAACGGAGTCCCTGGACCTTACCGACTCGATTCACCGCACCCTGCGGCAAATGACCGAGCTCTTTAGCCTGGATGCCTCGTCGCTTTACCTATTGGATGAAGGTGGGCTCATGCTGCGGCGCATCGCGGCGGTTGGCCATCGCTCCGAGCAGGCGCGGCACATCCCGCCAGTGGCTATCCAGCCAGAGTTACTGCAACACATCAAGGCCGTGCATGCCACGTTCCTTTCGGCGCAAGGCCTGCCGCTCCCACTGGTGCTGCGGGAAGCGCAACGCAAGGAAGGGTTGCACTCGGCATTCGTGGTGATCCTGTGGTCTAAGGATCGAGTGCTTGGCGGATTGGTGGTTGGCAGCCGAACTCCCAGGGAATTCTCGCCTGCGGACATCAATCTCTTGATTGCTGTCGGCAGCCAAATTTCCAATGCCATCGACCGCTCTGTTTTGTACGAGGAAACGCGGCAAGCTTACGAAAATTTGCGGCGCACGCAGGAACAACTCCTCCACAGCGAAAAGATGGCCGCTGTTGGCCAACTGATTTCTGGAGTGGCGCACGAGCTCAATAACCCGCTCACGGCGATTTTGGGATACAGCCAATTGCTGCTGTCGAGCGGCCAAATGCCGCCGCAAGGCATGGAATATTCGGATAAGCTCTACAAGCAGGCACAGCGCACTCATCGAATTGTCCAGAACCTTTTGAGTTTTGCCCGTCAGCACAAGCCCGAGCGCGTAGCTGTGCAACTCAACCAAATACTGGAAGACACGCTGGCGCTACGCGACTACGATCTCCGCCTGAGCAACATTCGTGTTCACTATGACCTCGCTTCCGATCTGCCCATGACCGCCGCAGACCCTCACCAGCTGCAGCAAGTATTCTTAAACCTGGTGAACAACGCAGTCGATGCAATCCTCGAACAGTCCAATGATGGGGATCTGTGGGTCAGCACAAAGGCTCAAAACGAACGCCTGATCGTTGAATTCAAGGATAGCGGTCCGGGGGTGAAGGACGCTTCCCGGGTATTCGATCCTTTCTACACCACGAAGCCAGTGGGGAAGGGCACCGGGCTCGGCTTGAGCATCTGTTATGGAATTGTGAGCGAACACGGCGGCTCCATCCGCGTGAGCAACCTGCAACCTTCCGGCGCGTGTTTTACGATCGAGTTGCCGTATCAGCGAGCGGCTGCTCCGGAGGATACGGTGCCGGACGGCGGTGTGGTTGGCGCACGCGGCGGGCGAATTCTCCTCATCGACCACGATGTTTCCGTGCTGGAAGCCGTGGAGGCCATTCTACACGAGGGGAATCATGCGGTGCGAGCTGCTGCAAGCTTCCCGGAGGCGGAGCGACTCCTTGGCGAGCAGGAATTCGACGCGGTGGTTGCGGACGCAGAAGTGCGGGTCGGCGCCGGGGCGGAGACTCTGCAAGACTGGCTGAAGGTGAACCGGCCCGCTCTGGCAAGACGCTTGGTTTGGATGAGGGCCTCAGCTATGCCCGCGCCAGAGGAGAATCATACGGGCAACGGCATCTACGTCCTGCAAAAGCCCTTTAAAGCTGCGGATTTGCTGTCTGCTGTAGAGATGGCCTTAGGCCACGTCCAGACCGCGCCGATTCAGGGTTGACGCGAGTTCGGCGGCCACCGCCGCGCGCTCACCAAGCTCTTTCATTGCGGACTCCATGCGAAACGCCAGCTCGCTTACTATTTGGCTCAAGCCACTAAGCTGCGGCAGCAACAAAAGGCCGGCATATAGTCCGAGCAGAACCATCTGATATCGCCAGGAAAAGCGAATGCTCAGGCGTAAGCGCTCGAACTCGTGAGACGCGGCGATCTCCGGCGAAAGCGCGGCAATCACCCTTGCCAGACGCAACAACCTTTCAAAATCGGCACGCAGATCCGCAAGATAAAGCAAGGCAATGCGCTGGCGCTCTTTGTGTGCGCGGCGAACCAAGCGCACGGGGCCACGAGCGGCGAGGAACTCAAAATCTTCTTCCGACATCGCTTGGCGAATCACACCAAAGTAAGTTGCATGTTGACGGACGGGTTCTTGGATGGATTCGAGACTAGGCGCGCCCGCGTGGTTTTTTTGCCGCGGGCCGCGAAGCGCCCAGAAAAGCAGCGCGAGCAGCGCTGCCACGGCGCTAAAAATAAATATCATGCTCACGTGCGTGGTGCCTCCAACCGCCAGAACTGCATCAGTTGTTCATTGAGCGCGCGCAACCGCCAATTTACTTCCGGAATGATATGCAGGTATACGGAACGATCCAGGAGCAGAGGATCGGCGGTAGGTTGCGGTGCAAACCTGCGGAAAGCCCAAACCCATACAAGGAGGCAGGCAAGGAAGGCGACCATACCCGATTCGTTCCATAGGGAAACATAGCGGCTCAGCCAACGCTCGAGAATCGCATCGTTCACGACCGACACACAGGAATACACGCACAGCCCAATGGCGACCGAACGAAGTGGTGAGACTACTACGATGTCGTAATACCGGGCAAAGAGTAGAAGGGTGACAATCACAGCCGCCGTCGCCATCTCGAGTCCCAACTCGGCGGTGTTCGGAATAAGGCGCCATTGATGGTTTGCGGCCACTACCGCATAGACGAGAACTACTGCGCCGCAACCAAGCAGTATCCAGCGCGCCAGAAGCCACACCCCGCGGAAACGCCCCAGAATGTGCAGGCATAGTTCAGCGACAGCAAAAGCGCGAGCCGTCAAAACTAGGCACTGCGTGGCCCAGCCGATGCGCCAGGACATAGTAGAGGAAAATCCCCATCCCTTAATGGCCACGAATAACAGCCCGCTCTGGGCGAGAGTCATAAAGATGTACGCGCTGAACGCCGGATAGCTCTTAACATTTCTTCGGGTAACTAAGAGGCAGAGGAGCAGAACCTGCACAATCGCAGTCATCGCCCACAGCGATTTTGTAAGCGGTCCCAGGTCGTTCATCGAAGGCGAATCGTAGCATAAACGTAAAAAGATAGTACATAGCGCTTCTGAACCGCCTCCGGTGGGCCCTTGGTACTGAGCAGCTATGGGGCGAAATTGTCAGAAATTACTAACGAAGAGAACGGGCTTGAACGCGATAGCTCCTGCCATCGATCAAGCCCGTGCTCAGGGTTGACCATCCTGTGATCTCGCGCTCAGGCCGATAGACCCGAAGGCCGCAAAGGTGGGCGCGGACTGCCATCGAAGGCCGCTGGGGGGAGCGGGGGCCTGGGACTGCCATCCACCACGAACGCTGGCGGAAGCGGTGGCCGTGGGCTTCCGTCGAAAGGCAGGGCTGGCGGCAACGGAGGCCGCGGACTACCATCGGCAATAAATGTACCTGTAAAATTACCCTCGACAGCAGTATTACCTGGGCTATAGTTGGCTGAGCCAGTCACAGGAAGCGCGAACGATGCGGCGAGCAGGAAAACACCGAACACAGCTATTTTCTTCTTCATAGGTGACCCTCCTGAGGGACACCATGATGGAAAACAGCGAAATTCGGGTTATTCGTTGGAAAGCGTTCTGTTTTCGGAACAGGCAAGCAGATGGATACACTGACGCAGCTTCAGCAGAATCGGCGTATCATCCACGATTTGACCCTTTCTACACTGGCAAGAATCCCCAGCCCATTTTCGCGTCTGGCCTATTTGGCTTCCCTGCGCGACATTTCCACAAACGTGTATGAGCATGCCGGCTTGGCCGCCGTTTACCCGCACGTAGCTGTGCGGCAAGCCCTCGAGCAATGCCATCAGGAGGTTTTTGAGCGGATCCTGGAGACGCCTTTAGTTGTGCAGGAGGAAGATTTGCGCGCGCACCTGCGCACGCTGCCGAATGGCTCACGCAAGACAGCCGCGCAGTGGCGGAGGCTTGAAGCCTATCGCAGGCTGTTGCCGGCCGATTCGCCGGAGTACCTCAAAGAGCTTTTTTGCTCGAATGTCCGCGCAATTCTGGAGATTCTCGAGAAAGAGCCTTCAACGGAACAGGCAGCCGGGTAACCACTCCCACCACCCGTCCGACAATTTCCGCATCATCCGGAGTTTTCCAGGATTCCGACATGCAGCGCGAAAGCGGATGGGGCTGCATCGCCAGACGCTTGCCCTCCTTCTGAAACCACCCGCAGCGGTAACCGTCATGCAGTTCAACAAAATACATGGGCCGATCGTACTCGTTGGACCACTCATTCTCCTGCAAACGTCGTACGGACACATCCACCAAAACCACGCTTCCCGGCCTCAAGATCGGCTCCATGCGCCGGTCGCGCAGCCCGATGCACCCGTAGCGGTGATGGCCGTTTTCGCTGTTCAACATATTCCCGAAGCCGCCGCACACAGCCGCGCTTCGCGCCAAGAATTCCGTACAATCCGGAACGAATGGCGGTGCGATTTTCTTCTCAGGACCCTGCAAAAACGAGGGAGATGCCATCAAGTGTGTTTGCGGGGCAGCGAAGGAAACGGCATCGCCCAGGAATCGATCTAGCGGTATCGCGTACCAGCTCGCAATTTCCAGGGGATTCAAGTGGTAAATCACGGCTAGGGCATAGAGCTTGTGGAGGCTCGGCACCACTCCTGCGTTCTCTATGTCGGCCAGGCGACTGATATGAACCGTGAATTGCGGGCGTGCGTGTACGCGGGTGAGCGCAAGGCTGGCCCGCTCGACGTCCCGGTACGTCAACCCGAGACGTTCGCGGATCTGGCGGAGACGAAATCCAGGATCCATGTGGCTGGTGCAACCTAACTTACCACGGCGTTAATTATTCGGAACTAATCCATCTGAGGAAAATTGTGAATAACTCGCAACCCGTCCTTGACACAAGTAACGAATATTAGGCTCTTGGCTCTTTTTCTCGACAAAGCGCTACTCCGTTTTGAACCAAACATTCAGGTGCCGGCGTATCAAGCTCGTCGTGACGCCCGGCGGCGAGCCAGCCGCGAATCTGCTATTCTGAAAATGTGTTGTCCTCTCCGATTTCGCGCTCTCGCCCGGCGGCACTGCTCATTTTCATAATTCTGTTGGTCGCCGCGGGCCTCGCATCCTACGCCTTCGCGCAGCAGACCACCGGTCCCGCAATCCCGCCGAGTTCTACTACTAAGCCTAACGCCGCTGATTTCGCCGCCGCTGCCGACGAGGTACTCGGTCAAATGAGTCAGATCACCGGCCTGGACCTCCGCAGTCCGCTCAGGAAGAGCCTGCGCTCGCGCGAAGAGATTCACGCCCACATCATCAAGGAAATGAACGAAGAAAAAGACGCTGCCGAGCGTTATGCGGGCGCCAGAAGCGCCGAAGCCTTCGGCTTGCTTCCCAAAGGGTTCGACCTCGATTCCTTCATGATCGATCTGCTCACGGAGCAGATCGCCGGCCTATACGATCCTAAAGCGCACGAATTCTATGTAGCAGACTGGATTCCGATCGACGATCAGCGCATGGTCATGGCCCACGAGTTGACTCACGCCCTGGAGGACCAGCACTTCCAAATTGAAGCCTGGGTAAAAGCCGCGCGCCCCAATGACGACGGCGAACTCGCACGCGAGTCGGTCTTGGAAGGCAGCGCGATGGTTGCTATGGTGGAGTATCTCCTCCAGGGTAGCGGGCGCTCTCTGCAAGATTTGCCTGATATAGACCCTTCCATGCTTATCGGCGACATGGCGGATACTCCGCTGTTGAAGAAAGCGCCGCCGTTTCTCAAAGACGCGCTGATTTTCCCATATTTGGACGGCCTCACATTCTCGGCCGCGGTCCTAAAACCGTCCGGTTGGGAGGCTCTCGCCGGCATCTTCACCAACCCCCCGGTTTCCACGCAGCAAATCCTGCATCCTGGTCTGTACACATCAGGCAAAGTGCCTGCGCCGGTTTCGCTACCCTCCATGGAAAAATCGTTAGGCGCGGATTGGGTGAAACTGGAAGAAAATGTCATGGGCGAATTTGGCTGGAAAGAAGTGCTGAAGCAATTTCTGGGTGAGCCGCGAGCGAAGCCATTGTCGGCCGCGTGGAACGGCGACCGCTACGCCGTATACGAGCAAAAGCAGACCAAGCGCCTCTTGCTGGTCACCAGAGAACGACTGGCCACCACGGACCAAGCCCAGCGTTTCTTTGGCCAATATTCCGAAGCGCTCGAGAAAAAGCACGAACACCGCAGCAATCTTTTTCGCAAGCCAGACTTCTTTTCTTTCGATAGTTCAGACGGCGGAGTCTTCCTGCGTTGTTTTGAAAACGAATGCGTGACTCTGGAAGGCGGCGACCGGGCTCTCCTGATTCAGGTCAACAAGGAACTGAAGTGGCCACCAGTGCCGGAGCAGCCCAAAGCATTGGAAAAAAGCGCAAAAGAAATTGCGAAACGCAGCCAGCCTATCAGATCAAACGAGTTGAGCCTGGCGAATTAGCGCCTCAATGCTTTTGCGTTCGCTATTATGCCGCCCGCCGAAGGACAAGCAGGCTGAGGTCGTCCGTTCGTTTTGTCCCCGCCGCAAAGTTCTGCAAGTCGGAGAGACACCCTGCGATCAAGCGGTCAGGGCTGGTCGCATAATGGCGCTGAGCAGTCTCCTTTACGCGGTTAACGCCGTACTCTTCGGAGACCGCATTGCAGGCTTCGGTAAGTCCATCGGTGTAGATTAGCAAGGCCTCGCCGGAGCTCAATGAGAGCTGATGCACCGGAAAGTGCGAGTTCGTGAACATCCCGAGAGGTACTCCGGTTGCGCCTTCCGATTTGGCCCCGTTGCGTCCAAGGTGAAGAACGGGCAGATGTCCCGCGCTGACGAATTCGACGGAACCATCCTCTGTCGCGCGGCCCACGACCAGAGTCGCAAATTGCCCGGCGAGCGTGCTTTCCGAAAAAATACGGTTTGCAGCTTCGACCATTCGTTGAAGTGGAAGGTTGGCTCGAGCCAGACTGCGAAAGGTGGCGTGCAAATGGCTCATGAGCATGGAAGCGGCGATACCTTTCCCTGAGACATCACCAAACAGGAAGAGCAACCCGCCATCAGATTCGAAAACGTCGCAATAATCGCCGCTGACCGGCCCCGCAGGCTCGTAGTGATAGCGGACTTGCCAGCCTGCGGCGGACAGCTCGGGCGGCGGCAGCAACCCCTTTTGAATGCGCGCGGCGAGTTCGAGATCGGACTCCAAAGCACGCTGTTCTTCGCTCGTGAGATGGTCGAGGCAAAAACGGACAAGAGGATCGTTTAGCAGACGCTCTTTTTCAACGGGGTCGTGACATGTTTCGCAAATCCCATAGGTGCCCTCGTCTATCCGAGCTAGGGCGGCGTCCACGTCGCCAAGCAGATCAGACAGCGAAGCATTCGCCGAGGAATGCAAGGCAGAAAGAAGACGTTCACGGCGTTGCTCTAGTTTGGGACGAAAATAGGCTTGTTCGGCAGTGGCCATGGAACCTCCTGCTTTAGGTTGCGGCTTTGCTGCTGAAGTTTCCATCCGATTTACTCTTTTGAATTGAGGAGCACTGGAACGACTAACTGGTGAATCTAACCGCACCGAGGCTAGCCTTTGGCGAAGGTTCACCCATCGGTAGGGTAGGCAACACCCGACTCAGCCCCATTCGATGCTCAAGCCGGGCGACGCGATTCAGAATTGCTTGCTCCAGGCGCAGGTTTCGCGTGGTTGTCGCCAGGTTGAGTGAATTCGTTCTGAGGCGGCGAACCTTCGTGAGGGCGAGGCGAGCGAACTCCAGTGCGCTTTCTAAGCGCTTTGCACGCCGTTCGTAATAAATTGCGAGTTGCACGCAAGCGTAAACGCCTGCGGATTCATCGGCGGCAAGCTCGTGCCAGATTCCGGCAGCTTGCTCGTGCTCACCGCGCCGTTTCGCCAGAAGCGCAAGCTCGTGGCGCGCTTGCAGGTCGTATTCCTTAGGCAGACCGAGATCAATGGCTTGCATGCAGGCGGAGTGCGCCCCCTGGGAATCACCGCGCCGCTGCAAATAACGCGAGAGTCCGAACAAATCCAGACTCTCCACGTCGCCGCCATCACCGGATGTAAGCAACGCATCGATCTTGCCCACCAGCGCCGCGAGTCCTCGCAAATCCATCTGATTATGACGCACGACGGCGGCGAGCGGCTCCGCCGGCCCTCCGCGCAAATAATCAAAGTAATGCTGGGGAATTAGCGCGGCCAGCACGTCGTCTTCACGGTGCCAGCCAAGCGTCCTCGCGTCCAACACGTGCCGCTCCAGCTCCACCAGTCGCACCGATCCGAGCCGCAGTTTCCACAACGCTCGCGCAGGATGCAACAGGTCGAGATGCGCCGCCAAGCGCGGCGCGGGAATCGATCGCGTCATCGTGAAACGGTTTTCGAGCAACGGCCAGTCGAATGCCTTGCCATTGAAGGTGACCAGCACGGGCCGCTCGGCGAGACGCGTGGCGACTTCGTGCAAAATCGCGTGCTCTTCGCCAAAATCGCGCATGAAAAATTGTTCGACCTGCAGCGCGCCGGCGTCCCACCACGCGAGTCCGATCAAAAACGCGTAGGTGCCTGTGCCGCCCGCTAATCCCGTGGTTTCGGTATCGAGAAAGAGCCATTTTGATGGATCAGCCAGCGCCGCCCGCGTGCGCCTGGAGGGCGTTTCGTCCCGCCCGCGCGAAAGCAGTTCCAGACTTACCTCGGAAATGTCGGATTGTTCCGGTGACGAAAACCAATTGCGGATCAATACGTGCTGGCCGTATCGATTTGTGGCGATTCCCGCGCCCAGCAGGCGCGACAGCGAGTCCTCGGCATGCGGCGCGCGTAGCAACTCCGCGCCCGATGGCCGGGGTCGCGTCGGCTTCAGCGCGGCAATTCGGGAGAATCTGTCCCCGAGTGCCGCCATTAGGCACACAGCCGATCAAGTATGGCCAATGCCGCCTCTTTCGCGCGGGGTGCCAAGTCTCCCGCGGGACCGACACAGGATGGGCATCCTTGCTCGCACCCACAGGCAGCGATGAGTTCACGGGTCTTCCGCACCAACAATTCGTGCGCGCGGAAAAGCGGCTCGGAGAAGCCTATTCCGCCAGGATAAGCGTCAAAGAGATACAAGTTAGGCTCAAAGAATTCTTTCGCGTTCAGTCCAACTGCCTCTTCCATGCGTGTTGCGGAAAATGCTTCAGCCGCCGCCGCATCCGGCGGGCGCTCGCCGATCGCGGTGCCCAGGTCGCGGCCGTCGCACATAAGCAGGAGAGTCGCCACGGATTCCAACGCGTGCAGCAGGCCGAACATCCCGCTCTGGCGTTCGCTCACGGTAAACGGAAGCGATTCCAGCAGCGGCCGCTCCAGCGTGATCCAGTAGGAAGTTGTGTGCATTTCGTTTTCCGGCAGCTCCAGCTTTCCCGCGCCGACGTTTTCATTGGTGAAAAACTTGATCTTCTTGAAGCCCACGACCTGCGAGCGCACCAGCACGTCGCCATGAGAGTGAGACGAATCCGAATCGCGCGCTGTCGCTGCGATTTCGAGCACGCGAACCTGCGTGTAGCGAATCGCATCGGTGTAATAGTCCACATCCACGCGCTTCACGTACGCCTTCCGCTCTTTGAAATCCAGATGCTCGACGTGATATTGCTCGCCGCCGTGCAGATAAATAGCCTTCTCGTGAACGGTGGTTAGAGCGCTCGAGAAATCAACTTCGCCGATGACGTTCGGCTCGCCAGTGATATCGATGATCACGAAATTGTCGCTCGTCACCGATCTAAGGCTGACGGTGTCCGCCGGATAGGCCTCATGCGTCCAGTGATAATGATCGCTCGCCTGATGCAAAAAACCTGCTTCCGCGAGGCGTGCGCATAGGTCAGGCACGTCTACATCGCCGAAGCGCTCGTCGGCCGCGATCGGCAGCTCAAATGCCGCGCACTTCAGATGATTCACAAGAAGTTCCAGATTATCCGGCTGGATAAACGCGTGTTCCGGCGTGCTTCCAAAAAAATAATCGGGATTCCGCACCATGAATTGGTCGATCGGTGCGGAAGAAGCCACCATCACGGCGCAGGAGGAGCCGCTACGGCGTCCCGCCCGGCCCGCCCGCTGCCACGTTCCCGCGATTGTCCCGGGATACCCGGCCATTACCACGGCATCCAGGGAGCCGACGTCGATCCCCAGTTCCAGCGCGCTAGTCGAGACCACGCCCCGAATCCGCGCCTCGCGCAGCCCGCGCTCGATTTCGCGGCGTTCGTTCGGCAAGTAACCGCCGCGGTAGCCGCGAATGGTTTCCGGTTTTCCCGGCAACCGGGGATTCGCTTGTTGCAAATAGGTGAGCAGAATTTCCGTGTGCAGGCGCGAGTTGGCGAACACCATCGTTTGCAGATCGTGTTTCAGAAATTCTTGCGCCACGCGCGAGGATTCATTGATGTAGCTGCGGCGGATGCCGAGGGCGCGATTCACGACGGGCGGGTTGTAAAAGACGAAGGTTTTTTCCGCGGCGGGAGCGCCGTTGGTGTTGAGGACTTCGACTTCGGATTCGAGAAGGCGTGAAGCTAGGTCGCCGGGGTTGGCGATGGTCGCGGAGCAGCTGATGAATTGGGGATCGCGGCCGTAGAAGCGAGCGATGCGCCGAAGGCGGCGCAGCACGTTGCACAAGTGGCTGCCGAAGACGCCGCGGTAGGTGTGCAGTTCGTCGATGACGATGTAGCGGAGGTTCTCAAAAAGGCGCGTCCATCGCGTGTGGTGCGGCAGGATCCCGGTGTGCAGCAT
>DATBYP010000326.1:0-2957 GCA_036513675.1 Candidatus Acidiferrum sp.
TCATCTGACGCCTTCGATTCCAGGGTGATGTGCTGGGTTGCCCAGCGCCGGGCTCGGTGATGCTCCCGGCGACAGACCGGAGCCACGCTTAGTGTATTTCATTTACAGTCTTCTCATGGGGCTCGCTGCCCTTGTGCTCGCGCCATACTGGCTCGTGCAAGGACTGCGCCACGGAAAATATCTTTCGAATCTCGGCGAACGACTCGGCCTGTGGTATCCCGCGCTTGCGGCGCTGTCCGACCGCAAGGGTGCGATTCTGGTGCACGCCGTATCCGTTGGCGAAGTTCTTTCCGGTGTCACGCTGGCGCGGAAGTTGAAAGAAAAATATCCTGCGCGCCGCCTAATTATTTCCAGCACTACCACTACCGGCCACGCTCTTGCGCGCGAGCGTATGCCTTTCGCCGACGCGATTATTTATTTTCCGTTTGACTGGACGTTTTCCGTAAAACGCCTGCTGAAAGTACTGCAGCCCGCGATCGTCATCATTCTCGAAACAGAAATCTGGCCTAACTTCCTGCGTGAGGCACGGCGCCGGAGGATACCGGTGATTTTCATCAGCGGCCGAATTTCCGATCGTTCTTTTGCCCGCTACCAGAAGTATTTCGGAGTGTTTGGATTTTTTCTGCGGCCTTTCCTCAAGAGCGCGCTCGCAAACACCACCGTGTTCCTGATGCAGAGCGAGAAGGACGTGGAGCGGGTCCGGTACCTCGGCGTCCCCTCAGACCGGGTGCAAGCCAGCGGGAACCTGAAATACGATCTCGAGCTGCCTGCTCCCACGTCCATTTCGAACTGGCTAGAGGCGGAAGCGCAGCGCAGCGGACGCAGCCCGATTATTGTAGCCGGAAGCGTGGTCGCCACGGAGGAGCCGCTGGCGTTAATTGCTTTTGGCACCTTGCAAGGCGAATATCCGAATGCGCTATTGGTTCTCGCACCGCGCAAGCCGGAACGCTTCGACGCTGCCGCCGACTTCATTCATGAATCGCGGCGTAGATTTCTGCGGCGCTCGCAGCTGTCTATTCCGAGTTCGCAAAATGGTGTAAATTCCGACGCCGCTGCGGCAATTCCCAAAGATGTCACCGTGCTGCTGCTCGACAGCATCGGCGAACTTGCCTCTTTGTATCGCTGCGCCGACGGAGTATTTGTAGGCGGCTCGCTCGTGCCCTCGGGCGGGCACAATATTCTTGAACCTGCGGCCTTCGGGAAGATTCCGGTTTTCGGGCCTTCCATGGAAAATTTTTCGGAGATGGCTGCGCGGTTCGTTTCCGCCGGTGCTGCGGTGCAGGTCGAAAGCCCGGAGGACGCCGGAGTAGCCTGGATTGAATTCTTCCGCGAGCCTGATCGCATGCGTAAGATGGGAGAAACGGCGCGCAAACTGGTGGAAGGCAGCCGCGGAGCTACAGATCGCGCGCTTGCGGTGATTGCGGAACACCTGTCCGCGGCGGGCGCGCCGCCGCGATGACGGTCTTACGGCCACTTCGCATTTTGCTGTGGCCTGCTTCCTTGTTTTACGGGCTTATAAGTGGAACCCGGGCGTCGCTATACTCCACAGGCTGGCTGAAACGAAAGCGACTGCAGGGCGCGGTCATCAGCGTGGGCAATCTCACCGTGGGAGGCACGGGGAAAACGCCTTTTGTGATGTGGCTGGCGGAGAAACTGTTGCAGCAAGGAAAACGGGTCGTGATTCTTTCTCGCGGTTACCGCGGTAGCGACGGCACCAGCGACGAAGTCGAGCTCATGCGCTCACGACTGGAAAATCGCGTAGCGTTTGGAGTAGGGAAAGATCGTTACGCCGAGGGCCGGCGGATCGAGTCTCAACAACCTCTCGATGTTTTTATTCTGGATGACGGCTTCCAGCATCTTCAACTCGCGCGCGATCTTGATATTTTGCTGATTGACGCTTCGCGCCCACTCGGGCGACAGCTGCTGCTTCCGGCCGGCCCCATGCGCGAGCCGGTCTCGGCTATGAAGCGCGCAGGCATGATCGTGTTCACACGCACAGAAAAGGCTTCCGGCGCGGAAAAAGCCATTCGAGCGCTTTCGAACTTGCCGGTTTTTGCTGCGTGCACTCGAGTACGGGGTTTCCGCCAAGCAGGCGTTTCCTCAGACTCTACTTTACTGTTGTCAGCTGCGGATCTCGGGGCTGGGCCGTTTTTTGTATTTTGCGGCATCGGCAATCCGGAAGCGTTTATAGGCGATCTGCAAAGGTCTGGCATTGCTCTGGCCGGCCGGAGGTTCTTTGCCGATCATCATCGCTATACACTCGGGGATGTGCGCGCAATCGAACAAGCCGCTAAGATAGTTGGCGCAAACGCCCTGCTCACCACGGAAAAAGATTCCTGGAATTTGAGGGAAGTGAAATTCTCCCGGCTGCCCGTTTTTAGTTCAATTATCGAGTTGGAAATCGCGGAAGAAGCCGCCCTCGTGTCCGCTGTAAGCCAAGTAATCGAAGCACGCGGCGCCATCGTATGAAGATCCTGGTGCGCGCCACTAACTGGATCGGCGACGCGATCATGGCGCTGCCCGCTTTGCGCGCCATTCGTAACCGAGCCGGCGTTAACATTTCAATTCTTGCCCGCTCGAATGTGGCCGATATTTACCGCGATCAAAACATCGCCGATAATCTCATCATTTACGATCATCGCGGCAAGCATAGGGGCATTTCCGGCCGCGAGCGACTCGCTTCCGAATTGCGCGCCAAGAAATTTGATTCCGCGCTCCTCTTGCAAAATGCGTTTGACGCTGCGTGGCTGGCATGGCGTGCGGGCATCCCCGAAAGGATCGGCTACGCGCGCGACGCGAGGAGCATGTTGCTCACCAATGCCCTGCCGGTGCCCAAGCGCGGAGAAATTCCCGCGCATGAAAAGTTTTACTACTTGGAATTGCTGCGCCGCGCGGGGTGGATCGCTAGCATTCCCGACGATGGTTTCATCCAATTGCGCGTGCCGGAGGCCAGCCGT
>DATBYP010000327.1:0-3893 GCA_036513675.1 Candidatus Acidiferrum sp.
TACTTCATCGGGTTCGTAGTCATGGCAAATACTCC
The DNA here is from genome assembly GCA_036513675.1 of Candidatus Acidiferrum sp. Classification (GTDB taxonomy): domain Bacteria; phylum Acidobacteriota; class Terriglobia; order Acidiferrales; family UBA7541; genus Acidiferrum. The sequence continues at coordinate 36 of DATBYP010000327.1, forward strand.
GTGGGGCCGTGGCGTGTACGCCGTAGGCGGTAACGAGGAGGCGGCACGACTCTCCGGAATCTTCGTTCCACAGATAAAGATCGGCGTGTTTATTATCAGCTCTGTGCTTGCTGCGTTAGCTGGTTTGATTCTCGCCGCCCGGCTTGAGGCGGGTCAGGCCGCCGTAGCCCAAGGTTGGGAGCTTGATGTGATTGCCGCAGTTATTATCGGTGGGACGAGTCTTTTTGGTGGAAGCGGCAATATCCTGGGGACGTTGTTAGGCGGGCTCTTCATGGGCACATTGCAGGATGGAATGGTGTTAATAGGTGTATCACCCTTCAGCCAAGGTGTAGTTAGTGGGATTGTCATCTTGGCTGCTGTCATTATGGGTGCCTTGCAAACACGGGGTGCATCATAGGAGTGCTTAGAAACGTCAGGGGCTTGAAACACGGCTTTTCGAATAGTCGAGCACGCTAGACGAGACCTCGTCGGTGACGGAAGAGTTTCATTGCAAGCAGCCGAATGACCGCGGCGAGCTGTTGGAAGACGAGGACGCGGAAAGATCTGGTCGCGTCATGCAGGCGATGTTGCAAATGGAGAAAATTGATATCGAGGGACTAAAGAAGGCTTACGCGGAGTGACTACCGCCGCTGGCGGCAAAGCACGTCTTAACTTGTAACAGCCGTGCCGATTTGCAGTTGACCCTCGTCAATGGTGGCGCCGCCAGTGTAGCTGTTGGCGCGGGTGAGCGTCAGCGAGTTCCTCCTTTTCACGCTGAGCTTACCGACACCAGTGATCGCTTGCGCAATGGTCGTGCTGCCGTCGGTGAAGATCGAACCACCACCCGAGGCCACCGTAATCGCGCGCTTGTCAGAGAGATTAAACGACGCCCGCGGCGTGGGCGACGAGCTGGAAATCTTGCGACTGAGGAACGTCGGCTGGCCGGAACGGTAAAAGAGGGTTGGTTTTGACGAGCTGATCCCTGGCTTAAGTGCGATACCTTGGTAACTGCGGAATCTCATTGCAACATGGAGTTGCTGGACGTTCTCGGCTACAAAGGCTCATCTTCGTGGCACCTCACTTCTCAACTGAAGGGTGATTTTGAACATCAGACAAACATCCAGCGCCTTTACACCGCTACTTCCTCGCTCCGCTGCTTATGAACCAAGCTGAGATTATCTGTACGCTGCTGATTGTCGTCGCGGCGCTGGCTATCTTGGCGAAGAAAGTGGCGTTACCTTACCCGGTACTGCTGGTGATCGGCGGACTTGCGCTCGGGTTTGTTCCGGGCTTGCCGGCGGTCCAGCTAGATCCGGACATGGTGTTTCTCTTTCTGTTGCCGCCGTTGCTCTACCCGGCGGCGCTTTTTACCTCATGGCGAGATTTTCGCGCGAACCTGAGTCAGATCTCGCTGCTCGCGATCGGGCTTGTCTTGTTTACAACCGCGTTCGTGGCCGTTCTCGCGCACACTTTGACGGGTTTGCCCTGGGCGGCTGCGTTTGTTCTCGGTGCAATTATTTCGCCAACAGACGCGGTTGCAGCGACCGCGATCGCGAACCGTCTGCGCGTACCACAAAAAATCGTCACCGTTTTGGAGGGCGAGAGTCTCATCAACGACGCGACGGCGCTCGTCGCCTACCGCTTCGCAATTGCGGCGATAATGAGCGGAAGGTTCTCACTTTCTGAAGCAAGCCTGCGCTTTATTTTAGTCGCCCTTGGCGGCACCGGAATTGGCCTAACTGTCGGCTGGCTCGCTTCCCATGTTCAGCGTCGTCTCGACGATCCGCCCGTTCAAATCACAATTTCGCTGCTCACGCCGTTTGCCGCTTACATTCCTGCCGAGCGCTTGCATGTCTCCGGCGTGCTGGCAGTGGTCGCGGCCGGGCTGTTTCTCGGCTGGCGTACGCCGCAAATCCTCACCTCGCGGACGCGGCTCAACCTATACGTGTTTTGGGAGATGATGGTATTCCTGTTGAATGGCCTGGTCTTTGTCCTGATCGGCCTGCAACTACCGCGCATTCTTCACGCACTTTCCGGCCAATCTCTCAGACAGCTTGTTTGGCACGGTGTGCTGATAAGCTGCGCTGCGATCGTTGTGCGCATCGCTTGGGTTTTCACCGCCACCTATCTGCCGCGCATGATTAGCACTACTTGGCGCAAAAGAGATCCGTATCCGGCGTGGCGGAACGTGACTATTGTTGCGTGGACCGGAATGCGCGGTGTTGTGTCACTCGCGGCCGCGCTCGCGCTGCCGCTGACGCTTTCAAATGGCAGGACATTCCCCGGGCGCGACTACATTTTATTCATCACGTTTTGCGTGATTCTCGCAACGCTCGTGCTGCAAGGCCTCAGTTTGCCCGCGCTGATTCGGCGGCTTGGAGTGGTGGATGATGGGCTCGCAAATGTGGAAGAAAGGGCGGCGCGGCTGAAAGCGAATGAAGCGGCGCTGGCTTACCTTCGGGAAGTCGATCGCCAGTTCCCGCCGGACATCGTGGAGCGACTCCGCGCTGAATACGATGACCGCATCCGGCAGTTGGAAGTATGCGCGAGTACTGGGGGAGATCGCACCGATGGTTTCATCGCGCCCTCCTACCAACGCTTGCAGCAAGACGCGCTCGATGTGGAACGCCGGACCATTATTCAATTGCGCGATGAATATGTCATCAATGACGAAGTTTTACGCCGCATTCAGAGCGACCTGGATCATGCCGAAGCGAGGTTGCAGGCGCGCGAATAGTAAAAGGGTCCGTGGAGGTGCCAAATTAGCGCGCTTCGGAGGACTGCTACTTAGCTCAGCTTACAATTTCTTGGACCAGTTTCGTACCATTTGTTGAACCCGCCGTTCAATTCGTGGGTTTTATTGCAGCAACAGGAGAGCGCCCGAGGCTCATTCAGGCCGCGCTGTCATCGCTACGACGCCGGGGGTGTTGAAGTCGGCGTTGGGCGGTAATCGCGAATACTTCCATTCTCAGACCCTTGGCGATTCCGAGCGTCTGAAAGCGGGAGAGACGAGCGATTTCATTCAAGACCGCGGAATAGACCGGGATGAATCCGAGACCTTGGGCTCCCAGATCTGTTAATAGCGCTGTGTCTTCCACCTCGGCAACAACACGAGGTCGAACATGGTGCGATTCAAACCAGTGTTCGAGCTGGCGACGCAGGGTCATCTCGCCGACAGGGAGTATGGCGGGTGCGCCGTCTAAGGAGCGGGGAAAATTTTTCGCTAGGCGCTTAGCCAGGACTGGAGCAGCGCAAAGCACTACCGCCGAGGTGCTGAGGCGTTGGTTGAACGTTCTCACGCGTAAAGCGCTCGTGGATGGTTCGTCCGCCAGGACGACATCCAGCTTGTGACCGGCCAGCTGCGTGATGAGTTCTTCTAGCGAACCTTCTCGACAAATCACGCGCACTAATCGGCGAAGTTCGAAGACCGGGGTAAGGTGCTGGCGTACAATTATTTTTGGAACCGAATCGGCAACACCGACGTGCAACCGAAGGGGACGTTCCCCTGGCTCCTGGCGAACTGCGGTCAAAAGCTCGCGGCCCAACGAAAAGATTTCTTCGGCGTACTCCAGAACCGTCTGTCCAGTATCCGTCAGGATTAACCTCCGAGTCGTACGCGTGAAAAGAGGTGTCCCCAAAGATTCTTCGAGTTGCTTGAGTTGCGCGCTGATACTCGGCTGCGACACGTGCAGCACTTCACTGGCTAATCGCAGGCTGCCTTCCTTGGCGACGGCCCAAAAATAGAGCAGATGATGGTAGTTAAGGGCGTTTGGTCTCATTAGCTTTATTGGAATACTTTATTCGATTCTTCGTATTGGGAAAAGCAATTAGGCACACTGAAGATTGTGTCATGACCAAAGAAAGTGAAACCACCAAACC
>DATBYP010000328.1:0-11122 GCA_036513675.1 Candidatus Acidiferrum sp.
AATTCGCGATCCACGCGGCCAGGTAGTCGCCAAGCTGAAAAAATACATCGGCCGCAGCACCAACAACGTAGCCGAATACTACGGCCTGATCGCCGCACTTGACTACGCCCAGCAGCACGGCATCCGCGCGCTGCAAATGCAAAGCGACTCGGAGCTGTTAGTACGCCAAATGCGCGGCCAATACAAAGTAAAAAGCCCTGAACTCCGCCCGCTATTCGAACGCGCCAAAAAAATGGCCCAAAGCTTCGATTCCTTCAAAATCGATCACGTCTACCGGGAACAAAACGCCGAAGCCGACGCCCTGGCAAATGAAGCCCTGGACGAGACGTCCGGCCGGCCAGCCGCTACCTCAAAACTCGATGCCAACACAGCGAAGCCACAGCCGCCGCAAGCCCGCAAAATCCGCGCCCGCTTCCGCAACGGCGCCCTCATCCCGCTTGCTCCCCTCGATCTAGCCGAAGGCTCCGAAGTGGAATTGCAAATCAAACCGGTGTCGAAGCTCTAACCCAACCCTGCCCTGCACAACAGGCCCGCGCTTTTCCTCGTCAAATCTGCCTTCGCTGCCCGTCTGCTTATGCTTGTAAGAAAACGCCTGCGCCCCTATGCGGGCTGTTTACTGGTTCGCCGTAGCGCCCAGCGAATAACACGATTGCGGGCCGACCTCCAGTAACCTATCTATATCGTATCGGACCTCCGCCTATAGATTTTCGTCTGCGATCAACTATCTCAAGCGGTCCAGATACTCTTGGGAGGCCAGATGTCTGCGCGGGACACCCACGAAGGAATTATCCTTGTAGCCGACGACAATGAATCCAATCGCGAGCTGCTCTCTACCCTGCTAGGCGAGGAGGGCTATCAGGTTATTCCCGTGTCAGACGGCCAGCAGGCGCTGGAACAGGTCGGCTTCGATTCCATCGATCTTGCGATTCTCGATGTCGTGATGCCCCGGAAGACCGGATTTGATGTTTGCCTCGCGATTAAGTCCAAGCCGGATACCCGCTTGATCCCCGTTCTATTGTTGACCAGTCTAAACAGCGACGACGATCGCATCCGCGGAATCATGTGCGGCGCAGACGATTTCCTGACCAAGCCGGTGAACAAGCACGAACTGCTCGCGCGCGTACAATCGCTCATTCGCCTGAAGCAATTTACCGATGAACTGGACAATGCCGAGGCTGTCCTTTCAAGTCTGGCCCTAAGCATTGAAGCCAAAGACCCCTATACCGAAGGGCATTGCGATCGCCTCGCCAAATATTCGGTTTCCATAGCTGAAAAATTGGGTTTACCGGAAGATATGCGCTTAGCCTTGCGTCGAGGCGGCCTGGTTCACGACATTGGCAAGCTGGCTGTCCCGGAGCACATCCTGCTAAAGCCGGGACCGCTGACTCCCGACGAACGCAAAATAATGGAGCAGCACACCATCGCCGGCGAGCGGATTTGCGCTCCACTTCGATCTTTCCGCCACGTTCTCCCCATCATTCGTCATCATCACGAAAAACAGGACGGCTCCGGTTATCCCGATGGACTGAAGGCTGACCGGATCCCACTCACGGCACGTATCCTGCAAATTACCGATATTTATGACGCCTTGACCACAGATCGGCCGTATCGCAAAGCTCTTTCCGCCGACAAAGCTTTCGCCATTATGCGAGAGGAAGTAAAGCGCGGCTGGTGGGATGTTTCTGTCCTGAATGAGTTCGAGGCCGTCGTTCACGGATATGAGCCGGCCAAGGTCCGGTAACGAGTGACCGCTCCCGCACCGGTAAAGCGTTCAAACAGCAAAGTCTGGTTGCTGGTGTTATTGCTGCTGCTCTTCATTCTGCCGCTCTCGGCTGGCACTTACTGGATGTACTTCCAATCGAAACAGGAAATCGAAACTGCGGAGCTGCAGAGCGATCAACTCCGCGCCCGCACGTTGTCGGCAATCGTAGAGGAAAGCTTCACGTCAGCCGAAAATCTCCTTACCTCCATCGCCAACCGTAGCATGCTACGGCTCGCATGGACCCATCGCGATGTAGGTGCGCTAACCGCTCATCTCGAAGAAGCCCGCAAGTTGGACCCCTCTTTTCTGTTCGTCAGCGCGTACGAACCGAACGGGACCATGCGCGCAATCGTCCCTTCGGACAAGATCGTAGGGCAGAACTTTGCTTACCGCGATTGGTATCGGGGAGTCAGCGCGAACTGGCAGCCGTATGTTTCCGAAGTCTATCGCACCGCGGCGGGTTCCGGTCCTCTCGTGGTTGCTGTGGCTGTCCCGCTTCGGGATGAGCGCGGCGCTCCCACCGGGATTCTCATGGCCACCTACAGCCTCTCCCAACTGGCCAGTGAATTCAGCGCTCTCGAGAAAGGCGCAACGGCTGATTTTTACGTCATTGATCAACGCGGGGTAATTGCCGCGACCCACGCGCTTAGCGCGACCGAGCCGAAACGCTTTTCCGCTTCCGATGTCGCTAGGCGCGCGCTTGGGGGCGAAGGAGGCAGTGGCAAATTTCAAATTGACGGCAAAAATACTTTTCTAGGGTTTGCCCCAATTCCGCGTTTGTGCTGGGCCGTTATCTACGCCCGCTCTGAAAGCGACGCATTGGCGCCCGCCGTGCGTTTGCGTGCTCGCAACCGCTCCGTGGCCCTATACCTTTTCCTCGTTTATCTCGCCACCGCAGCATTGGCCGCACTTTTGATGCGGCGGCAGACTCAGCTTTTTGCCGCTAACCAAGCGCTGATTCAGGAGCTAGAAAAACAGGGCAAGTTCAAGGACCAGTTCCTCTCGACCATGAGTCATGAGCTGCGCACCCCGCTCAATGCCGTCCTGGGCTTCTCCGATCTTCTTGCCGATGCTCGTTACGGCCCCTTAAACGAGAAGCAGCGGCGCTACATCGATCACATCCACACCGGTGGAAAGCACCTTCTCAGTCTCATCAGCGATATCTTGGACCTCTCCAAAATCGAGGCCGGCCGCATGGAGCTGGCCATGGAGAACCTCGCGGTGCAACCCAACTTCGCCGAAGTGATAAGCGTGATGCACCCCCTTGCCGATAAGAAGTCGCACGTATTGTCCGCAAGTGCTGAAGCTGGTCTAGCCGTCCGCGGCGATGCCACCAGGCTCAAGCAAGTGCTCATGAATCTTCTCGGCAACGCAATTAAATTCACTCCGAATGGCGGACGAATCGAACTCGCTGCACGCTTGCTTGACGGCAAAGTTCGCGTGGAAGTCCGCGACAATGGCCCCGGCATTCCCCCCGACGAGCAACAACGTATCTTCGAAGCTTTCTACCGGCTTCGGGAATCCGGCAAAAAGAGCGAAGGGACCGGGCTCGGCCTGGCCATCACTCAGCGCCTCGTGGAACTGCATGGGGGTGAGTTGAGTCTTGAGAGTCAGGTAGGGCAAGGAAGCTGCTTCTATTTCGATCTTCCAGCGGTTGCCTCCGTTCGGGAAACACCTGCTCGCAAGGCAACCGCTAGTGCGAGACCCGTAGCGCTCGCCCGCATCCTGGTGGTCGAAGATGATCGCGCGACCGCGCAACTCATTCAGTCGCAGCTCACTTCTGCCGGATACGAAGTGTCGCTCTGCGAAGAGCCGCAAAAGGCCGTGGATCTTGCGGCCCAGCTCCAGCCGAGTGCCATCACCCTCGATATAGTAATGAAGCCGAAAAATGGCTGGGAAGTTCTGGTGCAGTTGAAGCGCGACCCGCGCACGGCGCACATTCCCATGATCGTCGTCTCCATTGTCGATCAGCCCAGCATGGGTACGCTCCTCGGAGCCGACGAATATCTGGTCAAGCCGGTCGACAAGCGCACTCTGCTCGCCGCGATTGCACGTCACGCCGTCACCGGGCTCGCCACAAAACCCTCGCGGCCCATCCTGGTCGTGGAAGACGACACGCCGACCCGTGAATTCATCGCGGAAATGCTCACTACTCACGGTTATTCCGTGGCAACCGCGTCCGATGGCGCGCAGGCCCGCACGCAAGTGGCCGCTTCTTTGCCTCAACTCGTCATTCTCGACATGATGCTGCCGCAGGTGAGCGGCTTTGAGCTCCTTGGCGAATGGCGCGCCAGTGTTCGCACAGCCTCGCTTCCGGTTTTCGTTCTTACCAGCAAGGACTTGAGCCAAGAAGAGCAACGCTATCTGCGCACGCACGCAGACGTGCTTCTTCGCAAACAGCAACCGTGGCACGAAGCGCTGATTAAGCAACTCGAGCGCGTGGTCGCTCCGCGCGTAGTGGAGAAGGTGTGAAACACGCCATCCTAGTCGTTGAAGACAACGCGCTTAACCGGGAATTACTTTGTGATTGGCTAGAAGCTGAAGGCTACGAAGTCTGGAGTGCCGAAAACCTGAGCTCCGCCATTGCTTCAATGGAACAACGCCCACCCGACACTGTCCTGCTGGATGTCCAGCTTGGCGACGATGACGGACTTTCCCTGGCTGCCTGGATGCGCAAGCAGCCAAAACTTTGCCACATCCCGGTAATCGCCGTTACCGCTCACGCTTTGGTAACCGAGCAACACAGTTTTCTCCAAGCAGGTTGCAATGCTTGCGTTTCGAAACCAATTAATTTCACAATCCTTCGAGAAGAATTGGAACGCTGGCTGAAAGTTGTGAACGCGCGTGAGGTAAATTCCTAGGCTTTTTCGGCGCCGTTCGGTCACCATTGAGGTTCGCGTGCTTCGAGGAATGAGCTAGGTTGCGTGCCCAGATCCTTGTTGTAGACGATGACGCTGTTTCCTGCGAGCTCGTCGCCGAACTCCTGCGCTCCGCCGGGTTCGAAGCTAGCTCCCTCACCAGCAGCGCCGAAGCCGCCGAGCGTCTCTCCGACGAGAAATTCCACGCTGTCTTTCTGGACATGCGCATGCCGCCGCCCGACGGCCTCGAACTCGCTCGCCATGTTCGTGACTCTCGAATAAACGCATCCGCAGTCATCGTCATGATTACCGGCGAACACGACAACACGCTGATGAAGCGCGCCTTTGAGATTGGTGTTCAGTTCTTTCTCTTCAAACCCGTGGAGCGCCACAAGCTGCTCAAGTTAATCCACGTCGCAGAACATTCGATTGAGCGCGAGCGGCGGCGCTTCACCCGGGTTCCTCTGCAGCGCCCCGTCTCGCTACAGGCGAATGACAAGCAACTAGAAGGAACAACCGTGGACATCAGCTTTGACGGGATGCTTGTGCAGTCCTATCTCGTCTTCCCGGCCGGCACGCACGTCAAGGTCAGCCTGGACCTTCAGAATGGTTCGACACCACTTCAGCTCGAAGCCCGCATCCTCCGAACCCTCGGAGCAGAGCGCATGGCCATTCAGTTCAAAAGCCGGGACGCAACGGAACGCAATCGATTGCAGGAATTCCTTTTGCCCCTGATTCTTTCAAGCAACTGATCCGTGCCGCCGGTAAGACCGAACGCTAGGTCATTCATAGCGCAGTGCATTCATGGGATCGACACGCGAAGCGCGATACGCCGGGATGTAGCTGGCGACCAGCGCGATCACCGCCAAAAATCCCGCTGCGCTGAACAGCGTCAGCGGATCATTGGCCTGCAAGCCATACAGCAGCGAGTTCGCCCCTCTTGCCGCAGCCATGGCCAGCACGAGACCCGCGCCAACACCAACGCCGAGCAGCGTCACCGTTTGCCGCACGATGATGCCGATGACGCTTCTGCGGCTCGCTCCCAGCGCCATGCGGATCCCAATCTCATTCTTGCGCATCGCCACGATGTAAGACATTACTCCGTACAATCCGATCATCGCCAGAAGCGCCGCCAGCGCCCCGAAAAATCCGGAGAGCAGCGCCATTAGGCGCTCGCGCACCAAGCCGTTTTGAATGTCCGTATGCAAGACGTGAAAATCAATTGTGATTGCGGGATTAATCGCGCTGAGTTTTTCTCGTACTGCGCTCATCACTGCGAGAGGCGGCGAAGAATAACGGATAAACAACACAGTCCACGAGCCGGCGTTAGGAAATTGGTCGGCAGGCGCAAAGGTGATCGGGGGAGAGGGCTCACGCAATTCATTGTATTTCGTGTCTTTCAGCACGCCGACAATTTCGTACTCAGAGTCGGGATAGCCGGGCTCGGCGGTCGTTCGGATCACTTTGCCCAGCGGATTTTGACCGTCAAGATATTTACGGACAAAGGTCTCATTTACGATGGCCACTCTTGGCGATGTGCGCGCGTCGACCTCGCTAAACTCGCGGCCGGCCAGCAGCGGAATCCCCATCGTTTGAAAATACCCTGGGCTGACCCAGGTAAATTTCGAACCGCCTTCCACACCGTTGATGTGTACTCCTAAATTCCAACTGCTGCCGTTCAAAGGAATGTGCGTGGACGTGGCGGCAGATTCCACTTGCGGAAGCGTCCGCGTCTCGGCGAGTAGTTCGCGGATGAACTCGATTGTTCGTTCGGGTGAAAACGTCAAGCGCCTAAAATCTACAAGAGCAATCAAAACCCCGCGCGCGTGAAAACCGGGATCGAGTGTTACAAGATTCCAAAAACTTCTTACGAACAACAGCGCGCCCACCAACAACACCACGGACACCGCGATCTGCGAAACAACCAGCAACCGCTGAAACGAAAAACGTTCCGGGCCGGCAGTGGTCCCCCGGCTTCCGGACTTGAGCACCGAGCCGGGCGCCGCGCGCGAAGAACGAAACGCGGGCACCAGGCCAAAGATCAGGCACGTAAATATGGCGATGAGTCCGGTGAACAGCAACACGCGCCAATCCAGGCTGAGATCGAGGCGGATGGCATCGCCTTCTGTGCTGAGAAAACGAACCAGGCTCCTGCTGAAAATTTCCGCCAGCACAATTCCCAACGCCGCGCCGCCAATGGCAAGCAGCAATCCTTCCGAGAGAAGTTGGCGAATCAGGCGCCAGCGCGAAGCCCCGAGAGCGAGACGCACGGCCATTTCACGTTCTCGCGCGCTGGCGCGCACCAGCATCAGGTTGGCAAGATTGGCGCACGCGATCAGCAAGACCAGTGCGGTGATGCTCAGCAGTAGCCACAAAGAAGTGTCATAAGTCTGCCGCAACCAACTGACTCCGTTACCCGCGGGAAACGCGGTGAGCCGGAAATCGCGATAGAGCTTGAGTGCATTTAGGCCATACCCGCTCGGAAGCGTTGCGTCGATTAGGCCAGGACTGATGGCTGCGAGCTCAGAGGAAGCCTGCTGCAAAGTTACGCCAGGTTTTAGCCGCCCCAGGACATGAATCCAGAAATAATCCTTGCGCGATATAGTTCCGGAATCGGGAAAATAGGTTTCCAGCGAGCAGAAGGGAATCGCGAAGTCAAAGCTCCGGCCAACCTCGAGGCCGAAAAAACTACGCGGCGTGATCCCGATCACTTCCGTCGCGCGCCCGTCCACAATTAATTTGCTGCCGATCGCGGAATCCTGACCACCGAATTCGCTCTGCCACAGTCCGTAACTAATCACAGCGCCCGGCGTGCCACAGTCCATGCGATCTTCTTGCGCGGAAAAAAATCGTCCGCGGAGAGGATATATCCCCAGCGTGGTGAATCCTTCGCCGCTGACCCACAGGCCGCGGGCGCGACGCTGCTGTGCGCCTTCGCCTAGCGACGCGGAGCCACTATCGGCCCAGGCAAAGACGCTGGAGAAGGCTTGCTGGTGTAGGCGAATCTGTTCCCAGAGCGGAAACGTCAGCGAAGTTTCGTTGTCGGAGACGGTGATGCCGAAACCGCGATTGCCGTTTTTCACCTGCACGCCGGCCAGCATTTCCGCGTGCGGCACGGGCAAGCTGCGCAGGCGCACCGCGTCGAGGAGTTGGAAGATAGCAGTGTTCGCGCCGATGCCAAGCGCGAGCGTCAGAATCGCGGTGAGCGTGAATCCCCAGCTCTTGCGCAGTGTGCGCAGCGCGAAACGCACATCCTGCACCAAATACTCGATGTGGATTTCGTGACTTCCCGCCGATTGGCCCAGAGCCGATTGACGCGGAGAGGTCCGATCTTGCGGTCCCATTTCGAAAGGTTGCCCCACCTGTGGATTGCCGCGGGACGTACTATCTCACAGTACGTAACGTTTCGGTATGCAGGGTGCCCGATTGGTATCCAGGGTGGGCGGTTTCTCAATCGATGAATTTAGACCGGCGTTAGTTCTCGTTAGATTTCTTTCGCAGTCCTGTAGCGCAGGGCGGAGTCTCCGCAGCCCTGCGGCCTTGTCATTTTAGGGCGTAGGAGCGGTAGAGGGTGTCGCGCTGCGCGGGGATGAAGCCCGCATCGGAGATGATGCGGCGCAGTTCGCTCTCGTTCGTGCGGTTTCTTACGCCTGCGGCAAACACCACGTTTTCTTCGATCAAAATGCTGCCAACGTCGTCGGCCCCGAACTGCAAGCCGACCTGGCAAACTTTGATTCCGGGAGTCAGCCAGCTGGACTGGATGTGATCGATGTTATCGAGATACAGCCGGCTGACGGCCAGCGTTTTCAGGTAGTCCACCGCGGTGGTCTCCTGCACTTTTTTGCCCAGCGCGGTGTTTTCCGCCGCGAACATCCAGGGGATGAACGCGGTGAAGCCTCCGGTATCTTCCTGAATGCGCCGCAAGCGCTCCAGGTGATTGACGCGATGGCGCAATTCCTCACCGCAGCCGAACATCATCGTGGCGGTCGTGCGCAGTCCCAGCGAATGCGCGACGCGATGCACTTCTTCCCAATCGTCGCTGGTGCATTTCAGCCGAGCAATCTTGGAGCGAATCTCGTCGTCCAGAATTTCCGCGCCGCCCCCGGGGATGGATTGCAGCCCCGCGTCCATCAGCCGCTGAATCGTTTCGCGCACGCTGATTTCGGACACTTCCGCGATGCACAGAATTTCCGGCGCCGAGAAGCAGTGCAGATGCACCTGCGGGAAGCGCGCTTTCAGCGAGCGCAGCAAATTTTCGTAGTAGCCGATTTGCAGGTCCGGATGCAGCCCGCCTTGCAGCAAAATCCCGGTGCCGCCCAGCTCCAGCATCTCTTCGATTTTCGCGTAGATGGTTTCAAACGAGAGGATGTAGCCGTCTTTAGCCCCCAGCGGCCGGTAAAACGCGCAGAACGAGCAGTACTCCGTACAAAAATTCGTGTAATTAATATTCCGATCGATCTGGTAAGTCACCACGCGCGGGTCGTTCTTCGCCAGGCGCATCTGATGCGCCTCCATGCCAAGCCCGACCAGGTCGTCGGACTCCAGCATCTCAATCGCTTGCTGTTTAGTCAGTCCCATTTTTATGTAACGGCCGCGGCGCCTTTCCCGCGAACGCCTTTTGCCCTAATGTAGCGGCCGCGGCGTCTTTCCCGCGGGCGCCTTTGCCCTAATGTAGCGGCCGCCGACCGCCGCGGGCGATTTGGCCTTTCCGGTCAGCCCTCATTCTATCTGAAAACGCCCAAAGCTCGGAATGTCGAAACGTTCGAACCGTTCGCACATAGCTCCTTGGTCTTTCAAAACTTCTCCGCGCGCAGCTTGTTTGCCGCGCGCGGAGGAGTGGGCTGGGTAATCCCGTTAGTGCTCTTAGTGTTTGCTCGACGGCGCAGGAGGAAAATGCTTGAACATTTTAGTCACGCCTTTGTCGAGGTTCTTGGTGTTCTTGTCCGCCTTATCAGACAGCGTATCACTCGATGAGCTGCGCCATAGCAATCCCTCGGTCTTTGCATCGAACAGATCGACGACCAAGGTACCGACTTTGTAGGTTTGGACGGTTGTGGTTGCGTCGCCAAATCCCCCGAATCCTCCCCAACGCCGGCCTCCTCCGAACCCGTTATAGAACGTGTCCAGTGTTTGTTGATTCTGCGTCGTTTCAATCGCAAAGACCTCGAGGTCCCCTCCCGTGGCAACTTCCGTCAAGCCCTTCGCCGCCAGTGCGCTGTTCACCGCGCTCTTGATGCGGTCGACTTGCAGCGGGTCTTTGGTTTGCACCTTCTCCCACGAGAACGTTTTGTACTGGCTAAAGTTTGCATTGTGGTCGTAGTCCGTCTTAACGCTTTGTGCCAGCAAAGCACCCGCTAAAACTAGGCTCAGTCCCACCGATGCTGCTATTTTTGACATATTCTTCATACTTCCTCCTGTTTATTTTTTGGATTTACTGCTGTTTCTCCGGTTTGGTCTTTGGGGTTAGCTGCGTCGGAGCCGATCATGGCGATTTCTTGTGCTTGCCGGGCGACGTCCGCGCCGTCGGGTTCCACAATGAGTCCGATTCCTTCCGCCACCCTCACGAGAAGGAGAGCAAGGAGAGCCAATCCGACGCTGCCGGCAAATCCTGAATAAAGCGCTTCCATCTCTGCCTCCCAGTCCGCAAACTCTTTTCGAGAAGTTCGCGTCCTAGAGCAAAGTTACCCGCATCGCGCCAGCGCTTGAACCCCAATAGGGATGTCTAGCCGATAGCTATTTCAGGTGTATGCCTGGCTACTCGAAGGGAGGTCAGAGGGGAAAGGAACAGTCTGAGAATTTAGCTGTTGCGGTTTGGATACTTCGCGCACACATGCGAGTCAAATTCTTTGTCGCGCTGCCGCTCGTAGCCGTCTTTCATTTCGGCAATCGTATCGCCCACGGGGAATCCTGAAGGCTTGAACTCCCACGCACATCCTGAACAGGCCCAGCCCATGAAGCGTTCTCTTTGAACCCACACCATTTCGCGAGGCGTTGCGAAGGACTTGAGGCTTGGGATGGCCACCATGCGTCACCATTCGTGACACATGGTTTATACCACGGATTACATACATAAACAACAGTTGGCAGTTTGCAAGAGGGAACGTTAGTGCCCTTTAATCACCAACAAGTGAAGAAACATCCGGCCTGATACGAACGCTGTCCCCCGTGTGTTGGTCCAGAACCATATACTCGCCTGGAGAAGACAGCGCGAGTCTTTGGATACGCAGTTTGGCGGCTACAAGGGTTTCTGCGGCACCCTTCCAAAGCACACTGCCGTCCGAATCAGTTTTAAAAATATCGAGAGGGTAAAACATGATTGCCTCCCTTTCTGGGAAGCATCTTTTGTACCAATTTGAACCGTCGTAATCTGTCCCGTTTTGGACAACGACAATTTGCGTCCGTAGCACGCTACGAAAGCAATTTGAATCGCGGATGCCGAATGCGCGGCGACCCTTGCAACCCAACTCCGTCGCATCCGTGTAATAATCGTTCCACTGCCCCC
>DATBYP010000329.1:0-15992 GCA_036513675.1 Candidatus Acidiferrum sp.
GCGAAAATGCTCAAGAAGCGCAAGGCTTAGGGAGCCAGGCAGCGCACGGATGGTTAGATTGATGGGCGCTGCGGGCACGTCGACGTCCTCGTCATGATAATTCCAAATGAGGATGTCGATTTCCTGATTCTTGCGCGTGGCGATGGCACCGATGTCCGGCTGTTGACGCACTCCTGAGTTCACCACTTGCTCGATTGGAAGCTCGCCGGTGCTCGAAACCCTTACGCGTTCGCCGCTTAACAAGCCGAACATCCGGAAGGCATTCAGTACCGGTTTGTCTAATCCATTTGTGGCCAGTTCGCGAAATCCTTCGAAGTAGGGTTGGCCTTCGAATTCGAAGGACCAACTAACGGTTCCCGCGATATGGACTTGTTCCTGGACCGCAAGCGAATAGGTGGCGTTCAGCGACTCCGCCGTGTAGGCGGCGTATAACGCACCGTTGCGATATCCATTTTGTGGATTGGTGCGTGCTGAACATGCCGCGCAGCCTTCTGGGTCGGATTCCCCCAGAATGATCGGAGTGTCACGCCACTCGGGAAAAGATTTCACGATTTTGAAGCCCTGCTGTATGGATGTGAGCTGGCGTGCGATCCCCATCACCACGTGATCGCCTTGCCACGTCGGTGAGCCCTTGGGGTGAAACGCGATGAAGTCGAGACGCGAGCCGGTTTTTCCGGTCACATAGTTTCGTTGGTGAGCACAGTGATCGAGAAAAATGCGCAAGAACTCAGCAGCTTTCGAAGACGCAGGGCCGGTGGAATCTGGGCCGCCAACCCGAGCTTCGGGGAGCGCCCGCAGCACGGCATCGACCGAATAGTCGTACAGTTTGAAGAACTCCTCGCGAGTGCCCTGCCAGTAACCGATATCCGGCTCATTCCAAACTTCCCAGAGCCAGTTCTTTACTTCCGCCTCGCCGTATCGCTCGCGAAGATGTCGAACAAATTGAAAAACAACTTCCGACCACTTTTGATAATCCTTTGGCGGGTAGGCCCAGCCGGTAAAAACGGAGCCTTCCGGAAAGTTGTGGCGGTAAGGCTGAGGATGCGTAGAAAGCGCTTCCGGCATGAATCCGATTTCGACCAGAGGTTTGATTCCAGCGGCATGGAAGGTATCGAAAATGCGGTCCAGAATTGTCCAGCTATAGATCGGCTTTCCCGCCGCGTCTTCCATGTAGATATTAGTAGAACCCCATTTCAATGACGCTAACCCGTCGCCTGTGGTCAGAAGATTGTGGACACGCACGTAGACCGGTGCGGGGCTCAGGGCTGCGAGTTCGCTGAGTAATTTCTTACCATTAGGCGAGTACGTGTAGTTGGGCTCGTCGTAGCCGAAATAGTTCCAGATGGGGATCATTGGTCCATCCGGCTGGTCCGCATGCACCTCGATGTCCATGTCCTGCGCCGCTGCTTGCGAGCAGCCAGAACGGGCTGCGAAGAGCAGCAGGGCAAGCACACTCACGGTGCGTGATAGAGTCCACAGGCCGGACGAACGCTTGCGAAACATTCTGGGCCGCGAGTATAGGGTTCGAGGTGATCAAAGCCAATGAAAAATTTGAGGAGTGGCAGAGAAAGAGCTCTGCTTTTATCGTTTACCTTGGCGCTCTGCGGTGTCTACTTTTTTAATCGGTCTACGCTTCGAGCAGAGGAGCGAGACTCCGTTTCAGCAAGCATTGATATCGATGCAGATCGTGTCGAGGGTCAAATAAGCCCGCTGCTTTATGGCCAATTCGACGAATTCATGTTTGAAGGCGTGAAGCGCGGACTGACCGCAGAACTGGTCCGCGATCGCAGTTTCGACGAAGCACCCAACGCGATAGGGCTTCCTCGGGATTGGGGACGCGAGCCAGATGATCGCAATGATGATCCTGGGCTGCATTTCCGGTGGGACGATGCGGCCTACTATCCAACACGTCAGGAGTTCACGTCTGAGCGAGCGGAACATTCGTTGCGCGTGGATCTTTCCGAAGACGACGGCCAGCGGCGTGGAATCCGGCAAAGCGGCATTTCCATTCGGCGCGGACTTCCTTATCGTGGCTATCTTTGGATCAGGACCGGCGGATTCACGGCCCGCGTTCACGTGGCGCTGGAAGCGGATCGGACCGGCGGACAAACCTACTCTTCTACAGAGATCAATAACGTTTCCGGGGATTGGAAGAAGTACGATTTTACTCTGAGTCCTGCGGAGAGTGACCCGCTCGCAAAATTAGTCATCCTGTTCCATGGAAAGGGCCGCCTCTGGCTTGACCAGGTTTCTCTCGTGCCGGGCGACGCCGTAGATGGCGTCCGCTCCGACGTTTTCCAAAAGATCAAAGCGTTGCGTCCGGCCTTTATTCGGGGGCCAGGCGGGAACGTTGCCCAGGATTACCACTGGATGTGGGGTATTGGTCCGCGCGATCAGCGTTTCACATGGACGAACCTTTCGTGGGGAAACGAGCTAGAGCCGAGCGATTTCGGCACTGATGAATTCGTTCGTCTCTGCCGTAATGTCGGCGCGGAACCCTCCGTTACCGTGAATGTGGAAGGCCGCGGCGCGACGGCTGCAGAAGCAGCTGCATGGGTCGAGTATGCAAACGGGCCGGCGTCTTCGCGCTATGGTGCCATGCGCGCGGCGAACGGCAATCCAGATCCGTTCAAGGTGAAGTATTGGGAAGTTGGCAATGAAATCTGGGGAGACTGGGTTCGCGGCCACAGCGACGCCAATACGTACGCCCAGAACTTCGAACGCTACGCCGCCGCCATGTCCAGCGTTGATCCCTCCATACAGCTAATCGCTGTCGGCGACAACAATATGGAGTGGAACCGCACTGTCTTGAAGGCCGCAGGGCCTCATATCGACTATCTCGCGATACATCATTATTACGGTGCGGCCGAGACGGGCAGTGATCCTTCCAACCTGATGGCTCACGCGTTGTCCTATGAACGTTTCTATAAGCAAGTCGGGGATGTCCTTCAAGAACTCGTCCCAGGCCGCACCATCAAACTTGCTGTCAATGAATGGAACACGGCGCTACCCCTGCCGCGCCAGCACTCGATGGAATCCGCTTTATACGCCGCGCGGCTCATGAATGTATTCGAGCGCAGTGACATTGTGGCTATGAGCGCGGTGTCTGACATGGTGAACGGGTGGTCGGGAGGCGTGATTCAGGCCAGCCACCACAACGTATTCGTCACCCCAACCTATCTCGTCAATGAACTTTACAATCGCCGGCTCGGCACAAAACGGCTCATCGCGCGTGTAGGCAGTCCCACGTTCGATACAACGAAGGAGGGCAAAGGCATCCCTTATTTGGATGTGGTCGTGAGCCGCAGCGCTGATGGCAAACAGATATTCATCAAGGCTATTAATAGTGATACGCAGAGAGGTCTGCGTACGGCTGTGCGCATTCACGGGCTACAGGTGGCTTCCGGCGGCGTTATGGAAACAATCAACGCGCAGTCCATGAGCGCAGCCAACAGCTTCACGACTCCGGCTGCTATTTCGCTGCAACAGAAGACGATCAAGACGGCTGCGGATTTTGTCGTGGTTTTCGCGCAACACTCGATTTCCGTCATAACTCTGAACGTCCAGGGCTCGAGGTTGAAATCGCACGAGAACTTGCCCTAAACTATTCGCAGTGAAGTATCTGTGCGCCCGTAGCTCAGTTGGATAGAGCGTCTGGCTACGAACCAGAAGGTCGGGAGTTCGAGTCCCCCCGGGCGCACCACTCTCTTCAACCCTTCAATGTGAGCCTGCGTCTTGACTATCCGCTGAGCTGAAAGCTCTACGTGTGTGTCACCCTCTCCAATAAACCTCGCCGCATCAACAACAAACGAATTTCCTACGCCCTCCCAGAGAAAAAATAGGTTAGAAACAATGCATCGGCCTGCGATGGCTTGCATCAAAGCCAAAGTATGCGTGCGGCAAAACCGAAACCGAGCATCGCACCGCGCGAAGTCCTGGCCGCGTGGGGCAAGATTTTGCGCGGCAGAGCGCCCATGCTCTCCATCGAGATTACGCGCGAGTGCCCGCTAAGTTGCCCCGGCTGTTATGCCTATGGCGACGCGCATCTGGGAGGCGAGAAGGTCCTGCGCGAGCTGAGCGACTTTCGCGGCGACGCCTTGGTGGACGGCGTCTTGAATCTAGTCCGCGCGCACCAGCCCATGCACGTCTCGTTAGTTGGCGGCGAGCCCCTGGTGCGCCACCGCGAATTGAGCGCGATTTTGCCCGCCCTCAGCGCGATGAATATTTTCACGCTGGTAGTGACGAGCGCCGTCATCCCAATACCGCTTGAGTGGATGGACCTGCCGCGTCTGCGCGTGGCTGTCTCCGTGGACGGCCTGCCGCGACATCACGACATCCGCAGGAGGCCCGCCACCTACGAGCGCATCCTGAAAAACATCAAGGGACGCAAGATCAACGTGCATTGGGTAATCACCCGCCCGATGCTCGATCGCGTCGGCTACCTGGAAGAATATGTCTCATTTTGGAATGCGCAACCCGAGGTGGACCGCATCTGGGTCAGCCTATACACGCCGCAAATCGGCGAGCAAAGCGCGGAGATGCTCGGGCCGAATGATCGCGAGCAAATCGCGGCGGAATTGCCATTTCTGGCGAAGACATTTCCGAAGCTCCTAATCAATGAAGGCGTGGCGCAAGCGTTCCTGCATCCGCCGAAAAATCCCGACGATTGTCTTTTTTCGAAAATGTCCGCGAACTATTCCGCCGATTTGCAGACCCGCGTCGAGCCCTGCGTCTTTGGCGGGACTCCCGATTGCTCCCAATGCGGCTGTGCGGTCAGCAGCGGATTGCATTGGATCCGCACCGTCAAAGTGGGCGGCCCGCTCAGCGTGGGCCATTTTGTGGGCGCGTCAGTGGGGATCGGCACGTTACGGAATCGCATGCGAAGGCAGCCAAGCCAGCCAGCCCGATGGAATGCAGCAGCCCCGCCACCAAGCCCCGCAAAGGATTTGGTGCAAATCGACGGGCTCGGATTGTAATTTCTCAGCGCCTTAGGTGCAGCACACTCTTAGCCCTACCTTCAAACTCACTCAGACAGCGACTCCTCCACGCGCCGGAAAAACTCTTTGTCTTTTTTATGCGTGAGTAGCGGCGCCACCTTTGATTTCTCCACCCATCTCGCTTCCGGATTCTCACGATCAACCGGCTTCAATGATTTCTCCCTCGTTCGGAAAAGAAACATCGTGATCACTTTCAGCTCCGAGCGATCATCGCCGCCGTCCACGCCGATCCTGTAGCGTTCATACTCTCCCAGCTCACGAACAAATTCCAAATCGCGAATCCCGCTCTCTTCGTAGATTTCTCGCTTCGCGGCAACCAGCACGCTCTCGCCGCGATCGATGTGTCCCTTCGGCAAGGACCACGATGTTCCGTGTTGACTCACCACCAAGACCTCGCCCTTGTCATTCGTGACCACACCCCCCGCGCTATGCGTTTTCTTCATCCATTTCAGTTTATCCCACGCCTCTTGTCCTTGTACTGGCGCAGCACGCCTGCCGCCTCAGCAGGGCTGCGCCATCCCAACGTCCAAAACGGTGCCGCAGGTTCGGCGACATAGCCCTTATTACAGCGATTCACGGATGGAGATTCCACAAATCAAGAACTAGGCTGATTGCTGAAGTATGAGGCAGGCGGCCAAGTCCCTTCGGGAGTGACTGCACACGGTAACCCGAGCCGGGCCTTTGCAGTTTGACCGGCTTGGAAGTTATCCTTGGCCGTCAGTCCTCACTCGTTCGAAACCAGTCGCAGCGCCCAGCTTCCCGACACTTCATCTCGCTATCCGCTTCAGCGCCGTAGGCTCGCCTTCCCCTGCGCCGCGGCACTAGTGTTGTTGACCATTTGGGTGATGACACCGGCGAGAGAGGCACCCATTCCAATTGGGAGCGAATACTCGCCCGGGTGACGCCGGAGAAGGAAGTCGCCGGCGAGAAATGAATTACTTGCAGCGAACGCTTCAGCAAAAGCATCATTAGCTTCGTAGAGAATCAGCAAAGGGCCGGGATGATGGCTAAGAAGAAAGTAGCGGAGCTGTTGGTGGATGTGCTGGCCGAGGCGGGTGTTCAGCGGATTTACGGTGTTTCTGGCGACTCGCTGAACGGCATCACCGACTCCATTCGGGCAAAGAAACAGATTCAGTGGATTCATGTGAGACATGAGGAGACGGCAGCGTTTGCCGCTGGAGCGGAAGCGCATCTCACGGGGCGGTTGGCGGTCTGCGCTGGCAGCTGCGGTCCTGGGAACCTGCACTTAATCAACGGACTCTACGACTGCCATCGTAGCCGCGTTCCGGTCCTGGCGATCGCGGCGCAAATTCCAAGCAATGAAATCGGCAGCGGATATTTTCAGGAGACCAAACCGGAACATCTCTTCGCGCAGTGCAGCCATTATTGCGAACTGGTTTCGCAGCCGGAACAGATGCCGCGCGTTTTGGAGATTGCGATGCAGGCCGCGCTGTCGCGGCGAGGCGTTTCGGTGGTCGCCATGCCCGGCGACGTGGCGCTGCGCGATGCGGTTGAGCAGGAGCCGCGCTTGCATTTTCCGCCACCGAAGCCGACGGTATGCCCGTCTGATGAAGAAATCGCGACGTTGGCGAAGATCCTCAATAAAGCGAAGAAGATAACCATCTTGGGCGGAGCGGGCTGCGCGGGAGCTCATGCAGAACTGATTGCACTCGCAGGCAAGCTGAACGCGCCGATCGTGCATGCTATGCGCGGAAAAGAGTTCATCGAGTATGACAACCCGTTTGACGTGGGCATGACCGGCCTACTTGGATTTTCCTCGGGCTATCACGCAATGATGAACTCCGACCTTTTGCTGATGATCGGGACCGATTTTCCGTACCAGCCGTTTTTTCCGAAGGATGCCACGATCGTCCAGATCGACATCCGCGGAGAGCAGTTGGGCCGGCGCACAAAGGTGGACTACGGCTTTGTGGGAGATACCAAGGCGACACTGCGAGCTCTTCTGCCAAAACTGAGCCAAAACGATAACGACAAACATCTGAAGGCATCGCTCGAACATTATAAAAAAGCACGCAAGAGCCTCGACGAACTTGCGACCGATGGATCCGGCAAGAAGCCGATCCATCCTCAGTATGTTGTGCGGGTGCTCGACGAGCTTGCCGCCAAAGACGCGATTTTTTCTTGCGATGTCGGTACGCCAACCATCTGGGCAGCACGCTACCTAACCATGAACGGCAAACGGCGGTTACTCGGATCCTTCAACCACGGGTCAATGGCGAACGCGCTGCCACAAGCCATTGGGGCGCAGGTGAGTCATCGCGGGCGTCAAGTCGTATCTCTCTCCGGAGATGGAGGTCTGGCGATGCTCATGGGCGATCTGCTCTCTCTTAAGCAATTGGACGCACCAGTGAAGATCATCGTTTTCAAGAATGATTCGCTAGCCTTTGTGGAATTGGAGATGAAGGCAGCCGGCATTCTGGATTTCGGAACCGACCTTCAGAATCCGAATTTTGCAAAAATGGCGGAAGGCGCCGGGCTGCTGGGATTGACGGCGGAAACACCGGCGCAAGTGCGACCGATGATTGCCCAAGCTCTGAAGCATGACGGCCCAGCCTTGATCGAAGTTGTCGTAGACCGGCAGGAACTATCCATGCCGCCGACAATCACTGCCGCGCAGGTGAAAGGCTTCAGCCTGTTCACGCTGAAGGCAGTCCTCAGCGGACGCGGCGACGAAATCATCGATTTGGCCAAAATCAATCTCTTCCGGTAGCTCGCCGCAAGTCGCGTCAAGAGCAAAGGAGAATGCGAGGATGGCTACAAAGCAACAGATGACGCAGTTGGATTTGTCGAATGTCCCTCGCGGGATGGCTCTCCTCAACCGACAAGGGCTGAACAAGGGCACGGCGTTCACGGAAGAGGAGCGAAGCAAGCTTAGCCTGCATGGGCTCCTCCCGCCTTACATCGAGAGCCTTGACGAGCAAGTCGTCCGCGCTTACGAGGCCTACAAGCGAAAGGACGACGATCTGGAGCGGCACATCTATTTACGCGCTCTGCAAGACACCAACGAAGTGGTCTTCTACAGACTTCTACTCGACCACATTGAGGAAATGACACCGATGGTCTATACACCGGTCGTCGCGCTGGCGTGTC
Source organism: Candidatus Acidiferrum sp. (assembly GCA_036513675.1). Classification (GTDB taxonomy): domain Bacteria; phylum Acidobacteriota; class Terriglobia; order Acidiferrales; family UBA7541; genus Acidiferrum. The sequence continues at coordinate 8,109 of DATBYP010000329.1, forward strand.
AACAATTCAGTCACATCTACCGGCGGCCCCGCGGGTTGTTCATCTCCTACCCGCTGCGCGACTCTATCCCGACGCTCTTGCGGAATCGTCCCAATCCGGATGTCGACGTAATTGTTGTCACCGATGGAGAACGCATCCTGGGAATTGGTGATCAGGGCGCGGGCGGCCTAGGCATCCCCATCGGCAAACTTTCCCTGTATACGCTCATCGGTGGGATTCGCCCGGAACGGACTCTGCCTATCGTGTTGGACGTGGGAACCAACAATGCGGAACGTCTCAACGATCCGGAGTACCTCGGCTGGCGCCACGAACGGATCACCGGCCAGGCATACTTCGACTTTGTCGATCAGTTCGTTCAGGCGGTGAAGCAGGAACTCCCCGGAACATGTCTGCAATGGGAAGACTTCGCGACCCCACATGCTCGGCCCATTCTTCGGCGCTACCGCAACGAATTGCTGACTTTCAACGACGACATCCAGGGGACGGCGGCTGTCGCCTTAGGAGCGGTTCTGGGCGCAGTTAAAGTGACCGGCAAAAGTTTGAAGGATCAGCAGATCGTCATGTTAGGAGCAGGTTCCGCGGGCATTGGTGTTGCCGACGGGCTGCGCGAGGCGATGAAGGGCGAAGGGCTACCCGAGCAGGAAGCGCGTAGGCGCTTTTGGGTGGTCGATCGAGGCGGCCTCCTGCATTCGGGGCGAAAAGACCTCACACTAGAGCAGACTGTCTACGCCCAGCCGGAGGATCGCGTATCCGGATGGCCGCGAACTTCCGATAGTCACATCGGACTTGCCGACGTAATCGAGAGCATCGACGCGACGATTTTAATCGGCCTCTCTACTGTCGGTGGGGCCTTCACGGAAGCGGTTGTTCGTGAAATGGCGCGCAAGGTCGAGCGACCGATCATTTTCCCGCTGTCGAATCCAACCACAAAATCGGAAGCGAAAGCCGACGACTTGATTCGATGGACCGATGGACGCGCACTCGTTGCTACCGGTTCGCCTTTTGCACCTGTCAGCTACGGCGGGCGCGCGATTCCAATCGCACAGTGCAACAACGTGTACATCTTCCCGGCCATCGGGCTTGGAGTTGTCGCGTCTGGCGCTCGGCGCGTCACGGACGCGATGATGCTGGCGGCGGCCCGAGCGCTTGCCGGGAATTCGCCCGCGCTCAAAGACCCTTCTGCGTCTCTACTGCCTCCTTTGACCGACATTCGACGCGTGGCCGCGCAAATCGCCATAGCGGTTGGCATCGAGGCGCAAAAGGACGGTCTTGCACCGAAGCTGGCCGAAGAGGAACTGCGTCAGCGAGTGACAGCAGCCCAGTGGACGCCTACCTATCCATCTTTTGTAGCATAGACAAATAGCGCACAGACCTAAACTGTTGTGATGATCTATACGGAGCCGTGTGCGCCGCTTTCAAAGACTATTTCTAGCGCGGAAACCAGAAGGTCGGAGTTCGAGTTCCCCGGGGCGCACCACTTCTTCTCAATTTCCCTTTCGTGGGCCAATGTTCCTGAGCCGCCGCGGCTCCGGCAAATATTCCACGGCTGGTTGATGCCGAACCGGTTGCGGGTAAAGGCTCATGAGATCCAGGATGTCGGCGGGCATGTCGATCCGCACCGGAAGACCAAAACTCTTGGCGCGTTCAAAAGTAATCGGATGGTCGTGCGTCCAGGTTCCTTCCGACAGAAGCCGCGAAAGCTCTTCAGCCTTTTCCGGCGAGACTTTATCGGAAAGCAGTTCGCGTACGCTTTCCCGCAGTTGCACAATCGCTTTTTCGGCCTGATCGGCGTAAATGAGCGTCTGGTCGTCGACGTCCCCGATCGGTTTTTTCGCCACGGCCTTCAAGATCGACGCCGCGGGGTTCTGGCCAAGTTGCGGATCGACGGGTCCCAACACGGCATACTCGCTCATGATAATCTCGCTCGCAGCAAGCGCAATGAGCGTGCCGCCGGACATCGCATGGTGCGGCACGAACGCAGTCACCTTCCCCTTGTGCATGTGAATGGCGCGCGCAATTTGCAGCGAGGCCAGCACCAAACCACCGGGGGTATGCAGCACTATGTCCAGGGGCACCTTGGGATCCGTCAGCTGGATGGCGCGCAAAACTTCTTCGGAATCATTCACATCAATGTAGCGAAGGACCGGAAAGCCCAGAAAACTCATGGTTTCCTGGCGATGCACCAGCAGAATCACGCGCGAGTTACGCTGATCCTCCAGCTTGGCAATCAGCCGCTGCCGGGAAACTTCCAGCAACCGCTGCCGGACTAGCGGCTGCAGCGCCGACATCATGAAAAAGTACCCAATGATATCGCCGGGCGTAATCATTGGGAGAGTCTACCTCTGGCGGAAACCACAATGCCGGAGTTTCCCGCCACGGCAGGCGCCAGCCGCGGCACTCTTCATGACAACCTTTGCGAAGGGTCCAACAGCCGTCTATAGATTCGGTCTGTATAGGTTGCAACCACTTGGAGGTCGACCTCACGAAACAAAACGAACTCGTCCGAGCATCCCGCAGACAATTGCCGCAGGCGAGCCTCCGCCGCATCCATATCATTTACTGATTCAATCCAGTGGAATGTTCCCTTGCGATCCTTCTTCAAGATGTCAAAGAGGGTGTTCATGATAGCCGTCCCTGCTGACTCAAGCTTCTCAATAGGAGCGCACATATCCCCAGGAAAGGCTGGTAGATCTGCTACTCTGCACCTTTCGTTCCAACACCAACTCACTAAGGTTGTCGGCAGACCTTTGTGCAATGAAACCACTTAGCTTGGTGAAAAAACGTTTGCCGTCTTGCACAGCCAAGCTACGGCGTCGAACCCTTGACACTCATTTGACGTGAGTTGCATTTCAGACGGGCGCACGCACATTCAAGAGAGAAGTATTGATTTCAATTCCGCCGTTGAAACTTGATGAAACCAAGCTTCCTGAACTGTTAACGAACAAAAAACTTCCGGACCGGTTTCAAAAGTTTGTCGACATGATTTCACCGCGGTCATCGCAAATCTGCGATATTTGGCGCGGAACAACGTATACTCGCCACATACTGAATCCTCGCCGGCAGAGATACAAAAATGCTAGACGAACAATGGATCAAAACACTCGAAGACGGCAGAAAAGTTAAATTCATCTACCAAGTGCTGCCGGAAGACGGGGCGTTCATCACCGCGCAGATCGCAGGGCATGAGGTCGTGTATTCCGTCATATTGACCAACGCAAGAAATCCGCTGAGTCGTCTAGATGTGGAAAGTCATTTCCAGGGCGAGCTTTCGAAGAAGTAGGAAAACTGGTTACAACCCGGCAGCAATACCCTCACGACAACCGTGTTGTACCCAGTGCTCCTCTAAGGCTAAGCGGGCGGAGCTGCACTTCTCGTGAACCTGTTTAGCATATTCCTTTTGCTCTTCAAACTCGCCATGCTGCCCTACAAGATTAGATAATTTGTCAGCGGCCTCGAAGTGGTCCACCGCCGCTCTAGCGTAATTCTCAAAGAGAATCCTGGCGGTAGGACAATCCATGCGGGAAATAATAACAGGAATGCGATAAACGGCTCGTTCAATCACCCGATTCTCACCCACGCTTATCGGCAGTCTACAAAATTGGATATTTTCGCCGCTGGTGTTATCGCATGCTGGCCGAGTGAAAAAGCAAGACCTCATGCCTAGACAACTATCCTCCGTTCCCTGTCCGACGTGTGGAGTGCCGCCGGAGAAACGTTGTGAGCTGTATTCAGGTCGTACCCGCAAAGAGCCGTACGTAGACCGGGAGCTCGCCGCTGCAGAGGCACTCGCGACTTCGAAGTCGTAGTCACGGTTGCCGATGCGCCCTCATTCTTGTTTTGAAGCCTGCCGGAAACTGCATTTCATCAGCATTTGCGCTCTTTGACGCTCGGCGCACACATGCGATTCAAACCCTTGTCATGAAAAGCTTGAAGTAAGTTTGGCCAGCTCGCGAGCAAAGAGCGGGTTTTCCGGGAATTCTGCGACGAGCTCCGTAAATTCTGTGCGAGCCAGTTCCGGTTTCTTCTCACGCAGCGCTGTCAGGGCCAGCAAGGTCTTTGCGAACGGCCGAAGGTAGTGGCCGCGCTTGGCGGCAATCTCAAGTTGCTCCATGCCTTTCTTTTTGTCACCGTGGATGCCAGCGAACCCAAGAAAGAACTTCTTCGGTCCCGGCAGACTCCCAATGATGTAATTCGCTATGCCTAGGCCAAGATAGGCATCGGCGGCGTCTGGCGCAACCTTCAGCAGTCTCGTCGAGTACATATCCGCTTCGCGGATTTTTTTCAGGCTGTCGAGCTGACGCTTGTCGATGAGACTGGCATAGTCGGCCTGCATGCCCAAGCTCATAGACATGGCGAATAGGGCGTTCGGATCGTCCGGGTTTGTCTTCAATCGAAGCTGCGCTAGGTCCTGCGCCCGTTTGTCCGCGGCGAAGAATGCCACCCGTAGTTGTGGGTCCGGTTTGAGAGGGATCTTGCCGAGAAAACGCTTGTCGTCCAGGAAAAAATCGGAGGTCAGGACGCCTTGCCGATAGCACTCCTCGAACAGAAAGCTCGCCGCTTCCGAGGCGTACCCAAGGGGGCCTTGCGGGTGGGCTTTCTGCCATATCTCAAACTGAGCGCGAGCTTCCGCAGGCTTCAGTTGGTAAAGGAGGCGAAAACCGGTTTCGAGTTCCGGAATGTCGGTCGGACCCTGCCCGGAGGCTGCCCGCGACGCTGGAACATCAAGCACCACTGCCGTAAGCGCGGTGCATAACACCAAACCACTAAGTGAGAGGGTCAGCGAAAACCGTTTGCTTCTACTCGCAAACATCGTCGTTCCTCGGGAACCACGGGTTTGCCCGGCAAGACATCTTGCGGCGGTGACTCAAGACTAAGGCAGGGCCTACGCGGATCGCGGTTCTACTTGTAACGCCATCGACTATAGCGCGGCGGAACAGACACGACAAGCGCCGTAGTAGGCCACAATTTAGCACCAGGGCACGTAAGGCCTAAGAACCTGGCGGACACTGCCTTCATTTGCGTCTCGCGCCCCCATCCACGCCGATCCGGCAGCGTGTCAATTTACATTGCGACTTAATGAGCTTTGTTATATAAAGTACATTGCCAATTTGACCTGGGACTTTCCCGCATGCAAACCGCGACGCATTGCAAACAGCACTTTGGGAAGCAGCAGGGCGTTGCGCAGTGATGGCGCGCGGCACCCATCCCCTCCGGGTGAAGTTCATCCTCCCTGCGCTGACGGAGGCCACGAGCCCCTACTGGCGGCCGATTAAGTACTCCTTGTTCCCTCCATTGGGGTTGGCCACTCTGGCGGCCTACCTACGTTCTGGTGATGAAGCGGTCATTGTGGACGAGCACGTGGAGCCGTTGCGCACGGACGACGAGCCGGACCTGGTCTTGATCCAGGTGTACATCACCAATGCATACAGGGCGTATCGCATTGCCGACCACTATCGCGCCCGGGGCGTCTTTGTGGGCCTGGGAGGCCTCCACGTCACTTCCCTTCCTGACGAGGCGGCTCGCCATGCCGACGTGATCTTTCTAGGCCCAGGAGAACAGATATTTCCGCAGTTTCTGCAAGACTTTCGCGATGGGCAACCACAACGCGTTTATGCCTCAACCGCCGGGCGCACTCTGGAGCGGATTCCACCCATACGCCGCGATCTCATCCACCGCAGTCGCTACCTGGTTCCTAATTCGATTGTGGTCACACGCGGCTGCCCCCAGCACTGCGACTTCTGCTACAAAGACGCATTTTTTCACGGCGGCCGCTCGTTCTACACGCAGCGGGTGGATGACGCCTTGACTGAAATCGCACGCCTGCCCGGCCGCCACCTTTATTTTCTGGATGACCACCTTCTGGGTGACCGCCGCTTTTCGCAGGCGCTCTTTAGTGGCATGAAAGGAATGAAACGGCTGTTCCAGGGTGCGGCGACCGTGGACTCGATTTTGCGCGGGGACCTGATTGAACGGGCCGCAGAAGCCGGACTGCGCAGCATCTTCGTCGGCTTTGAGACCTTGACTCCCGGCAACCTGGCGCGAAGCAACAAACGGCAGAACCTGGGACGCGATTACAAAGCTGTTACGGACCGGCTGCATTCGCTCGGAGTCATGATCAACGGCAGCTTCGTCTTCGGCATGGACGACGATGGCGAAGACGTATTCCGGCGCACTGTCGATTGGGCCATTGCCCACGGTATCACCACCGCCACCTTTCACATCCAGACCCCGTATCCTGGCACCAGGCTTTATGCGCAAATGCGCAGCGAGGGACGCATCGTCACCAGCGACTGGAACCTGTATGACACGCGGCACGTCGTCTATCGTCCGGCGCGATTGCACCCGGAAGCGCTGAAAGCCGGATACGATTGGGCCTACAAAGAGTTTTATCGCTGGGGCTCGATTGCACGCGCGTCGCTGCGCCATGGCACGCTCAAGCATCAGGCAAAACATTTCTTCTATGCGTCAGGGTGGAAGAAATTCGAGCCTCTCTGGGACGTGATGATTCGTGCGCGGCAACTCCGCGGCGTTACACCTCTATTGGAGGCGGTCTTGAGCGAGGTCACCGGGCAGACCGCGACCAGAGGAGAGCAACCGCGAGAGGATGTAGGTCAGCAACTCGTCAGCATCAGCCGCCTCCTCCAAGTGGAGCCAGACGGCACTGAAGGACGACATCGCCCAATTAGCGCCTAACCCAACCTTCGTGTTGCCGGTGAACCGGACGGCCTAGCGGTAGGCTTTCCACATATCGTCGATAAACATGTATTGAGGGAATTGTCCCTGGAGCCAGACGTGTGTTTGGCCCTGTCGGTCCCAACTTGCACTGTAGTCGAAGCCACTTTGCGCTTTGATTTCCGCAACAGCCTGGGTGTCGTCCTCGGTCATCCAGCGATCGACATAGTCAAAAAAAGCAGGATAGTTCCATAGGCTCTCGGCGTGGAGTAGATGAATGGTAAGCGCTTCCCCGACAAAAGCGATCGAAGTGCAGCACCTACGGTAAGCCTCACCTAGTTGCTCGGTCGGAGTTATCAGCGGCCAAACAGATGGTTGTAGTTGCTCGTACGGGCCGTACAGACCGGCGCTGACGGGTGTGCCATCGGAGTGGACACCATAGTGGCCGCCATAGATCACCGTGGCGCCCTGCCATGCTTTCGCGATGCTGCCCGCGGGAGGCAGACGGTTAACGTAGACAGTTTGCATGTCTTCGCCAAAACTATCCTTCAAAGCCCCGACACCCTTCATACCCGCATCGTTCAAAAGGATTCCCGCGAATAAGATCGTGAGTTTTCTGCCGCTGCGATGCCCGCCAAAAGCGGGCCACGAGTGACCCGCACGCAAGCAACCGTTCAAATCAATGCCATATTGCACCAAGTAGTTGGTGAGGTTGATTTTTTGGTCGGCGGGAAAATTTAGCATCAGGAGAAGCGACGCATAGGAATCGGCCATGGCAACGTGCATGCCATAACTCGGCATGTACTCCGCGGGAGTGTCGAAGAGAAAGTCGTTCGTATCGATCCAGGGCCTGCGATACAGCGCCTCGAATTGCGCAAGAGTCGGCGTACCGGAAGGGTTGGGTGGCGCGAGGGAGAGCAAGAGATCTCGTTGCAGAGCATTGGCGTGGTAGATGGTTTGATTGCGGTCGCAGTACGACGGCCGGAAAGCGTCTGCAGCAGGCGCAGCCGGCAAAACGGTTAGGACTGAGACGCTGCCGACCGGACTGATGCTCTTGTCCGAAGCCCGCATGACCTCCGGCAGTAAATGACTTTGCGAAAGGCTGATCGAAGAGACTAGCGCGTCACCCGACTTCAGGGTGATCGGCGGGTAGGAGCGCAAGGAGGCGTTGAAATAGGACGTGTTGTCGAGGCGCGAATCGAAACCGCTCTT
>DATBYP010000330.1:0-2768 GCA_036513675.1 Candidatus Acidiferrum sp.
GAGGAGCTAGCGTCAACCTGATCACCAAGAGCGGTACCAACCAGCTTCACGGAGACCTTTATGAGTTCTTTCGAAACCAGAACATGAATGCCAATGACTTCTTTCTGAAGACCAGCCAGGCGGAGAATGGACTCCCAAATCAGGCGCCCGTTTTGAAGCAGAACCAGTTTGGTGGAACGCTTGGCGGGCCGATCCGCAAGGACAAGACCTTCTTTTTCGTCTCCTACCAAGGCACACGGCAGATTAATGCCGCCGCGCCCGGCGTGGCCTTCACCAATGCGGCATATCCTCTGTTGCCGTCAGGCGACCGGAGTAACCCAGCAACGCTACGCGCGGAGCTCGGTGCGATTTACGGAGGCCGAACCGGGTACCTCGGACCATCGCCAGGCGGCGGCAATACCATCCTGCCGGATGGGTCGAATATCAATCCAGTAGCAATAGCAATTCTACAAGGCAAACTGCCGAACGGGAGCTATTTGCTGCCTTCGTTCGCACCGAGCTCTTTGAACGACCACGTGGGCGGGCTCAATGGCGGACAGGTGTACTCGAACGCCAGCTTCTCGTTCCCGAGCAAGTTCGATGAGGATCAGTATGTGATCGACCTCGACCACTACATTTCCGCGCGACAGACGATTTCAGGCAAGTTCTTTTCAGGTGGACAAACTGTCGGGTCCCCTTCAGGGAACGTCCCTGGGTTCACTTTCACGACGCTTCCGCAGAACACGAACTTCTCTCTGGTCCACACCTTCATTCTCAGCCCCACGCTCCTGAATGAAGCAAGGCTGGGGTATGTGCGGATCACGAATCCGCAACTGCGAAACGATCCGATCACGCCCACTGACGTCGGAATGTTACCGGCGCCAGGAGCCGGCGGGCATTTCCCCGAGATCTATATCGCGAACGCCGGCGGGCTGCAATTTGGGGCCGACCACGTCACCAATTCCAGCAAGGAAAATATGTTCACGTACTCCGACGTCGTTTCGAAAGTATCCGGCCGCCATTCAATACGGTTCGGAGGCACGTTCGTTCGTCATCAACTCAATACGAATCAGGATGTCGCCGCCTCTGGCCAAATATTCCTCTACCAGTTTGTGGATTTTCTATTGGGGCAGGATGGCAGCCAAAATGGTACGGGCGGCAGCAACATCCTGGCCCGGTTCGCTTCCACGGGCAGCTTCGCGAAGGATTTACGTTTCGACGATTTGAGCGCATTTATCGAGGACAACTGGAAGCTGTCGCGCAACCTTGTCGTAAATCTTGGTCTGCGCTGGGATTACTTTGCTTGGCCGACCGACACCCAGGGACGCCTGGCAGGGTTTGACACGCGTCTCCTAGCCGAGGGGCCGTACGGGATTCCCCCCGCGGGCGGGACGTACAGCGGATATACCATCACTCAGACTTACGTTCAGCAGCACCCAAACGCAGTCATTCCAGCCGGAGTAACGGTTGTCAGTAATACCCTGATGGACGGCAATGACTTCAAGAACTTCGCTCCGCGCATTGGGCTCGCGTGGCAGCCGGTGAAAGACGTCGTGATTCGCGGCGGCTACGGGATTTTCTATCCGAGGGTGTCGTCAATTGTCGCCCTCGCGAACGTGGCTAGTCCTCCTTTTAATGACACGGCGCTCGGGTTCGGTGCCTTGGGGACGCTGCAAGACCCGTTCAGCGCTCTGAATCTTCCGCCGAATAGCGCCTTCCCGCTGTGGCAACCCCGGCAGTACATAGCCGGAGTGCCGCCGAGTCTTGAAGTCTCGCCAACAGATCCCGCGTCGCGGAATCCCTACGTGCAGCAGTGGAACGTCAGCCTTCAGTATGAGATTGCCCGCAATTTCCTGCTCGAGGTCGGATGCTTGGGATCGCACGGGTTGAGACTGCTTAACACTCGGGCGGGCAACCAGCCAGGGATTGCGTCGGTTTCAAACCCCATTCGCGGAGTGACGACAAACACAATAAGTACCGCCAACGTCGCAGCTCGGGTGCCAGTCGCCGGCATTGCGAGCGATCGCGGCATCGCTCTGACGCAGTTCAGTGGATCGTCCAAGTACGAAGCGTTGGTGGCGAGCCTGAGCAAACGGTTCAGCCATGGGCTCCAATTCCTGACCGCCTTCACCTATGGAAAATCCATGGACAACAATTCGTTGACGCCGCAAGGTGACGTGCTGAACTCCCAAGTGCCCGGCGATAACACAAACCTCAACCACTGGGGTCTTTCCGCCTTCGACCGAAAGTTTCGCTCGACCACCAGCTTTATTTATCAGCCTCCACAACCACTCAAGAGTTCTATGGCTAACCGCGTTTTCGGAGGATGGACAACCGCGGGCATCGTAACGTTTCAATCCGGCACGCCGATCACGTTCTTAGCGCCATTCGCACAAAGCGCCGTAACATCGGCGATTTATCTGACGCCGGATGTGGCTCCTGGGGTGACGCTGGCACAATTGCAAGGAAGCGGACCCGTGGAGAGCAGGCTAACCCACTACTTCGGCTCGCCCGGATTGGGAAGTCTCGGCACGCTGTTTGTTTTGCCCGGACCGGTGGATTTCGGAGGACTGGGCCGCGGTCTTGCGATTCGCACCCCTGGGCAGAAGTCGGTCGACTTTATGCTGTCCAAGCGGACCGCGATTCGAGAGAGACTGAATCTGGAGTTTCGCGCCGAGGCATTCAATCTGTTTAACTGGGTCAACTTCGGCGTTCCGGATTCGAACGTTGGAGACCCCGGATTCGGCATTATTTCCAGCACCACTACGTCCCCTCGCATCTTGCAACTG
>DATBYP010000331.1:0-3705 GCA_036513675.1 Candidatus Acidiferrum sp.
AAATGGGTGCCGGGAAATAAAGGCGGGGAGTCCGAGACGATCATCGGCAAATGGCTGAGGCGCAGCGGGAACCGGCAGCGCGTGATCATCGCAACGAAAGCTGGATCGGAAATGGGTCCAGGAAAGAAAGGGCTTTCCAAAGGCTACATTCTGACCGCGGTGGAGGATTCGCTGCAACGCTTGCAGACCGACTACATCGATTTATATCAGTCGCATGTTGATGACACCGATACGCCGCTGGAGGAAACGCTCGAAGCGTATGCGCAGCTCATCCAGCAGGGAAAGGTGCGCGCGATTGGTGCATCGAACTACAACGCCAAGAGACTGCGAGAAGCGCTGCAGATCAGTAAGAAAAAGGGTCTGCCGCGGTACGAGAGTCTGCAGCCGCTCTACAACCTTTACGAGCGGGCGGAGTTCGAAGCGGAGTTGGCGCCTCTTTGCCTGCGCGAAAACATCGGCGTGATTCCTTACTTTTCGCTGGCCAGCGGATTTCTTGCGGGCAAGTACCGTTCCGAAGCGGATTTGGCCAATAGCGCGAGAGCGAGCCTCGTGAAGAAATATCTGAACGAGCGCGGCTTCAGAATCCTGGGCGCGCTCGACCAAGTGGCGAAAACTCACGGCTCGACGCCAACCCGGGTAGCCCTCGCCTGGCTGCTGGCGCAGCCGAGCGTTACCGCTCCGATTGCCAGCGCGACAAATCTCGATCAGCTCCATGAGTTGCTCAGTGCCGCCGATCTGAAGCTAGATCCCGAATCTCTGGAGAAACTCAACCAGGCCAGTGCATATGCCGCAGGCGCGCGCAGTGCCAACTGAGCGGATGAGTCCCTTGTTATAGAGACTGTGGGCCGGTGTATCCGTGTCAAGTGGATCGGCTTTCGCCATCAGACTCTTAGGGCTACTTTGCCGAATTGCTGACCGGATTCGAGGTAGGCGTGGGCAGCGGCGGCTTCTTGCAGCGGAAAGATACGGTCGACTATTGGCTTTAGGCGGCCTGCGGCCACTAGCTTCATTATTGTATGCAGCTCACTTTTCACACCCATGTAGGAGCCGAGCAGCGAGAGTTGGCGGGTGAAGAGGAAGCGGAGATCTAGCTTCGCATCGTAGCCGGTGGTGTTGCCGCAGGTGACCAGACGGCCGGCGAGCGCGAGACTGGCGAGGCTGTCGTCCCACGTGGCGGTGCCGACGTGCTCGAAGACGACATCGACGCCGCGCTTGTTAGTGATGCGGCGGACCTCGTCGCGAATTCTTTGCGTTTTGTGATTGATGACGTGGTCGGCGCCAAGTTGGCGGGCCTTCTCGAGCTTTGCGTCGGAACCGGCGGTGGTGATGACCCGTGCACCGAAGAACTTTGCGATTTGAATGGCGGCGCTGCCAACGCCGCTGCCCGCACCTAGGACCAGCACGTCTTCACCGGGCTGAAGTTGGGCGCGGTCGATGAGCATGTGCCACGCGGTTTGAAAGACGAGCGGGATGGCGGCGGCTTCTTCGAACGAGAGATTTTCAGGGTAGGGGAGGCAATTCACTTCGGGTGCGCGAACAAATTCGGCGCAGCCGCCGTCGATCATGTAGCCGAGGTTGGTGGCTTCGCGGCAGCAGTTGTCCAGGCCAGCAAGGCAAGCGCGGCATTTGCCGCAGCTAACCAGTGGTGCGAGGACAACTCTCTGACCTACCCGAACAGTGGTGACTTCGGCGCCGATCTTTGCGATTTCTCCGGCGACGTCGCTGCCCGGAATGTGGGGAAGCGGGAAGGGCACGTTGGGCAATCCGCGACGCACCCAGAGATCGAGATGATTCAAAGCGCAAGCGCGCACGCGGACGAGAACTTCATTGGGGCGGGGCTCCGGGTCGGGGACATCGACGTATTGTAGAACTTCGGGTCCGCCATGCTGGCGGAAGAGGATGGCCTTCACGGTGCCTCCGGATTATTTTGAGTTTGGAGTTTAGCGAGCGCGGCGTAGTGTGTCCATGTACGCAGGAGATTGAACATGCGCTTACCAGGTCAAGGAACGCGTTTTGTAGATTGTGTGCCGGCGAGTCTAAAGGCCCGCCACTACATCTTGCTTGCTGCCGTCAGTTTGGTTTCGGGGGCGGGGCAGGCGCAGAAGCCGAAGGCGCCGGAAGGCTACACGCTGGTGTGGAGCGATGAATTCAACGGCAAGGATGGCTCGCTGCCTGATGCTTCGAAGTGGGCGTACGACATTGGCGGGAGCGGATGGGGGAATCACGAACTTGAGTACTACACGAATCGTGCGGAGAATGCGCGGATTGAGGACGGGAAGCTGGTGATTACGACGCGACAGGAGGCGTACACCGGTCCGGATGGCGCGAAATTTAACTACACATCGGCGCGGTTGAAGACGCAGGGTATGTTTTCGCAGGCGTATGGGAGATTCGAAGTGCGCCTCAAGCTGCCCGCGGGGCAGGGAATATGGCCTGCGTTCTGGATGCTCGGAGACAACTTTGGTTCTGTTGGTTGGCCGAAGTGCGGTGAAATCGACATCATGGAAAATGTCGGCAAGGAGCCGGGAATTAATCATGGCTCGTTGCATGGCCCCAGCTCCACGAATGCCACCAGCGATACGACGGCCACAATCGCTCTGCCGGCGGGGCAGAAATTGTCCGACGACTTTCACGTTTATGCGGTGGAGTGGGAGCCCGGCGCGGTTCGCTTCTACCTGGATTCCAATTTGTACGCGACGTTCACTTCAGCGCAGTGGCCTTCCGACGGGAGATGGGTGTTCGATCATCGATTTTTCCTGATTCTAAATGTCGCGGTAGGCGGAGACTGGCCGGGTCCGCCGGATAGTGCGACGGTGTTTCCGCAGAGGATGCTGGTCGATTACGTACGCGTATATAAGAAAAAAGCGTAACCCATGGGTCAAAGAGCGCGCTCCAGGTCACCTGTCTCAAGCTCATAGAAGTTGCTTGACGTGGGGTAGGTTTTGGCGAAGACTTGGCGGCTCTGGCATAGCTTAGGGAGTCCGTCGTGGGGGATGAAGAACTCAGGCGCTATCCGCGCGTGGTGCCGCCTCGAAGTGTGGTGGTGGCGTGGCAATCTGGCACGCGCCGGGCGGTCTCGTATCTGGGGAGTATTGCCCTAGGCGGATTGTTCGTCCTAACGCAGCAGCCGGCGCCGATTCGCAGCAGTGTGAAAGTGCTGCTGGATTTGCCATTTGGGGAAGTGCGTGCCCGTGCGGTGGTGCGGCGAGTTACGCCGGCGCGGGGCATGGGGATTGAATTTATCGCGATGACGCAGGAAGACCGCGCGCGGTTGAATAAGGCGCTACTGCCGATGTTCGCTAGCGTTTGAAGGGTCTAGCGTGTAAGAGTGTAAAAGTCTAAAGGGTGTTAGACGCCCTTACGGTTGCTTTGTCGGAAAACTTGTCACTGTGGCGGTTCCGCCTTGCCATTCTAGTATTTGCCCTGGTTCGTTGTTTTCTTTTCGTACGTAGCCCATACCTATCGCAGAGGACAGTGCTGGAGAGAATGCTGCGCGAGTGAGGTAGCCAGCTTCTTTCCCTCCCGAGGTTAGGACTTCACCGGGGGAGGGAACTGCTTCGCCGTTGAAGCGCAGGCCCACGCGGCGGCGGTTGACCTGGCCGCGGGAGCGTACGCGTTCTACGATTTCCTGGCCGGTGTAGCAGCCTTTGGTGTAGCTGATGTGGCTGTTCTCGAGAGATGCCTCGTGCGGAATTTGCTTTTCGC
>DATBYP010000332.1:0-4473 GCA_036513675.1 Candidatus Acidiferrum sp.
TAAGGGCAGCTCCGTTAGGAACTGCCCTTGTTCTGCTCTACGCTTGTGCTCTTAGACTCTTATACCCTTAGACTCTTCTACTTACACTCCTAAGGTATGTAGTAACGGAACGACGTCCAAATCATATTGTCCGTCGCCTTCGGTGAAACGCCAGGCGTGCCTGCCGGTAGGCCACCGCTCCCCGACCAACCGCTCTTGGTTATGTAGGAATACTGGATGCCCCAGCGCATACCACCCTTCGGTCCGTTGTAGAACTTGTGCCAGAAACCAACCGTGCCTTCCGTGATGATGCGTATGTCGCCGGCGCACGTCCCGCCGGTTGACGGCGTGAATGATCCTGACGGGAGCCCTTCCGTGCTGCACCCGCTGTTGTTGGCCAATGGTGAACCATATCCGCCGATTCCGGACAGCGAAATCGTCGTGTTTGTCGTCGCAGGAATGGCCGGCGAAGTCGCTGTTGCGGGAATCGCCGGTGTGGCGGTCACGGCGATCGTCGTGTAGCCGGTGTACGCCGCGCGCCACGCATACTCCGATCCGCCGTATAGGTAAACGTCCAGCTTCGCATTCGGGTGAAATTCCAGTCTACCCAAATAGTGCGCCGTGCGAATCAGAGCCGCTGTCCCGTCCGGACGGAACGTCTCATCCGCGAGCTGCGACGACCCGTAACGCCCGATACCGTCGCCAGCGACGGCCTTTACACCAAAGTCCAACTTCTTGCTGAACAGCGGCACCAAGAAACTCGCGCCCAATCCACCGCCAACTCGCGTGTCGTTAAATGCGCCCGCGGCGCTCCGTACCGGCGTTCCCGTCACTGGGCAAGTCACCACGGTCGGTGTCGCTGGAGCTGGCAGATTCGCCGCGTTTGTTCCCGCTACCGCGCACGGGAAAATCCGGTTCCGGAACGTGCTGATGATTCCAAACAACTCGTAGTGTCCGAATCCAGGATCAAACGCCGCCTTGGCAATGATGTCCGGCGCCTTACTCACCGTATATCCGGTCGCATCAAACGCGTTGAGCAACCCTCCCGCCTGTCCGGGCGCATTGATGAAAAAGTTCTGCGTGGTTGTCACTGCGCCCAGCGCGGTCGTGCTGGTTAGCGAAGTAAACCCGCGTCCGCCCAGCGTCGCCTGCGGTCCTTCCACCGAAAGCCCCAGCGCAAACTTCCCGCCGAAGTCCTTCACTACGCGGAAGCCGTATTGCCGCGCCCATGTGAAGCCCACTACGTATTGCGGGTCGACCATCATCGGCAAAGCTTCCAGCCGATTGTTGATGCCCTTGCGGTTTTCTGTTGCCAGCGTCCACATCTGTCCGCCGGTGAACGACAAGCCGCTGTCCAGCGCCAATTGTGCCCACACTTGCCGCTGGCGGAATGGATAGCTGTTGCTCTGCCGGTTATTCGACGTGACGCCCGCGTTCAGGAAGTCACCCTCATAATACCCGGTGAGCTTTGCTCCCCCGATCTTGCCCTCGAACAACGCTGTTGCTCGTGACTGCCGTGCTGAAAAGTTATTCTCCGTGACTCTCGCCAGCGAGTTCCCCGGGAACGGAATCGCCGTGAATGGCGTGTTGATGCCAGCGCTTGCCGCGTGCGTGCGCGTAACCGTTTCCGCCGCCACGAACCCGCCCGGCGTAATGGTGATGCCCTTGTAGCGAATCGCCGCCGGCCCCGCCTCTTCCGCCTTCTTCGCATCCGCCTGCGCCGTTGCCACCGTCGTGCGCAGTGACTCGTTGCTCACCTTCAGATCGCTCACCGTGGAATCCAGCGAGCTCGCCGCTGTTTTCACCGCCGCGCTCGCACTCACCGCTTCCGCCGCTTTGCTGCTCGCTTCCACTGCACGAGTATTTGCCGCCGCTGCCGCGTCTCGGGCTGCGTCGATCTGCCGATCGCGCTTAGCCAGCTCTTCCTTCAACATTTGCAACTGTTCCTGCTGCGATTGCAAAGTCTGCCGCAATTCTTCAAGCTCGGCTGCAAACGCAGCGCTTGCCTTCTCCGCGCTCTTCGCAGCTTTCGCCTTTGCCGCCTTGCCAGCCTTGGGCGCATTCGCGGGTGAATCAGCGTCTTTCGGTGTGTCCGCCAGCGCTGTGCCGCACATCATGAAAATCGACAGTGTTAGTGCTGCAAATTTTTTCATCGCCTCTCTCTTTTACGCAAAATTCGACCCCATCACCGGAAGGTATGCGAATCACCCCGCGCAGGAAGGTAATTGTCCCGTCTTACTGTTGCGTCAAACGAATGTGAATATCCTGTAACAATCCCCAGGATTTCACTCTAATTCGCTGATGTATTTGAAGTTACGAAGGTTACAATTCGTTCGCGGCTTCAACAACAGGCAAGACGATGCGGTTTCCGGTTCGCTCCGAACCAGACCAGTCCCGCGGACTGTTCCAGAACCTCGCAACGCACTCCGGCTCCCCGGCAACAACTTCCCCTAACACCCAAGCCCTGACAGCAGAATGGACACGTACCCAATCGGAGGGCAGATGGTATAAGTCTGCCAGCTTGCCGTCAAGTCACCCCCTCTGCTCACCCATCCGCATTCTGCGCTAGACTCTCCGCCCGGAGGTCCGACATGTTCCGCCGAGCATCCAGCCTTCTACATCCCACGACGTCGCGCCCGCTTTCCTTTTTCCTCGCGGCGTTGCTCATATCGATCGCTTCCCTTTCGGCCGCCGCGCAAGACAAAACCCTCTCCCCCGAAAAGCGCTCACAAATCGAAAAAGCCGTTTCCGCCTTCATGACCGCCAACAGCGTTCCCGGCGTTTCCATCGCCATCGTGGAAAACGGCCAGCCCGTCTGGTCCGCCGGCTTCGGCATGTCTGATCTCGAAGACTCCGCCCCCGCAACTTCCTCCACGCTTTACCGCCTCGGTTCCATTTCCAAACCGATCACCGCCGTAGCCATCCTCCAACTCTATGAACG
The DNA here is from genome assembly GCA_036513675.1 of Candidatus Acidiferrum sp. Lineage (GTDB taxonomy): Bacteria > Acidobacteriota > Terriglobia > Acidiferrales > UBA7541 > Acidiferrum. Next base: position 2,921 of record DATBYP010000332.1, read on the forward strand.
CGGCAAGCTCGACCTCGACGCTCCCGTCCAGAAATATTGCCCGGCCTTCCCGCAAAAAGATTCCCCCATCACCTCGCGCCAACTCCTCGCCCACCTCTCCGGCATTCGCCACTACAACAATGAGGGCAAGGGCGACGTCCCCGACGACAGCGCACGCCACTTCGCCACCATGGAAGAATCACTCCAGCTCTTCGCCTCCGACCCACTTCTGTCCAGGCCTGGCACGCAATTCCACTACTCCACCTACGGCTACACGCTGCTCGGTTGCATCCTCGAAGGCGCCGCCTCCCAGAAATACGTCGACTTCGTTCGCGAAAATGTCTTCCGCCCCGCCGCCATGGACCACACGCAAGCCGACGACTTCTTCGCCATCGTCCCCCATCGCACCCGCTGGTATCACCGCGATAAGTCCGGCGCAGTCCACAACGCCGGCGTCCTCGACTCCAGCTACAAAATTCCCGGCGGTGGCCTAATCTCCTCCGCCGACGACATGGCCAACTTCGAAGCCGCCATCCTAGCCGGCAAATTCCTAAAACCCGCCACTCGAGATCTCATGTGGACCGTCGCGCAGCCCACCGAAGGCAATCCGAGCCACTACGCTTTGGGATGGTTCATCTTCGACAAGTTCGGCCTACACCAAGTCGGCCACGACGGCGGCCAGCAAGGCACCAGCACCGCCATCCTCCTAGTCCCACAAAAATCCGCCGCCGTAGCAGTCCTAACCAACATGGACACCCAAGACGCCAACGCCCTAGCCGAATCCCTCCTAAAAATCACCCTCGACCTTCCCTAGTCGCGCAGCGGTTCTTTGGTTATGTAGCGGCGGGCTTCACCCCGGCGAGCGAGCGCAGCGAGCGCTCCTGTCTTTCTCCCGCCCTTATCTCGCCTGTACCACAACTGGACGCACTACCAGTAGCCAACCCCCAAATTTCTCGCTATCAATTACCCTGCGCCCTCCGAACCGATCCCCTTGGAGTGCCTCCGTATGGCCGACTCCCAGAACTTCCTTGATAATCTCAAAAACCTTCGCGTCGTCCTGTCCGTTGCCCTGGAGCACACCCAAGAGAACCGCAACCACTTCGTAAAGCACGCCACCGCCATTCAACTGCGCCAATTCGAGCGCTTCATCACCCAAGTCCGCATCCTCGCCGCGCAGCTAGAAAAGGAATTCAACACCATCGAATATCTGACCTACAAACGCCGCGACAATTAGCCCCACGCCGTAGCTTTGGTCGGCGTTTGACTCGATTGTAAGTACACAGAAAAAAAGAAAATGCGTAACAGACTCGCGGACAACAGAACCAGCCAGTCAATATACGGATGAACGTTCCGGAGATATTGCATTTCCGGAAAACAAAAAGGGCGGCCTCGTTAAAGGCCGCCCCGAGATCTGAGCGCGCTCAAAACTTCAAAGCACGCTACTTTAAAGCAACTCCAGTCTAAGCCCACCCTCAGCACCTCAATCAATACCGCGGATTCCGTATCGTGGCGCAGCCCGCGCGACTAAGTTGGATGTTCTCTGCCGCATGACTTCTCATTCGGCCCTCGGCAGG
>DATBYP010000333.1:0-10734 GCA_036513675.1 Candidatus Acidiferrum sp.
CCGCCCGCAAAGAATCTTTCTGGCAGCGGTATCACTCGTGGCAACGGCGGCGTCGTTGGCGGCGGAAAGCTCAGCGAAACCGTATCGCGATACGGTTGCAAAATCCCGATGCGAATCGACCGCGCGAAGCTGAACCTGCGCTTAAACGGGTGGTACGTTGAATTCTGAAAGTGAAGACGCAAGAAACTCGCGCTCGACCCAATCCCCGTGTCCGCCACGCTGAAATCCACACTGTTGAAATTTCCCTTCGTTGCATCCGCGGGATTGTCCCGGGCATCGCGCACCCACCCCGTGCCAAATTGCGAGACTAGCGTGGGCGCGTTGAAGAGCGGAACCTCCTCCAGCGAAATATGGGTGTTCAAGTTGGACACCAGCACCTTGCGAAACGTGTAGTGGTACAGCAGCGACGTCCGCGGCGTCACCCGATGGTTCAATTGCAGCGAGCCCTCATAGCGCGTCTGCGTGAACGTATTGATGTCCTGCGTCTTCTCTGTATAAGCGGTCGCCTGAAGGTTCAGGTGCGGATTGCTGAACGTGTTCGGGTGGTTGTACGCCAGCAGCGCGCGATCTTCGATCGTGCTGCCCCTCAGTTTCAGCGCAAGCGAGTCGCCTCGCCCGGTCAAATTCAGTTTGCTGATCTCCAGAATCCCCCGCACAGCCGCCTGCACTTGGCTACCCGCCGGGTTGGTCGAGCTCGCCAGCCGCTGCACTTCGAACCCTCCGCCATACGCCAGCGTGTACCGCTTCGCCTCCTCGACCAACACCACCACATCTTTGTTCGTGTCTGTCCCATTCGGATTTTGCGGCTGGATCGTCACGCGGTTAAACACGCCCAGGTTGTACAGCCGCCGTTGCGATTCGACTACCTCTCCTTCACGCAGCGGCGCCTCGGGCTCCACTTGGATTTCCCGCCGAATCACGCTAGGCCGCGTATGGTCGTAGCCCGTCAACAATATCCTTCGCACTCGGATCTGCGGCCCTTCTTCAATCCGATACACTAGATTCACGAAACCATCCTGAAACGCCTGCTCGTTCTTTGCTTTGTCGCTTTTTTGCGTACCGTTTGGCGCCGCTGCTGCTTGCGTTCCAGTGGAGTTCTCTGCCGCGGACTTTTTCTGTGCCTCGTTGACCCTCTCTGCGGTGGCCGTAAACTTCGCCTCCGGAAAACCGTCATTAAAATACAGCGCCAGAATGTTGTCGCGATCCGTCGTCACATTGAATTCCGAATAAGGCTGGCCCGGCGTCGAGGCCACTACCCCCAGCAACACGTCTTCCTTCAACGCGTGAACTCCATCGATCTTCAGCGACGCCACTCGCGTCTGCTTCCCTTCCTCAATCACAAAGCGAATCAGCAGGTCCCCTTCCTTCCCCTTGTAGTTGTCCAGCGTCTGCGCATCCACCTTCGCTTCCAGAAATCCGTTGGCCAAATACAAATTCCTCATGGACTCCCGGTCGGCCTCCAGCAGCCTTCGGCTAAATCTTCCGCGCGTTGCGAATGCCTTCGGGTAAATCACCAGCCGGCTGCGCAGCAGTTCGGTATCGAAGTAATGGTTCCCGGTGATCTCGATTCGCAGCAGCGTGTGCCGGTCGCCGCGCTCCACGCGATACGTGATCACCTCTTCGCTTGCCTTCCGCCCGCCGCTGAGCGTCACCTCCTTCGTACTCGTCGCGTACTCCACGCCCGCGTCAAAATATCCGTTACGTTCCAGCCGCTCCCGAATATTGCGCTTGCCTTCTTCCAGAAGGTCCGTATCGACCGCTCCTTCCTGATAAACCGGCACCAGCTTCTTCAGCTCCCCGCCGGAGAATTTCGCCCCCGCCACGGCAAGCCGCACCAGCGGCCCTGCCGTCAGCTCCAGCTCCACCGGAATCGTGTTGCTTTTGCTGTCGTAAGCTCCCCGCCTCGCTACCGCGCGCGCATTCAAATGTCCCTTTTTCACCAGAAAATTTCGCACGCGCGATGTGGCGCGCTGCACATGCGCCGCGGTAATCTCCCGTCCCACTTTCAATTTCGTTCGTGAAAGAATCTCCGCATCTCTGTACTCCGTCCCATTCTTGAGCTGAATCTCCTTGATGCGTGCGCGCTTTCCCGCCTGTATGTTTATGATCACATCCATCTGGTGAGTTTCGGTATGCGGGACCTTTTCCGCGGACACCTGTGCTGCGTATAGCCCTTCCTCCTTCAGTAGCTCACGCAGCCGCTCCAATCCCTCGTTCACCGCCTCCGGTTGGTAAGGCTCACCCAGCGGAAGCTGCACCGCCGCAATCGCCGAAGCCTCCGTGGGAGGACTCACCAGACCACGAATGATCACTTGATTGAAAAACAGTTGCTCCCGCACAACGAAATCGACGCGTACCCCTCCGTCCACTGGGGTGGAAACCGCGCGCACATCCGCATAATCGCCCGTGCGGTACAGCGCCCGGATGCTTTCCGCCACCTGCTCCCGGTCGAGTGGTTTGCCAATCGAAATGGCCAGCCCCGCCGTCTTTTCTGAAAGCATGCGTCCGTCTTCCGTCACAATCCGTACTGCAACCACGGTTTCGGCCGGGACGGCGGCACTCTGCGGAGTCGTTTCGCTCACCTGCGCCGCGGGCTTTTCTTGCTGCGCCTGCGCGTGCCCCAACGCAACTCCCGTAAGGAGCGCGGCCGCGACAATAGTGCGCAACCCATGCCCACAATGCGCTTTCATGCTTCCACTGGCTCAGACGAAGCGTAGCATAGCGGCGTTGCCTGTCCCGCGAACTTTGGCGCTATGATAAATACCGGAACGCTAACTGCAGCGCGGGCCATAGCCTGCTCTTTTCGTCGGCTTGAACGCGTCTCCACAAAGGCCATCGGCTAGGTGAACGACTCTCTTCACGAAAAATATTCGAGGCAAATTCTCTTCGCCGGAATTGGCGTGGAAGGTCAGCAGCACCTGCTCGCCTCCAGCGCCGTTATCGTCGGTTGTGGTGCTATCGGCGCCGCCGCCGCCAACCTTTTAACACGCGCCGGCGTAGGAAAATTGCGCATAATCGATCGCGACTTCGTCGAGCCTTCGAATCTTCAGCGCCAAACGCTCTTCGACGAAGCCGACGCCCTCGCAGCCCTCCCCAAAGCCATCGCCGCCGAACGCAAGCTCGGCTCCATCAACTCCAGTGTGACGGTCGAAGGCACAGTCGCCGACCTGAGCCCCCGCAACGTCGCCGACCTGCTCGCCGGCTTCGATCTGATCCTCGATGGCACGGACAACTTCGAAACGCGGTTCCTGATCAACGACTTCGCCGTCCAAAACGGCAAGCCCTGGATTTACGCCGCCGCCGTCGCCAGCTACGGACTAACCCTGACCATCCGCCCCGGAGTGACTCCATGCCTCGCTTGTTTGATGGAAGCGCAGCAGCAAGGCCTCGAGGAAACCTGCGACACCATCGGCGTCCTGGCTCCCATCGTCAATCTAATCGCTTCGCTCCAAGTCGCCGAAGCCATGAAGCTCTTAGCCGGCCGTACGGACGCGCTGCACGCTCGCCTGATCTCCTGCGATGTCTGGAGCGGCCATTTCCAATCTGTCCGCATCGCGCGCAACCCAGACTGTCGCGCCTGCTCCCGCCGCGAATTCCCCTACCTCGATGGCCAAGCCCAGCCCCACATCACCATGTGCGGCCGCGATTCCGTCCAGATTCACGAGCGCAGCCGCTCGCTCGACTTAGCCGCGCTGAAAAGCCGCCTCTCTCCTACCGTCTCCGACGTCCGCCACAATGAATTCCTTCTCCGCTTCCGCATCCCGCCCTATGAAATGACCGTCTTCTCCGACGGTCGCGCCATCCTAAGAGGCACAAAAGATCCCGCCATAGCGCGCTCCCTCTACGCCCGCTACATAGGTACTTAGATTTCCTTGGAGTGCGGCGGTCTAGCCGCCGCTTTAACGATTGATACCGCACCGGAGATGTTAGTAGGGGCGCAGCACCGCTGCGCCCCTAGCACCAGGGCTGCCGATTCAAGCGAGACTGAGTTTCTTTCACCGCGCGACAGGGTGTCGCCCGTAAGAAGACCGCATCGAAGCCCGATCCAAATTTTCCCGAAGATTCATCAACGTAAGAAACGTGCTCAAAATCCGCGCCTTCAAATCATCCGTAAGGTGCAGCCCGCTGGTAGCCACCCTTGCCAGCTTCTCCCCATTTTCCGTAATAAATCGCATGATCTCGCGTTGCCGTTCGTGTCCCGTGGTACCCAGCGCCGTCTCCCGGCGCATCTCCGCGCACCCGCTCTCCAGCGACAACGTAAAGTGCAGCACGCACAATTGCTGCTCGGCCAGCGCCGGTGGCGAGTCGTTCTTGCATCCTGCAGTTTGGCAGCGTGTTCCCATGAGCGAGGACTCTTCGATAAGTAACATTACTGGCCGCGAGAATCCACAACGCACCTCGCGAATGGTGCGAATCCTGCATTAGCTGTCCCTTCGTTCTATCCATGCCCGTTCGGCCAGTGTCCTCGAGAAAATTTCAAATCGCCGTTGACATCTCCGCATCCTGCCCGTATAAATATACAGGTGAGTGCATATTTTCACCGCGCGATGAATTCGGGCAAAACTTTCCGCCATGGCCAGATCCTGCGGCTCGTCTCGGACGCGTCGATCACTAATCAGGAAGAACTGCGCCGCCGCCTCGCCGCACAAAAATTGCGCGTCACGCAAGCCACGCTCTCCCGCGATCTCCAGGAGCTTCGCCTGGTCAAGACTCACGAAGGCTATCGCGCTGCCGCCGCGCTGCCGGAAGAATCCAATGGCCTGCCGTCCCTGGCTCGCGCTCTCGGCGAGTTCCTATCGGACATTCGCCCGGCGGAAAATTTACTCGTCCTGAAAACGCCTCCTGGCGGCGCGCAGCCTCTCGCCGCCGCCGTGGATGCCGCCAAATTTCCGGAGACCGCCGGCACCATCGCCGGCGACGACACCGTTCTAATTATCACGCCGGATAAAAAATCCCGCGAAGCCCTCCAAAAAAAGATCGAATCGCTCGTGAAATGAGAAAGCCTGAACAACTCGCTGTCGTCGGTGTCACCGGCTACACCGGTTTTGAGCTGGCGCGCATTCTTTTGCGTCATCCCGCGGTGAAGTCTCCGGTCTTCTACGTTCGCGAAACGCAAGGCAAAAGTTGCCTCGCCGAGCTTTTCCCGCAGCTTCGCGGCATTGGCGAAGCGCCCCTCCGCTCGCTTTCTTTAGCGGAGATCATTGCCAGCAATGCGGGCACCGCCTTTCTGGCCACGCCGCATGAAGTTTCTGCGGGGATGGCGCCCGCTCTCCTTGAAGCCGGTCTACGCGTCGTCGATCTCAGCGGCGCCTTTCGCTTTCGTTCCGCCGATACCTTCGCGTCCTGGTACAAGCTCCCCACTCCGCACGCAAGCTCGCTACATGAGGCTGTCTACGGCCTTCCGGAACTGTACGCCAGTCATATCGCTTCTTCGCGGCTCATCGCCAATCCCGGCTGCTACGCGACCAGCGTCATTCTCGCCCTGCGCCCCCTCGCGGCAGCCGGCCTCATTGCCGATGGCAGCAGTATCGTCTGTGACTGCAAGTCCGGCGCCAGCGGAGCTGGCAAAGATCCTCGTCGCGACCTCCACTTCGTCGAAGTCGACGAAAATTTTAAGGCCTACAATCTCTTCTCTCATCGCCATACACCGGAAATCCTCGAACATACCGGCCTCCCCGAAGATCGCCTCATTTTTTCCACCCATCTGCTGCCCCTTGCTCGCGGAATCCTTTCCACCATCTATGTCACGCTCGGCTCCACGCATTCCCCCGAAGCGATCGAGACCGTTTTCCGCAAGTTCTACGCTGGCCGTCCCATGGTCCGCATTTGGTCGGCCGGCTCTTTGCCCGAACTACAGCACGTCGCGCACACCAACTTCTGCGATATCGGCTTTTCGCTGGACAATTCCGGCAAACGCCTCATCGTCGTTTCCTGCCTCGATAATCTCGGTAAGGGCGCGGCCGGCCAAGCCGTTCAGAATTTCAATCTGATGTTAGGTATGGAGGAGCAGACCGCACTGCGATGAAAACCGTAATCAAGTTAGCTGGAGCACTACTCGAAGACGACGCCATCGTGCGCTCTCTCGCCCGCCAAATCGCCGCGCTCGCACAGCAAGGCCAGGAGATTCTCGTCGTCCACGGCGGCGGCCGCGTTTTCACCGCCACGCTCAAGCGCATGGGCATCGAAAGCAATTTCGTCGCCGGCCTGCGTGTCACCAATCGCGAGACCCGCGATGTCGCCGTGATGGTTTTCGCCGGGCTGCTGAACAAGCGCCTCGCCTCCGCCATCTCCGCTGAAGGCGCGCCTGCTGTCGGCATTTCCGCCGCCGATGCTGCCTGTTTCCGCGCCGAGCCTATGATTCATAATGAAGTGGAAGGCAGCCTTGGTTTCGTAGGCTATCTCACCGGGCTGAATAATTCCTTTATCGAGTCGCTCTGGCGCGAAGGCCTCGTTCCTGTCGCTCCTTGCCTGGGCCTCGGTCCGGACAACGAGCTCTACAACATAAATGCCGATCACATGGCCGCTGCCTGCGCGGAGTATCTCGGCGCAGACCGCCTGATCTATCTAACCGACGTGGCCGGGGTTCTCGACGGCGACAAAGTTCTCTCCGTCGTAACTTGGGAAGAAATCGAGCGCCTCGTGCAGTCTCGCGTCGTATCGGGCGGTATGGTGCTCAAACTCGAGGCTGCCAAGCGCGCCCTCGAAGGCGGCGTCCGCGAAGTGCACATCGTCGGCGCCGGTTCGCCGGATTCTCTTTTGCGCGTCTCGCAAGCCCCGAACCTCTCTCACCTTTCCGCAAATGCCATCCCCGGCACACGTGTCCTTCGGGAGTCTCTTCCGGCGGCGCAAGCGGCGCTCTCGGCGGCCTGATGAGGGTGAATAGATGACGCGAGCCATGACTAAAAAGAAAGCGATCCGCTCAGCGATGCAAAAGCCAAAGCACACGCGCAGTAGCAAGGCGAAGCTCGACACACGCCTCAGCGATGCGGAGCAGTTTCTCCTGCCCACCTACAAGCGCCAGCCCATTGTCTTCACCCATGGCCGTGGCGCTTACGTGTATGACTCAACTGGCAAGAGATATCTCGACTTTCTCGGCGGTATTGCCGTGAATGCTCTCGGCCACGCCCACCCGCGCATTGTAAAAGTCATTCGTCGCGAGGCCGCGCGCGCCATCCACTTCTGCAATCTTTATCACAACGCTTTTCAAGGCCCGCTCGCGCGCAAGCTCACCGAAATTTCTGGCATGAGCCGGGTGTTCTTCTCCAACAGCGGCGCCGAAGCTGCCGACGGCGCTTTAAAACTCGCTCGCCTCTGCGCCCGCAGCGCCTCCGACGCGCCGGACAAGCCCGCAGCCAAGTACCGCATCCTGGCCATGCAGAACTCCTTTCATGGCCGCACTTTCGGCGGTGTCAGCGTCACTTTTCCGGAAAAATACCGCCTGCCGTTTGCGCCCCTCCTGCCCGGCGTAGAGTTTGTGAACTTCAGCGATGTCGCCGATCTCGAATCCAAGTTCGACAACACCGTTTGCGCCGTCATCTTCGAAACCATTCAGGGCGAAGGCGGCGTACATCCCGTGAGCGAGGCCTTTTGGAATCGAGCCCGCTCCCTCGCCACGCAGCACGGTGCCCTCCTCATCGCTGACGAGATTCAATGTGGCCTGGGCCGTACTGGACGCTACTTCGCTTACCAAAAGTTTTCCTCCAAGCCGGACATCGTCCTCATCGCCAAGCCCCTCGCTGCCGGCCTGCCTCTCGGCGCGATCCTCACCAACGAATCGATTGCCGCGCGCATTGGGCCCGGCCTCCATGGCACCACCTTTGGCGGTGGTCCGCTCGTTTGCGCCACCGCTCTCGAGTTCTTAAGCGTCATCGAAGATAAGAAGCTGCTTGAAAACGTCCGCGCCCGCAGCGCCGAGCTCCGCGAAGGCTTGGCCAAGCTTTCCGCCAAGTTCGATTTCATCCGCGAAATTCGCGGCGAAGGCCTGATCCTCGGAATCGAGCTCTCCGTCGATGGCAATCCGTTCGCCGCCGAGGCTTTGCGCCAGGGCTTGGTGATCAATTGCACCCACGACTTTACTCTGCGCCTGTTGCCGCCCTTCATCATCACAAGTGCGCAGGTCCGTGAATTTCTCCGTCTCTTCGAGCTCGTTCTCGCAAAAACTCCTAAATCCATTTCCGCCGCTCCCGCGCAAACCGCTGCGAATCCGCCGCGCTTCGCGCAATCCGCGGCAAGGTGAAAACATGACTACTACCACTCTCGTGGCTCCTATTTCCTTATCGAATGATCTGCTCACCGGAGCCGAATGGAGCCCCACGCACACCCGCGAACTCCTTCATCTCTCCGCGGACATAAAGGCCCGCCCCGGGCGCTACGCGTCCACGTTGCAGGGTAAATTCATCGCTCTCATTTTCGAAAAGCCGTCGCTCCGCACGCGCGTCACCTTCGAGGTCGGCATTCAGAGCATGGGCGGCTCGGTGGTTTTTCTTGACCACACGCAGGCCTCCGCCTCTCTCGGTGCGCGCGAATCCATTGCCGATGTCGCTCGCAATCTCGATCGCTGGGTGCAAGGCATCGTCGCGCGTGTCTATCACCAGCGCGTTCTGGAAGAGATGGCCGCCAATGCTGACATTCCCGTAATCAACGCGCTCTCCGATAAATTTCATCCGTGCCAGGCGCTCGCCGATTTCTTCACGCTCGAAGAAAAATTCGGCGCGCTCCGCGGCTTCAAACTCGCTTACGTCGGCGATGGCAACAACGTCTGCAATTCCCTGATCTATCTCGCCGCGCGTCTCGGCGTTCATCTCCGCATCGCCACGCCGTCGGACTATGCGCCTGCGCCAGAGGTCGTGGCCGATGGCAAACGTGTCGCTCGCGAAACCAAAGCCAAAATCGAGTTGATGACGGACCCGCGCGAAGCGGTCGCAGGCGTCCAGGGCGTTTACACCGATTCCTGGACCAGCATGGGTTTCGAGGAAGAAGGCGAAGTGCGCAACACCGTGTTCCAGCCCTATCAAGTCAATGCCGAGTTGATGTCGCTGGCTGCGCCCGACGCGGTCTTCATGCACTGCCTTCCGGCGCACCGCGGCCTGGAAGTCACCCCGGAAATTCTCGATGGCCCGCGTTCGCTCGTTTTCGACCAATCCGAAAATCGCATGTACGTGCAGAAAGCCATCCTGCACACTCTGTTCTAATTTGGAGTGCGGCGGTCTTGCCGCCGCTTTCACGGCGGATACCTCAAGAACTAAGTAAAGAGAGAGGAGTTTTGTGAGCACAGCATCAAGCAAGCCCAAGCCAAAAAAAGTAGTTCTAGCCTATTCAGGCGGCCTCGACACCTCCATCATCATCCCGTGGCTCAAAGAAAATTATCAGTGCGAAGTCATCGCCATGATCGGCGACGTAGGCCAGCAGGAAGATCTCGAAGCCGCGCGCAAAAAAGCGCTTGCTACCGGCGCGTCGACCGCCTTCGTCGAAGACTTGCGCGAAGAATTCGTGTGCGATTACATTTGGCCGACGCTGCGCGCCGGTGCCGTGTACGAGCACACCTATCTCCTCGGCACATCTATGGCCCGGCCCATCCTCGGCAAGCGTCAAGCCGAAATCGCGCTGAAACTTGGCGCCGATGGCCTCTCCCACGGCTGCACCGGCAAGGGCAACGACCAGGTGCGCTTTGAGCTCGCCTATAAAGCCATTGCTCCAAATCTGCAGATCATTGCGCCCTGGCGCGAGTGGGACATTGATTCTCGCGAAGACGCCATTGCCTACGCGCAAAAACACAATGTCCCCGTCGAGCAAAGCAAAAAGAATATATACAGCCGCGACCGCAACATTTGGCACCTCAGCCACGAAGGCGGCGAGCTAGAGGATCCCGCGAATTCGCCCAACGAAGCCATGTGGCAATGGATCGTCTCCCCGGAGAAAGCGCCGGACAAAGCCGCCGAAGTCGAAATCGGCTTCGAAGCGGGTCTTCCTGTCTCCGTGAATGGCACCAAAGCCAATCCAATCGAGTTGCTGGACACCCTTAACGAGGTTGCGGCGAAGCATGGTATCGGCCGCACCGACATCGTCGAAAATCGTCTCGTCGGCATGAAATCGCGCGGCGCTTACGAAACTCCGGGCGGCACGCTGTTGGTCACCGCGCATCGTGAACTCGAAGCGCTTACGGTCGATCGCGAGACCGCGCATTTTCAGCAGGCCCTTTCGCTGCGCTACGCTGAACTTGTTTACTACGGTTTGTGGTTTTCGCCCCTTCGCGCCGCGCTCGACGGATTTTTCAGCGTCGCGCAGCAGCGCGTCACCGGCGCCGTCGGCCTCAAATTGTGGAAGGGCACGCTTACCGTCACCAAGCGCGTTTCGCCTTTCTCGCTCTATCGTACTGACCTCGCCAGCTTCACCATGGGCCGTTACAATCCCAGAGACGCCGAAGGCTTCATCAATCTTTTTGCGCTACCAGTAACCGTGCGCCCAAAGGAGAAGGCACAAACCGGTCGCGATTAGCCACACTGTAGGGGCGCGGCAGCGCTGCGCCCCAGCTAGGCAGGATCGATCCGCTGTGCAGACCGGGTTCGGCTCAGACTGTGCAGGCGAACTGAAACTGAAAGCTGATGACTCCACAGCCCAAACGCAAAGACGATCGCCTCTGGGGCGGCCGCTTCGAGCGCGAACCGGACAAACAGTTCGACGCGTTCCAGCGTTCCTTCTCGTTTGATCGCCGCTTGTTGCCGTATGAGCTTGCCG
>DATBYP010000334.1:0-9073 GCA_036513675.1 Candidatus Acidiferrum sp.
ACGCGCATAGAATGATGCCAAGCTATCGGAAAAGCCCACCAGACCAGCCCTCCCAGAACAGCTTGACCCAGAGTTAACGGCAAGATGTTGCGCTCGCGAGCAAAGAGCCAGCACATGGCGAAGCCGCCCACCAGAGTAAGAGGCACCAGGACCGGGTTCGGCCAATGCAACAACGCAAAGATAATGCTCGCAAAGAGTGCGGCAATGGATGGGCTCTCGACAGCGTAAAGGAAGCGGTCCATTAAATAAGAATTGAGCGCGATTTGCTGCAGCAGGCAAAACGAGAAGTACCCGAAGAAGCGATGTGAATCCAGCAGATGCGCCGGGAGCCGATGGATTGCCCCGAGATACAGGCCGACCGCGCAGAGCGCAATGATGAAAATGCCAAAAACGACCACGGCTTGCCGGGCGGCAGGGCGCAGGTTATCTGCGCGCCAGCCAAGCGTTTTGGGCGTGTCGTGATGGATGATGAAGCTGACCACCAGCCAAACGGGAAACACAATCCATGCGTTCGGGTGGCTGAACTGCAGCCGCCAGATGTACCAGCCGATAAAAACGGAGAATGCGAAGCCTTCAACGAGGCTGAAAACTCGAAAGGTTCCCTTGGTTAACATACGAGGTTCGATCTGGCGTGAGACAATTATAACGCCGACCCTGCGTCATCGGCTGACTCTGCATCATCTGATGTCACGGCAGGTGACTAGGTTGCGCGCAAAGATGAGTGAAACGAGCTATTGCCGATGGCACAAGCGCATCGAGTTCTGATCCTGGGCGGCGGCTTCGGCGGGTTGAACGCCGCGCAAAAGCTCAAGCGCGCTCCCGTCGAAATAACTCTGGTCGATCGCCGCAATTTTCACCTCTTCCAGCCGCTTCTCTATCAGGTCGCCACGGGATCGCTCTCGCCCGGTGAAATCGCCGCACCCCTCCGTGGCGTGCTGAGCAAACAGAAGAATACGCTGGTGCTGCTGGGCGAAGCGGCGGACATTAATCCCGACGCTAAGCGCGTAACGCTGCTCGATGGCGCCTGCCTCGACTACGATTCGCTTATCGTGGCTACCGGCTCGAAGACTTCGTATTACGGCAAAGACGAGTGGCGCCCGTATGCTCCAAGCCTGAAAACGGTCGAGGAAGCCACGGTCATCCGGCACAAACTTCTCTATGCCTTCGAATGGGCCGAACGCGCCGCCACGGCGGCTGAAGCTCGCGAGTGGCTGACATTCGTAATCGTGGGAGCGGGCGCCACCGGTCTGGAATTGGCGGGCGCGCTTGCGGAAATCGCCAACGAAACTCTCAAGAACGATTTCCGCCGCATAAACCCAAAGGATGCGCGCATCATTTTGGTGGAAGGCGGGGACCGCGTGCTCGCCTCCTACCCTGCGGATCTTTCGGAAAAGGCTGAAATGCTGGTGAAGCGCCTGGGCGTCGAAGTGATGAAAAAAGTGATGGCCACGTGCATTGATGATACTGGCGTCACCTACAAAAGTGGCGACACAACGGGAAAGATCGCCGCTAAGACCGTTCTGTGGACAGGCGGCGTGATGGCTACAAGTTTTGGCAATACCCTAGCCGAGCGCACCAAAGCGGAAACGGATCGCAGCGGCCGCATCAAGGTCCGCCCGGACCTTACCATTCCTAACTATCCGGACATTTTCGTCGTAGGGGATTTGGCCGCGGCACAAACAAAAGATGGCAAACCGCTTCCAGGAGTCGCGCCGGTGGCCATGCAGGGCGGCACCTATGTGGCCAGCACGATTCGTGCTCGATTGAAAGGCAAGAAAGAAGTTCCACCGTTCCGGTACATCAATAAAGGCGACATGGCCGTCATCGGGCGCGCCGCCGCCGTGGCCAATATTTTTGGCCTGCACTTCTGGGGCTTGCCGGCTTGGCTCATCTGGCTGTTTATCCATCTCATGTACATTGTGGAATTCCAGAGTCGCGTCATTGTTTTTATTCAGTGGGGATTCGAATATCTGACCTTCAGTCGCGGCGCGCGCTTGATTACTGGCGAAGGCCAGGCAAACTTCCGGAAGAAAGCCGCTCCTACCGACGCCGGCGCTTGCTGATTTACGCTGTCAGTGCTACACATTCTCCTGTATTGTTCCCACCGCGGCTAAGCTCAACCATATGAATGTGATGGGCTTTGCGGTAAGGGGAGGCATTTTCCGCCGAATGCGCTGTGAGGTTCAGAATTTCCTTTGGGTCGGCGCTAGCATAGCGCTGATCGTGAGCCTCGCTCCAAACGTCTTCGCGCAGGGCCCCGCGTCCAGTTTTAAAGGCAACGATGAAATGGCCGATGCGTTGGTGCGCGAGGTCATCCACAACGAAACAGAATCGCAGTTGCGAGACAAATCCCTCTGGTGCTATCGCGAACAGCAACAGGAGGACGCGAAACCAAGCAAGACCTTGCAGGTGTGCCAAACGAAAGACGGCGAGCTTGAGCGCCTGGTGGCACTAAATGGCAGGGAACTAAGTCTCACACAAAAGCAAGCTGAGGACGAGCGCATTCAGAAATTAGTCAATCATCCGGAGCAGCTCCGAGCCAAGCAAAAGAAAGAACGCGAGGACGGCGAGCAAGAGCGCAATCTACTGGCGACTTTCCCTGACGCGTTCCACTTTGAGTGCGAGCACGAATCGGGAAATCTCGTCACCTTGCGATTCCGGCCCAATCCTGGCTTTCGGCCTTCCACGCGTTCAACCCAGGTTTTCCACCACATGGAAGGAACGCTGGTCGTGGATGCCGAGCAAAAACGCCTGGTCGAGATCAACGGCCGTTTGACAAGCGAGGTCAAATTTCTTGGTGGTCTGCTCGGCCATCTCGACAAAGACGGAACGTTTTGCGTGAAGCAGCAGGAGGTTGGCGAGGGCCACTGGGACCTGGAGCTCATGAGCGTGCAAATGAACGGCAAAGCGCTGTTCTTCAAGACGATTACCGTCCTGGAGACGAAAAGCTTGCTCGACTACACGCCGCTTCCCCGCGGCGCAACCCTCCAGCAAGCCGCCGATTTTCTTATGCGCGATTTCGACGTCCATACTGCTTCATCACTGGGGAAGTAAGTAGCCCGGCATTTAGGATGTGCGCGTCTGTGCTAGTGACATTTCCCAGTTCCCGAATCTGCAAAAGTCTTTCCGGCCTCGGGCACAAACTGCCAATCGTACGCTCCCGTCCGCAAACTTAACTTCAAAACCCCAAACGCGTCTGCGTTTCGCGATTCGCTGTTCGGCTTCGCGAGCACGATCGGGCGATGATTCTTGCCGCCAGTCCCCACCACGAACTCGCGAATCCCACGCGCCGCGTCGCTCCCGCCATCCGGATTTTGCGGAGCGAAGCGCTCATAGTTGTGGTCGTGGCCGCCGATAATCACGTCGGCATTGGCATCGTAGAGCGCCTGCCAAAACGGCTTCATCTCATAGTCATTTCCATGCGCGCTACCGGAGCTGAACAGCGGCTTGTGCCAATACGCCAGCGTGCAGGCAGCCGGGTGCGCCGCCAAGTCGGCGCGCAGCCACTGAACCTCGCGCGAATCTGCGCCGCAGCCCCCTATGTCCGCACATTCGCTGTTAAGCACGATGATGTGCCAGGTTCCCAGCTCATAACTGTAGTAGCCATACTTGGGATCTCCCGCGGCCGCCCCAAAGTAATCGAAGTACGGCGTCGCGCCCCTGGCATGAAATTCGTGATTACCCGGCGCCGGCCGAGTACGATTCCTCACGGATCCCCAAGTTCTGTCGTAGCACTGAAAATTCTCTTTGGTGCCATCGGGATAAGCGAGGTCGCCCACTGCCATTACCGTGCCCGGAATCTGCTCCAGTAATTTCGCCGTTGCTTCCGCGCCGGAAAGATCTCTGCAGTCAGCGATATCGCCGGCTCCGACAAGGATGGCCGGCTCGTCCAGCGCCGCGGGATTTGTAGGAACGTTGGCATCGGTGCTCGACAAAGCAAACAACATCGCCAAGCTAAACGCGCACACCCCGGCAAGCCATCTCGATTTCATCGGACCCTCACTACGACAGTCTGTGCCAGCCGACCTTACCGCAGCCTAAATATTCTTCCAAGCGCGGTCGACTCAAAAGAAAAAGCTCGCGACGGAACTGTGGAAGTCCATCGCGAGCTTCGCCTGATGAAAGTTGTTACTCTGCGGACGAAGCCCAGCGGATCCCTGCTGATACGGTCGGGTGATAATATTCGCGCTGGGTTGGATATATTGTGCTGCCCTGATAGAAACCAAACACCTCATTGCTGAGGTTCAGCCCGGAAACGATCAGACGGAATCCCTTGCCCATCCGATAGCTTCCTTGCACGTCGAACTGGGTGTGGGCGTACAGGTAGAGATCGCCGGTCGGGCCCTTTAATCCAAGGATTGGATCGTTCAGGCTCACGCCCGGTGACGCCGCATAGTTGTATGCGTAGATGTTGGCGTCATTGTGGCTTACGCCGAAGCGCATCGAAAAGCGCGATTTGTCGTAGGTAAACCCAAGGTTCCAGGTGCTTGGCGCCTGGCGCAACAACGACGGATGGTCGGTTCTGCCGCCGGAGAAGCCCGCCGGAAACGTGACCTGCGAACTTGTGTAGCTGTAGTTCGCGGACACACCGAGACCGCTCAGGAGACCGGGGAGGCGTGAGAGGCGCTGCTCCCATGCAGCTTCAAAGCCGGTGATATGTGCGTTCGGCCCATTGATCGTCTGGTTCAACTGATAGCCGGCGAACAGTCCCGATGTAATTAATTGAGTCGTGTTGTAGATCGGATTCGATAGGTCTTTGTAGAAGAATCCCGCTTGCAGAATGCCGAGCGGCTGAAAGTAGTGTTCCACAAGCACGTCGTAGTTATTGGCGCGCGTTGCTTTCAACGCAGGATTGCCCAGAACCACGTTCTTAGGACTAGCGTTGGGATCGGCCTGCTGAAACGGAACGGTGTCCGATATGTTCGGCCGCGCAATACCCATGTCGTACGTGGCGCGAAGGTTCGTGTTCGGGGTAAGGAGATATTGCACTTGCACGCTAGGCAGCACATTGAGATAGTCCGTTCCACCATTTACCGGAGTTGTGGAAACGTACTTGCCACCGCTCAAGTTCACGATATTTGCCGTATTCGAGGTAACGGTATCCTCAAAACGGACGCCGGTTTGTATGCGGAACTTTCCCACATTGATGTTGTTCATGAGGTAGCCCGCATAGATGCGCTCGTTAGCGTCATAATCAGAGGGATCCGACCGCAAGCGAGTTCTGTTGAAGTTGTATGTGAAGGCCGAATTCAGATTATTGACAAAAACAGAATTCAGCTTGTCATACGTGGAAAGCGGTCCAAGTGTGTAACTCTTGTCGTAATAACTAGGATCTGCGAACGTTCCCAGGAAGTTGTTTAGGTTAAAGTTGGAATTTCCGTTGTCCCAATAGTTGTTAACAACGTTGTAGACTTTATGGCCGTCCCTTACTTTGAAGCCCGCCTCGAACGTTCCTAGATGCGAACCTAGCGTGTAACGCCGAGCCCCAGTGAGTGCGCCCTGAAAATTCAGCTGGTTCATATACAACACCGGTTCGAGTACTTGGCCAATAGAATAGGCTGTCGGATCAAAGATATTGACGCCATTCGTTACCGAGTATCTCGGCCGATACGGGTCAGTGTTATCCAAGTTGAATGCCACTCCCGGCGCCGTCAAGGTTCCGTTGTTGTCGAATGTAGGTCCCGGTCCATTGAAGTAGGTGGTGGGGAAACCGCCGATTTGGTGAGAACGGGAAATCGCGAATTCGTAGGTGATCAGCGTCGATGCCAGGTCGTGCCGTGCTCCGGTCGATACACTGTAGATTTGCTGATCCGGACGGCGGATATATTCCCGATATTGCATGCTACCGGTGTTATCGAAAGTTGTGATTCCGCCTGACTGGGTTTGCGGAGCACCAGGGCTATAGCTATAGACCCAAGTGCTACCGTAGTCATGGAAGTCTGAAAACAATCCCCTGAGATACGCCATCGAGCCGGTGCCCAACCGGTAGTCAAGACCGCCGCCGAATCCGTAGCGCGTCCGGTAATACTTATATTCGCGGGTATCCAAGCCGTTCGTCACGGCGAAATTGTTTCCGTTCGCATCCGTGAACGTCCCTTGCGATGGCTCAATGTCATTGATGCCGCGTCCGTTCCAGTCATAGCTGCCGCTCAACAGAGCGCCGAACTTTTTGCTGGCCCCAAAGCGCTTGCCCGCCGTCCCCGTAAATGCGTCGAGCCAGCGGCCACCGCTAATAGGCGTATACCCGCCCATTCCTGACAAGGCATACGTCGGCCGGTCCCCGGCGCTCTTGGTGACGAGGTTAACCGAGCCGCCGATGGCATCCGCATCCTGATTCGCGGACAGCGTTTTGCTGACCTCGATGCGATCGACAAGGTCGGCCGGAATAATATCCAGCTTCACGTTGCGCACAAACGATTCCGGAGAGGGAATATTGACTCCATCCACCGTGGTGTTGCTCAGACGCGGTTCCGTCCCGCGAATCTGGACGTATTTGCCTTCGCCTTCGTCGCGTTCCAGCGTCACGCTGGGCAAGCGGCCCACCGCATCGGCTACGTTCGTATTCGGCAGGCTCAGGATGACTCTTGAGGGCAACACTTGCACGATATCGTCCGCCATCCGTTCGATGTTAATGGCCTCGGCTTCGCCGACCAATCGTTCGGCAGTGACCATCACTTGATCGTTTACAGAAGCGACTTTCAGCACCGCATCCACGTTCACGGTCTGACCAGCATCCACTTTCACACTCGTCGTAAATGAAGCAAACCCAACATAGGAAGCCGTCAACGTATACTCACCTGGAGGTACGTCTGCCATTCGGAACTGCCCCTGGCCATCCGAAGCCATTTTTCGTCCCAGAGGCTGGAGTTCGATTAGTGCGCTCGGAAGCGTGCCATTAGCCTCATCTCTAACCGTACCAGCCACGGTGCCCTTGCGCTCCTGTGCGAGCGCTGGCAATGCCGGCAAAAGAACCGCCAAGATCGCAGACAAAATTCGCTTTTTATAATTCGAGAAATACATTACACCCCTCCTATGAAAGTCCCAGCCGCCACACCCGGTCGGCCGAAGACCGTTCCTCAGAGCGCAAAGGCTGCGCCCTGAGCTTTATAGGCGATGACTTGTGAATGTTTCGTGAACGTAGGTTAATGCTTGTTTAAAAATGCCGCACTCGCGAGAATCTCTTCGCCCCAGCGCTAATTCAACAGGCGTCAGCAATTAAGAGCAATTACTGGTACATTTGTGTGTGGGGGACCATGCCGACCCGCATCATCCTAGCCGACGATCATGCACTAGTCCGACAGGGCATCAAATCCCTGCTCGAGCGCGAAGGACTTCAAGTTGTTGCCGAAGCCTCCGACGGACGTGAAGCCATCCGCCAAGCCGAAGCGCATTCTCCCGACGTAATAATCATGGACATAGGTATGCCCACGCTCAACGGCATGGAAGCCGCACGCGAACTCGCGCGGTGCTGTCCCAAGGTCAAGCCCATTCTCTTGACGCAACACGATGAACCTCAATATGTCTCGTCGGCGTTGAGCGCCGGTGTGAAAGGCTACGTATTGAAGAGCCAGATTACGTCCGAATTAATTCATGCCATCCAGCAAGTATTGCGCGGCCACGTCTATCTCAGCCCCGGCATCTCCGGCGCCGTGATGGCCGCCTACAATTCCAAAGCGCAACCCGCCGACCCTTTGACCTCGCGCGAGCGCCAAGTGCTGCAGCTAATCGCCGAAGGAAAATCCACAAAGGACGTCGCCGCGCTCCTGGGCGTCAGCGTAAAAACCGCGGAGTCTCATCGTTCGCGCCTGATGCAGAAGCTCGACATCCACGAAACCGCCAGCCTGGTCCGCTACGCCGTGAAACACGGCCTCGTTCAAATCTAAGCGCATCGCCAAAATTTCTGCCGAGATTTTTGCGAGCCCGCCGTCAGGCGCGGCTCTCCAGCGCCATTTTCAGCCGCCCCAAGTCGTCCTTCAACTGCTGTTCCGGCTCCTCCCCAAACAGCTTCGCCACCGTCGCCCCCAAGATTCCCGCCGGCGGCAAATACTGCATCGACACGCGAATCACCGTTCCGCCATCACCCGTCGTTTTTTCAAACCGCACCGAACCCGCGCTATCGATATCCGGACTATTGATCGACCTCCACGCGATCAGCTCGCCCGGCAGATCGTTGATGATTTCCGCGTCCCACTCCACCTGCGTTCCCGCCGGCGCTTTCACCACCCAGTGCGAGCGCTTCTCGTCCCTGTTCGAAACATTCTTTACGTGTTCCATAAATCGCGGCAAATTCTCCAGGTCGCGCACAAACTCATACGCCTTCCGCGGCGGCGCATTCACGTGAATCGAACGCTGCACCTGCACGCCCAACTGATGCGGGATGCGCGTTCCTTCTCGCTTTCCCGCATGACCGCCCGTGATGCCCAGCGCCTCATACAAATGATGTCCCGTCGCGCCATAGCTCAGCAGGTCTGCCCCAAGCAGCGCCAGCGGAGTTCGCAATCGTGCGCGCCGCGACAACCCAAAAATCAGAAGCGCGCCTCCCGCCAGTCCATAAAGCACTCGCGACTCCGCCGGCATTTTCCTGTCTTTCCTCGGAAGCATGCGTTCCATAAGCCTCTCCTCCCTCGAAAAATCGCACTCACCTATGTCTTGCGTCGAGATTGAATACTCGATGCAGTAAGCAAGCCGAAGCTATCCGCCGAATCGTGTACCGGCCACTAGATAAAGAGGTGCAGCTTCAAAGCCGCCTTTTTTGGAATGCGGCGGTCTTGTTCACCCGGACATCGAAGGGCCGCCGCTTTTGCGCATGCTGCGTTCCTGACCAACCTTGCATTTCAAGCAAATACCCGATGGCCGTCCACTCTGGGCAAGCCGAACGTGAGGAGTAGCGGAGGCAAATATGAAACTCAAAACATCGGGCCTCGGGCTAATCACCCTGGGCATTCTGCTCCTCGGAGCGCAACTTGTTCTCTACTTAGGCGTCAAGAACGTAGTCCCACCGCCCAATAGCGGTGAAATCCATATTGTGCCGAAGGCACGTACTACCCCGCTGCCCGGCTTCTTCGGCGCAATT
>DATBYP010000335.1:0-4085 GCA_036513675.1 Candidatus Acidiferrum sp.
AGCAAGGTTCCCGCCACATCCGCGGAGGTCGCTGACACCAAACGCTCGGCGAGAACGGTTTGCTCGGATCCGAGCTCACTAGTGCGAATTTCGAATCTGGCTGGCCCGATTTCGCGGCGGACGTTAATCCCAACCACCTCCACGCCCACGCGAAGAGCCGAACCAATTTTCCCGGCAAGCGCCTGTACGAGGGTCTCATTGCCACGGCGAAAACTCAGCAAGCTTGGCCGCTCGCGCTGTCCTTCCTTCGCCTTTGCCGCACGCTTCATCCCGCGAATCACGCTGCCCGCCGACCTTTCCGCTTCGTACAACTGCGGAAATGCCGCACGCAGACTCAATCGCTCCGGGTCTCCCGCGTAAATTCCGGAAACGAAAGGCCCTACTAGCCGGTCCAGTAGCTGCGCACCAAACTTGCGCCGCACAAATGCCGCTACGGACTCGTCTTCCTCCGGAGCGCGCGTGGTGCCAAATGCGTCGCGCGCGATTCTCCACTTCGTTCGTGCGGAAAGGAGTGAAGACGCCAGCAATGCCGGCGGGCTCAGCGGCACAGCTTTGAGCGCGCCGTCTATCAGGACGTATCGTGGCGCTCCCGTTGGCGCTTGCACCATTTGATCTGTGATACCCAGATCCTCGCAGAGGGAGCGCAGGGCCGGGGTCCCGCTAAAACTCTGAGGGCCGAGTTCGAGCAAGAACCCTTCCCGGTTTTCCGAGCGGATCACTCCGCCTGCTTGGTTCGAGGCTTCCAGTAACTGCGCCTCGATGCCACGCTTTTGCAGCTCGTAAGCGCACACTAATCCGGAAATCCCACCACCCACAATGAGAACTGGGAGCGTAGGCGTCATGCCGCGGAGCGACGAAACATGTCAGAGAGTTTTCGAGAACAGTGGTTTGGCTTCCAACTGCTGTTTTTCCAGGTAAGGATCGAAGACCATCGCCAAGTTGCGAATGAAAATTCGTCCGAGCCATGTGGTCCGAATCTCGCTGGACTCGAGCAAAACCAAGCCATCGTCGCGAGAAGCTTCGAGGCGCTGTAGCTCGTCCGCAAAATACTGGTCAAAATTCACGCCAAACTCGCGGGCAATCTCTTCCTTGATGACGACTGTGTGGCAAAGCAACCGGCTGATCACTGCGCGCCGTAGCCGGTCGTCTTCCGACAGCCGATAGCCGCGCATGGTGGCGATGCCGCGCTCGCCAACTGCCTTCTCCCAAGCCTGCAGTTCGCGATGATTCTGCGCGTAGGCATTTTGTATTCCACTGATGGCCGTGACACCCATGCCGTACAAATCCGCGCCAGCTTTAGTTGTGTATCCCTGAAAGTTCCGGTGGAGCGTGCGCTTTTGCTGCGAAATAGCCAGTTCGTCGCCCGGCTTTGCGAAGTGATCCATGCCGATATACAGATAGCCGGATTCCGAAAACTTGAGCAGGCCGGCTCGAAAAATCTCAAACTTCTGCATGCCCTCCGGCAGATGCGCGGCAAAGGAGCCCTGCTGCTTCTTCAGCCACGGCACGTGCGCATAGCTGAACAGTGCGACGCGATCAGGCGCCAATTCCAAAATCTGGTCGACCGTATGCGCGAATCGTTCCGGCGTCTGGTAGGGGAGACCGTAAATCAAATCTACATTGATGCTGTCGAAGCCCAGCTCTCGCGCCGCAGACAACAAATCCCGCGTTAATTCGAAGGGCTGAATGCGGTGGATGGCTTTCTGCACTTCCGGATGAAAATCCTGGATCCCCATGCTCAGGCGGTTGAAGCCTAGCCGCCGCAAAGTTTCCAGGTGCTCGCGCGAAGTCACTCGCGGGTCAACTTCTATGCCAATTTCCGCGTCTGCGGCAAACGTAAAGCGAGAGCGCACGGCGCCAAACAAATCCTCGATCTGTTCCGGAGTTAGATACGTTGGAGTGCCGCCGCCCCAATGAAACTGGACGACCTCACGCTGTTTCGAAACGCTTCGGCTGACGCGCTCCAACTCCTGCTTTAACACACCCAAATACGGCGGAGCCACGCGCTTATCCTTCTGAATAATCACGTTGCAGGCGCAAAACAAGCACAAGCTCTCGCAAAATGGAATGTGCATATACAGCGAGACGGGACTGCGGGCGCGTTCCGCCTCCTCATGCACGCGCTCCAAGTCATCCGGCCCAAACGAATCGTTCCAGACTGGCGCAGTGGGATAGCTGGTGTAGCGCGGCCCCGGCCGGTTGTATCGCGCGAGAAACTCTTCGCCGACGCGCAATTCGTCGCGCATCTGCTGTAAAGATGGATTCGCCAACGTCACCGCTTAACCTCAATATTCAACGCGACGGCACGGCAGCGGGCGTCTCGTGTGCAAATTGCGCCTTCTGGCCTGTCTCGATAAAGATCTTCGCGTTCTCCACTGGAGTATGCTGCAAAATCCCATGCCCTAGATTCAGAATGTGGCCAGCGCCACCTAGGGCCGCGACCGTTTCCTGTGTTACGCGCTTAATCGTCGCTTCGGGCGCAAACAATAGTGCCGGATCGACATTTCCTTGCAGCGCGATTTTTGGCCCCAGGGCTTTGCGGAGCTCGCGCATATCCACGCGCCAATCCACGCTCAAAACATCTGCTCCCGAGTCCGCGGCAGCAAGCAGCAAATGGGTCGAAGCCTTCGTGTAGTAAATCACCGGAACAGTTTTCTCCAGGCCGGAGACAATCTCCTGCACTGCTGGCAGCACAAAATCCAAGTACTCGCGGAGGTTCAGCTCTCCGCACCACGTATCAAACAACTGCACCGCGGCGGCGCCCGCGCGAATCTGCGCGCGCAGATAGGAAACCGTGGCTTGCGCGATTCGACCCAGCAACTCACGGAATGTCCGCGGCTCCGCGTACATAAAGCTTTTGACTGTCGCGAACCCCTCTTTCGTCTTACCCTCCACCATGTAGGACGCCAGCGTCCAGGGCGCGGCTGCAAATCCCAGCACGGGAACGGTCGGTCCTACTTCGCGAACCAAGCGCCGAATCGCTTCCATCAAGAATCCCGTATCGCTCTCCGGATCAAATTGCTTCAGCTTTCGGACGTCTGCCTCGCTTCGCACGGGCTGCGGCAAGTTCGGGCCTGCATCGCCCAGCTCCAACTTTAGCCCCATGGCCTCCGCCACAATCAAGATGTCGGAGAAAACGATGATGGCGTCGACGTCCAACCTGCGGAAGGGTTGCAGCGACACCTCGACGGCCAGCTCAGGCGTTTTGCAGACCTCTAGAAATTCATGTTTTGCGCGAATCTCCCGATATTCCGGCAAATACCGGCCAGCCTGACGCATCATCCAAACCGGCACGCGAGGCACCGCCTCGCCGCGGCAAGCCCGCTCAAATAGCTCCTTCCGGGTCAAAGCAATCTTGGTCTGCTCGCTCATTGTCCGCTTTACGTGTGGCCGTTGACTGCACGGGGCCAATGGCATCACATCTGAGAAGCATAGCAAATTAAGGGGTCTGCTGCGGGCACAGCGCTCCCCTCAACTGTGTGGGTAAGATTTCTTCGGCACAGCACAGGTTGCTGCCATTAATCTGGTTTAGAATTGCTGCGTGGGAATTCTGCGCACGATCTCGCGCTGGATGGGGACGGGAAAGACTATGACGCATGTGGATAGGGGGCGAGCTGCGCCCGGATTTTCTTTGAAGGGACTGGACGGCAAGAGCTATTCCCTGGAAGCGCTACGGCAGACAGGCCCTGTGGTAGCGGCGTTCTTCAAGATTTCCTGTCCGGTGTGCCGGTTTACGTTTCCCTTTCTGCAGCGGCTCTATGAGCTGTATGGAGGCGATAACGTCAGCTTTTTGGGTGTTTCGCAGGACGACGCGAAGGCCACGGCAGGTTTCGCGCGGCAATACGGGGTCACCTTTCCGATAGTTCTGGATGAGAAAGAGAAGAGCTATCCCGCGTCGAACGCCTACGGGCTGACGAGCGTTCCTACGATTTTCCTCATCGACTCGGATGGCACAGTTCGCGTCAGCAGCATGGGATTCGTGAAGGGGGATCTGGAGCAGGTCGCTGCGGAATTGGCGGAGCGGCGAGAGATCGCTCCCGCGGCACTGTTTCGGGCGAACGAATCGGTTCCCGCGAATAGACCGG
>DATBYP010000336.1:0-7773 GCA_036513675.1 Candidatus Acidiferrum sp.
TATGTGGCTTGCCCTGAAGGTACGTAGATGACCTGCTTCTGAGCCTGCGCAGCACTCACGAAAGCCGCGACAATGGTTAAAGCCGCGACTGCCAACACAATCAGTGCGTTTTTCATTTTTATCTCTCCGTGTATTTCTAGATCGGGATTTTGCTGACCGGCCGGATGGGAATGGTTATACACCGAGGCGACCCAGATGCGGTACCGCGTTTTGGTGGCGTTGCCGACCGGCACTGGAGCCGAATGGGAGTTGAAAATGACGACGGTGAAAAAGAGGCATCCTCAGATTTGCGGCGACGCCAATTTTGGGGTTGGAAATTCGTTTTCCCAGCGGGCGATTACTACTGTTGCCAGGCAGTTGCCGAGGACGTTTACGGCGGTGCGGCCCATGTCCATTAGTTGGTCGATGGCGAAGAGGAGGAAGAGCGGCTCGGTGGGAAGATGGAACGAGGGGGCGGCGGCGAGGACGATGACGAGCGAGGCGCGGGCGACTCCGGCCGTGCCCTTGCTGCTGATGAGCAGAGTGAGGAGCATGAGGGCTTGCTGCGCGATGGTGAGATGAATGCCGGCAGCTTGGGCGATGAAAATCAGCGCGAGCGATTGGTAAAGACTGGAGCCATCGAGATTGAAGCTGTAGCCGGTGGGGAGAACAAAGGCTACGGTCTCACGGGGGACGCCCAGCGATTCCATTTCTTCCATGGCGCGAGGGAGAGCGGCTTCAGAGCTGGCGGTGGCGAAAGCAATGGTGACGGGCTCGGCGGCGGCGTTAAGGAATTTCTTAATTGGGACGCGGGCGAGAAGCGCGATGGGAAACAGAACGCAGGTGATAAATACGAATAGTGCGACATACATCGTGGCGAGCAGCTTCAACAAAGGAAGCAAGACGCCAAGTCCGAGGTGGCCTACGGTGTAGGCTACGGCACCAAAGACGCCGATAGGGGCAGCTAGCATCACGATGTTGGTGAATTTGAACATCGTTTCGGAGAGGCTTTCAGCCCAGGCGAGCATGGGACGGCGCTTTGCTTCGGGAACAAGGGCAAGGGCCATGGCAAAGAGAATGCTGAAGACGACGACTTGCAGGACTTGGTTTTCGGCGACGGCTTTGGCGATGTTTTCGGGAAAGATGTCGATGATAAGTTGCGTGGCGCTGTGCGGGGCGGCGTTCAGCGATTCGGCGGTGGCGGAGGGTGGGAGGCGGACGCCTTCACCGGCGCGGCTGATGTTGATGGCGGCGAAACCGATTAGCAGGGCGATGGTGGAGACGATCTCGAAATAGATAAGGGACTTAAGGCCGAGGCGGCCGACTTTTTTCAGGTCGGCGTGGCCGGCGATGCCAACGACGAGCGTGCCAAAGAGGAGCGGTGCGATGATGACGCGGATTAGGCGGAGGAAAATGGTGCCGAGGAACTGGAGGTTGGTGGCAACGCCCGGCCAATCATGGCCCATTTCCGCGCCGGCTAGAAGGCCTACGAGAATCCACGGCGTGAGTGACCGGCGGCGGATTGCGCTGGCGGCAATTAGGGCGATGGCTAGCCAACGCAGGGCCATGGGAACGAACGGGGGCAGCGGCAACATATTCTTGCTGGCTAGCAGCGAAAAGGCGCTCGCTAGAGTTGCAACTGCAATGGTCGCCGCAAGAATTTTGTTTTTCATTCGCGCGGAACGGTATGCCGGATGGGAGCGGGTGTCAATGGCGCGGTCCTGTGGGGCTGAGTTAAGAACACACGCATGATTCATCGCGGGAAAAAGCACCTGCGATGGAGCAGAGAGGGCTGTGCCACAGGGCAGCGTCCGGCTTCTTTAGACGTTGGGATTAAGGTGCATGTGGAATCAAGGTCTGTGCGGGCGAGCTGGAATCACTGGGGCTGGAGTTGGTCGCGGCGCGGGCATTGGCCGTTCCGGCACGACCGGCG
Organism: Candidatus Acidiferrum sp.; assembly: GCA_036513675.1. Taxonomy (GTDB): domain Bacteria; phylum Acidobacteriota; class Terriglobia; order Acidiferrales; family UBA7541; genus Acidiferrum. The sequence continues at coordinate 1,913 of DATBYP010000336.1, forward strand.
CGACATGGTGAGGAAATTCTGCGTCTCTCATTGGGCCCGGCGGTCTTTCGGCGCGCAGATTATCCAATTGCTGAGGTTCGAGGGGCCGGCCGGGATGTTCCATCATAAGCGGCCGGCGGTCGGCGAATGGCACGGGAGGCGGCGGCGGGGGAACCCTGGAAAATAATTCCGGATGGGCGGGTGGTGGAGCTGGCGGACGGACTGTTGGTGGCGGAGTTGCGGGATGAACTGCGGGTGGTGGAGTGGCCGGATGAGTTGCGGGCGGTGGAGGTGCAGGATGGGCCGGTACAGGAGGCCTCGGCGCAGGAGCACGCCCGGCGCTTTCGACCGGCGGCCGATTTCTAGTGACTAGCGGGGGCGGCGTCCGAGTTTCGCCAGGTGCGGGCCGAGCTCTCGCTGGCGGTGCACTGTGCGCCGTCAACACAGTTGGATGATGAACGGGCGGCGGAGAGACAGGTCTGCCGGGTAGAGCCGCGCGCCGCGTGGGATTCACGGTTGGGTGAGGAATTACCGGCGCGCGAGCCAGCACCTTGGGATCGACGTGAACGACATGGTGCGCAACAGGTTGCCCGCTGCTGAAGACTTGCGCGGGCACGGCGGTGGTTGCCACATCGCGATACTTGTAATGGATTTGGTTGATGTCCCCGACGTTTAAGATGTTGGTGATGTTGGCGATGTTCGTGACATTGCGGATGTTTGTGACATTGATGCGCTGAAGATACTCAACGCTGTAGTGATACCACGGAAAAAACGGCTCGTCCGGACCGAGTGGAAACCATGCAGCCAATTCGGCGCCGATGCCGATGTTAAGAGCAAAGCCCGGCCCGCCGACGAATGCCACAAACGCCGGCGCGTACACAGGCAGCACGACGTAAGGACCAGGCAGCCATCCCCAGACTGACCCAATGAAAACCCAGCGACCATAGTGGAAGGGACAAAAGCCCCAGGCGTCGTCATCAACCCACGTCCAGCCCCAGGGATCGATCCAAGCCCAGTGGCCGAAGCGATACGGCACCCAGTCCACGGGAACACCGTTGGGATACCAGACGGGACCGTAGTCGCTGACTTCCTGCCAGTGTCCATAGTCGTCCAGATCGTCGTAACCGACAGCTCCGCGGCTTACATATTTTGCGGAAACCGATGATGACGCATGTTCATCGCGCTTTTGGCTCCAGTGATCAAAATCGTCGAGACTGGGCGTGGGAATCGAGTCGATGCTGACGGGATCTCGTCCGATGAGCCTCACAGCTTGACCGGCTTGCACCGTTTGCGAAATGTCTTCGGCGGTAATCTCCAGGCTTCCGCTACCGACGCTGACGGTTGTGCGGTTACCGTCGGGGTCGACATCGACGCGGTACGTGCCGGGTTCGCGAACCGTAAGCGCACCATTGGGTGTGTCGATCTCTACGGTATTGCCGGAAGGCACTTCATAGACGCTGACGCGAAGGGTTCCTTGTTCCAGACCGAGCTGCATGAGCTGGTCATTAAGATTGGTGACGATGAGGTCGGTTTGCTCCCACAAGCGGACCGTGTAGGGACCGACCTCGAGTTCCGCGCGCGCACCTTTGTCTGTGTAAAAGCGGTCACCGGTAGTGACCGTGAAGTTTCGAGTGGCTTCGCTCCAAACGTCCTGGCCGGCGGGCTGGAAGGAGACGCGGCCTTTGAGATAACTGATGCGCGCAGCACGAGCGGGCGGATTCTCTTCTTGAGCCAGCAGCGATGTGCACGATGAAAGCGCCGTGAGCTGAAGGAGGAACCGCAGAAGGCGTGATAGTGAAGAAAAGCGTTTGCAAATTCTTGTCGAACTCATGCTCGTTCCTGCTTTCCGTGCGCAGAATCACGCAGCGCTGAGTGCAAGGATTCCGGCAGCTTTGGCTCCAAAGTCGCGGTTAATTGAGCGTTCGCTTAGTGCGGCGTCTGGAGTGGCTTAGAAGCTAGCTCGATCAGGTGCAAAATCCCGCGAAGCGCGAAGCGCACCAAACGTCAAACTGATGACGGCGCTCCGTCAGTTTTATCTTGGCTCGTAAGGCTTGGGGCGAAAGATGCCGAGCCGCCGCATCTTGTACAGCAAAGTGGTGCGCTTGACGCCGAGGCGAGACGCGGCGCCATGCTGGCCCCCGATCACCCACTCCGTACTTCGGAGAGCCTCTTGGATCACTTCGCGCTCGGCGTCGGCGAGCGTGCGAGTCTTCGCGGGCGCGCTTTTGGAGTTGCTCCTTAGCTCCTGCAAGGGAGGGCGCAAAATGGTGTCGAGCGACAAGATAACCGAGCGCTCGACGAAATTCTGAAGTTCGCGAACGTTGCCGGGCCAGGAATACTCAATCATGGCCGCCAAGTCTTGCGACAAGATGGTGTCGATAACCCGGTTCATGCGGGCGGCATATTTTTTGACGAAATGCCAGACGAGGAAGGGTATGTCGTCTATGCGACTGCGGAGCGGCGGGACTGTGAGGGGGAAAACATTCAGGCGATAGTAAAGATCGCTGCGAAAACGGCCATCCTTGACCATGTGCGCCAAGTCCCGGTTCGTGGCGGCCAACAGCCGGAAGTCCACGTGAATCGTACGGGTGCTGCCAAGCCGTTCGAATTCCTGCTGCTGCAAAACGCGCAGCAGCTTGGACTGAAGCTCCAGCGGTATCTCGCCGATCTCGTCGAGAAAAAGCGTGCCACCGTTAGCCAGCTCGATGCGCCCGATTTCCCTGGTGACGGCGCCGGTGTATGCGCCCTTCTCGCGGCCGAAAAGTTCGCTCTCGAGGAGTCCACCGGGAATAGAGGCACAACTTGTTCTTACGAAGGCGCGGTCGCGCCGGGGGCTCAGGTTGTGAACGGCTCGAGCAATGAGCTCTTTACCTGTGCCGGTTTCACCGAGAATGAGAACGGTGGAATCTGTCGGCGCAACCGTTTCCACTCCGTGGATGAGCGCCGCGAGTCCCGCACTTTTTCCGATGATGCCCTCACCGAAATCGGCTGGTTCGCCGGGCATGAATGTCATTCCGTTTTCAGGCGATGAGCGATAGCTTTCTTTGACACTGGACACAGGCACGTATCCTACCCACAGTTCTGAACGAACCGATCCTCTTCCAGTTAGCCGCCGTTTGGAAAGCGACCGTACCCGCCTTTCGTCGGCGGAAAGGTTTGCCGAGTTCAAACTGAAATTCCATGCTTGTACCATTGGTTTCACAGGTCGATACGGTTGTCGCCTGATGATGGTACAGAAAAAACTGTAATAAAACGTTGATCGTTAATACGCGCGAGTCCGATGGGAATGTTTAACGGCACTCGCGCTAACGGCGCTGTCAAGGTAGCGTCGAAATACTGCCGCGAACGCAGACTGGAATTCCGCGTGGATCTTTCGTGCAAGCGAAACGTTTCTCGTAACTCGTTAACAGAGATGAGCATGCGTGCGCTCCTAAGGCAGCTTAAGAATCCGCTCTGCACTGGGCCCAAAGCTGCACACTCGATTCGCTTCGGGAGTCTCGTGCTTTGTCGCCAGGGTCGTGGAGCAGGCGCAGTGTCTCAGGCCAGCCGGTTAGCTCGACCAAAATGAGGGCGACGCGTTTGGAAAGGAAAACTGACGCATATGAGCGACTGGGAGTTACGAAAGAACGTGGAAGCAGAGTTGAATTATGAACCTAGCGTAAACGCAGCAGAAATCGGCGTAGCCGTTAAGGACGGAATCGTGACGCTCACTGGGCGCGTCAACAGCTATTGGGAAAAAATTGCCGCGGAAGAGGCGGCGGCGCGGGTATCCGGAGTCAAAGCAGTCGTGAACGAGCTCGAAATCCGCTTACCCATTTCCAGCGAACGCACCGACGAGGACATCGCTCGCGTTGTGGTGAACAGGTTGGAATGGACGATCACAGTTCCGAAGGACCGCATCAAGGTCAAAGTATCGAAGGGCTGGGTAACGCTGGAAGGAGAGGTGGAGTGGCAGTTTCAAAAGAACGCGGCTGAAGAAGCAATACGCAACCTCGTGGGGATAAAGGGAGTAATCAACCACATTGTGGTGAAGGAGCGGCCGAGCACCGCCGAAGTGAAGTTGGCGATCGAAGAGGCGCTGAAACGCAGCGCAGAGGTGGACGCGAACCGCATCACTGTGGAAGTCGAGGGCGACAAAGTAATTCTAAAGGGCACTGTGCGCTCGTGGTTCGAGCGGGAAGAAGCAGAACGCGCAGCGTGGCGAGCACCCGGGGTCCGGAATGTGGACAACCGAATTGTAGTAAGCACGGCAGCGGCCGCTGCTGCCTAAAAGCAATCCCAAGAAAGTCTTTCAACACCCCAACCGCGGGCCAGGGGCCCGAGAAGAGGAACTATGCAGATCGATCTAATCGATGTGATGAGAAAGCGGGATGACGGCAGCCTAATCTGGGTAGAAGCAGTGCAAAACGTGGAGGCAGCGAAAAGCCGCATCAACAATTTTGGAAAGACAGCGCCAGGGGAGTACGTCATTTTTGACCAAAACACGCAGCAAATTGTGGCCTGCGTCGTGGCCAAGGCGTTGAGCTGCAGGACGTTAAGGTCCAACACAAAATCTTAGAAAATCCCGGAGGAGCGCAATGGACAATGCGATTCGTAGAGAAAGCGCAGATAACAATTCCGAGCGAGTGCTCATCGCCGTGCCACCCATCGAAGCCTGGGTAGACAAGCAGAAGAAGGAGTATCGCCTTAGCGTCGCCCTCCCTGGTGTGGATCGAAGCGATCTGCAGGTCAGCCTGCAAGGTAACAATCTGACGGTGAGCGGGCTGCCCCAAAACAGCCAACAAAGTGAAGACACGATTTATCTGAACCAGGAATTTTCCCGAAGGCGACTCCATCGCACTATTGCTCTGCCAGAAGGAGTAGACCTCCAAAGACTGACGGCGGAGTACAACAACGGCGTGCTGGAGATTAAAGCGCCGCTCCGCGAATCGGCTCTGCCCAGGCAAATTGAGGTAACCAACCCGGAAAAGGCAAGAGGAGCTGCGGCCTCTTGACTCATTAGAGCTCTCACCCGTTCCGCTCGTTGCTGTGCGCCAGGTGCGATGCCGACTATCGCCACAGCACACGCAACGGGATGGTGAGGAATCTCGGCAGGTGAGACGAAAATCCAGAAGGAGAAGCTCATGTGGCGCATGACAGAACCATTTTCGAGTAGAGCGAGGGTGTCAGCCTTGCGCCTGGCACTGTTGGGGCTTGTGGCGATCACCATCGTGGGGAGTATGTACATCTCGCATCACCATGACAGCCAATTTGTTATGGCAGCGCGCCCCGGACTTGATGGGCCAGACATTGACCTATTGGAAAGAGAGAACAAAGGGTTTGAGCGCGTCATTCAGGCAACGACGCCTTCGATCGTATACATACGCACCGAGCAGGTCGTGAAAGCCGAGCAATCCCCGTTGTTCATGGATCCAACGCTTAGGCAATTCTTCGGCGACCTGTTTCCACAGGTGCCGCGCGAGCAACGCCTGCACGCGCTGGGAACCGGCGTTGTCTTTGACCCTGCAGGGTATATCGTCACGAACCATCATGTGATCGACCGCGCGACTACCGTGCAGGTCATGCTGAGTGATAAGCGCATCTTCAAGGCAAAGCTCGTCGGCTCGGACCCGGACATCGATATCGCTGTCTTGAAAATCGATGCGCGAAGCCTTGCCGCCATACCGCTGGGTGAGTCCAATAATCTGCACGTGGGCGATACGGTGATGGCATTCGGCAATCCTTTCGGATTGAACTTCACTGTCACGCGAGGCACGGTGAGCGCGCTCGGACGCTCACAAGGAAACATCGAGGCGGTACAAGACTTCATTCAAACCGATGCGGCTATCAATCCTGGGAACTCAGGCGGCGCGCTTGTGGACGTCAGAGGCGAGATGATCGGT
>DATBYP010000337.1:0-15876 GCA_036513675.1 Candidatus Acidiferrum sp.
ACGGAAGCTGTCGCGGCCCGAAGGCATGCCGGGACCCACCTGCCCGTAACTTGGTGGAAACTAGAACTGCCAACAACAACTTGGCACTTGCTGCTTAATTAATTAAGCGCACGCTTCCCCGGGCTTCGCTCATGGGCCCGGCAAGAAGCGTCACACAGTGAGCTGGCCTGAGTCTTTCGGTCCGTAAGACTCGGGCGAGAACCATCGGACTAGCCGGCTGCGTTTCTTGCTCATTCTGAGCGCGGCGGGCGAAACAAACGGAATTGAGCTAAGCATGTAGGCTTCGTGTCGCAGCGCTTTTCGGACGGGGGTTCGACTCCCCCCGCCTCCACCATATTAACGTCCGTTTTATCAATTACTTACAGCCATTTCGGTGCGCCTGCGTTCCAGACGCACCGCGGTTGAGCTGGCGCATTGCTAGCGCCCTTGGATCATCTGTCGTCGTCGGAATCGTCTCCTCCTTGAGCGGGGGTGAAAAAGTTATCGACGACGAAATCCGCGACCTGACGGCCCAGCCGTTTGCCGGCGGTGAGGTCGGAGCGGAAATGCACGCCGGCGAAAATCCGGCTTAGCGTCGCCTCTTCAGCTGCAGCCGAAAAGCTCGTGAACGAGCGGTCTACTCCGGGCAAGACTTCAGAAGTAACGCTGAAGTCGAAATGATTTCTTCTGAAGAAAGAAATCAGCACGGAAGCCCCACTAGCGCTGATAACAGCGTGTGCGCCCGGATAGGCGGGATCCGGTGTCGTGTTGCCAACCTCCGGAAGCCAATTCGGATCGGGCAGCGTTTTGGGGTTGCCGTCCGTGGCCGCCTCCCGGATGGCGGTTACCGGTCGCCAGAAGTTATATGTGTATTTCGCGTCGTAGAAAGCGATGACGCCATCTGCAAATGTCAGATTTAGCAGCGCGAAGAGGCGGGCGTTCTGTGCCGTCGTCAGGGTGTGCGCCACCGCGGCCGTCTGGGCGATCTCGTTCCAGTAGTTCTGAATTGCTCCATTCCAAAAGCGACCTGTCAGCGCCTGGTCAGGAGTTGCGGTGATGCTTGCGGCAATTCCCAGTGATTTCACTTCATTGAAGACATCGCTGTAGGTATCGCTGGTCAGCGCGGGAGGGGGCCCGGGGCGAAACTGATTCGCGCGCTCCAGGGCAAAAGGGGTGACATGGGACCAGTTTGTGAATTGAGGCTGCTTGGGGAAGTTCGGTGGCGCCGACTGGAAATCCCCCGGAGCAGTTCCGAAAACGAAAGGAATTGGCGCATTAGCCGATCCGTCGTCGCTTCGCAGAGCCAAAATGCGATCCGCGACAGTTTGACCGATACGGATGCCCTCCGCCTTATCTGCCCCATCTGGAATCTGTGCCAGCAACTGCTGAAGTTGCGCGTCAAGCGTTGTTTGGAAATTCGGATATAACGTTGCGAGTACGGCGTGTGCTGCTGCATCGGCCGCCGCGTCCTGAGAAGCAAAACGCGATACTCCCGTGAGGCGAACCAAATAAGGTTTATGGGTCCTGTCGATGGCGTTCACCGCATCGTAGATTGCGGCGTGCATGATCGCGAAGCTGCGGGTAGGGTGGATGGTTGCCAGCTGCGCCTTAGGAGTGCGAACAATCATGAGAAGTGTTCTATTCCATTGAACAACCGGGTTCACCGGCTGAGCAGACGAATCGCGTGCATCTTGATGCTCGTCAATAGACGAAGTACCACCATAAGAGCCGCCCGCCAGTACCGAAAGACCAGCACAGAGTAGTGCGAACACAATCAAGATTTTTGACATCAGAGGTTTCCTTTCATTTCTGCATTCGACGGTGGCGGCGCACGTCTAAAGACAAAGGCTCCACTTACTCCGCTAAAGACACTTCACTTCCGTCTAATGGCAGTGACTAAACTTCCTGCTGATTTATTCCTCTTCCGAGCAAAAAAAACAGCATGGAATATTTTCGTGTCTGGAGAGTCTATTTGTTTGCGCTTCAGCATCGAGCTGAATCGAAATGGTCGATCACAATCAATGAGGAAGACCGGCAAAGAATGAACGACCAGCGCCTTGAGAAGGATGTACAGCATCTGCGTGACACTGAGCTTCGTTGTACCGGTTGGAAACAAGAGGAGCGAAAATGAAAGTAATGTCTGGACTGTTTTTGCTGGTGTGCATGCCACTGGCCGTGGCGAAGAGTGACAAGGCTTACCCAAAGGAAAAGATAGCCGAATTTGTGGTCGAGAAACTGGACGTAACGTCGATACCGCCTGCGATCTGGCCGAAGCAAGAAAAGGGGAAAAAGACCTTCGGCGATTATGGCTATGTCACGCGGAAGCTCGACGAAAAAGAAGCACTCGTCGAGTCCCCGCAGGGACGTTCGCAAATTACCGTCAACATACTGGAAGAAAACAAATCTGGAATTTACGTTTGCTTGACTGGCCGGACGGAGAAACAAGGCAGCAGTCAAGTCCAGCGAGTGTTCCTGCTAAAGCTGAAGAATGGCAACGGGCTTCTAAAGGGCAGGGAGTCCTGGAAGGAGTTCGCTAGCTGTCCAATGATTGGTGGGGCGGACAGCGACTCCGCAGCGGACTCTTACGGCGGAGGATGAGGAGTTCGCCCGAAATGGTGGCGTATCAAGTTTCCGGTCGCCTTGTTGCGGGGGTGACCGGAAACAGCCCAGCGTATTTCGGGCGAATCACGCCCAATGCGGGGGAAACGAGAACGGTTGAGCTCTCGCTGGGTCCACTTCATTGTAAGGGAAGCGCCTTAGCGAGATCTCTCCACGCGACTAGGATGAAACCCTGTTCCTTGAGGAATTTCTGGAACTCCGGGCCGCGCACCAGGTCCAGATCGTTTTGGCGCCATTCGGCGCCCCAATCAGGATGGTCGGCGGTGGCGCCTTGCATCTCATCGTCGTTGTATGCGAGATGGACGATTAGCTGATAGGAGCCGGGAGGAAGGGGCGCGAGCATTTTTTTGTAGGCTTCGAGCCACTCCGATTTTGGAGTTCCCGGCCTCATTTCCAAGAGTTCGTTCAGCAGCACGGAGCCCGGCGCGAGCGCTTCTGCTCGACTATCGAGCAGCAAGGGCAACTTGTAAGCTCGGCCTAAGCCGACATAAGCCTTGAGCAAATCGGGCGTGGTGACGATGGCGCCCATGTGCGTATCGAGATGGGTCAGATGGATGCCCGCGGCTTTGGCTTTGTCGACCTGCGCATGCGTTTCGGTTTCTACGTCGCTGACTTTGGCGTGGCTCGCGACATATTCCGTCGTGAGCGGCAGGTAACCGTCGGAATCGAGCAGGCTGGAACTCCTGGGCTGGGGCGAAACCGGTCCCCAGCGAAGGGCCGTCCATTCTGAATTGAGGGCCAGATGGACGCCGAGATCGGCATCGGGATGCGCTTTGACCCAGCGCGCAACCTCCGGAAACCACGGGCAGGGCACCAGAATGCTCGCGGAGGTTACCCAGTGCTGCTCGAGCGCTTCTTCAATGGCGCGGTTTACGGAGTGCGCCATGCCGAAATCGTCGGCGTGAATCACCAGCAAGCGCGCATTCGCGGGATAGCCGAGGCGCTCCGCAACGGATTTGGGCGGCGGCGCACTTTGCGCGCATACGGCCGCAGAAAGCGACAGCGTGGCAAGCAAGCGAACCAAGACATTATTCATGCGCTTAGAACTCCAAGTGCAAGCGTAACGACGGCACCAGGACGGGGCCGCGGTCGCGATTGTACCCCGGATTGGCTACGTACTGAAAACCGAAGGACGGGTAAACGCCGCGCCAGGCGTGCAGCGTATAATAAGTTTCGACGATATTTTCGCGTCCGTAGGTAAGGCGGCCATCCCCAAGAATAAAACCAAGGCCGCCAAGCGCGAAATATTGCTGGTGGTCGCGGGAAATTCCGTTCGAGACGAAGGCCAGCCCGACATGATCGTACTTCCTGTTCCACGGCATGCCGGAAGCGCCAAGGCCCACCTCCACTGTGGCGTCGACTTCCGTATAAACATAGGATTCGTGGCGGCCTTCATTCCAGCCCCAGCGGCCAAATAGTCCTAGCCAGTTATTCAGCGGCTGCTCGAAGTTCATCCCAAAGCCATACTTAACAGTTGTTTGCAGAGGATGCGCCGTGATATCCGGAACCGGGGTGAGCCCGGCGCGGAAATTATTCACGGCTTCGCGGTAACTCCCCATGTTCGCGTGATTGACGTAGGCTAGCAGCCGCAAGGCGCCTTCTCGGTGCCGAACAACCGTCCGCCGCAATTCAATTTCCACATTTTCTGCGTGAGCGCGGCTCAAATCGGCATCGAGGTGGATTCCATTCGCCACTTTGGGCATCAGGCCTTCGGCGAAGCGAACAGCCCAATGCCGGTCGTGGTATTCCGCCATCGCTGCGAAAGTAAACCCGCGGGTATCCGCCGCGTAATCGTAGGCACCATTGTTGTCCACGGTCCAGTTCATGAACTGGAAGTTGCTGTCCGCTCCGTATGTATTGAGGTCAAAAAAATCGCCCAATGTGAATTTGCCGAAGCGAATTTCCAAACGCCGTTCCGGAAGTTGGCTGAATAGCGAAAATGGTGTGCGCTGAGCGGGAATTCTCTTATCACTCAGCGGGATGACCTGATGCCACATGAGTCGCGCGATGTAAGGCGTTTTACTTAGGCTGGGATTTCGCACGACGTCCAGATTAGTAAACCCGCCAAGTCCAAGCGCCTCTCCGATTCCGTGCCCTCCAGCTTCTTGGACATCGCACAAGAGCTCGGCCGTATTGGTGAGCCGCAAGCCGGTGTAAAGAGTGAGGACACGCGAAGTGGCGTCCTGCGCTTGCGGAGAGAGGCTGTTTGGGCCCTGGTAGGGGGAATGGAATGCGGGATGCCACTGCGAAATGAAGTTGGCCTGACCCGAAATCCACAGCCGATCGGTGTCCGGATGCGGAAGCATCACGAGAACCGGGTCGGGATCATCGGATCTTTCGGGAGCACTGGTGGGAGCCTGCGCAGGCGTCTGCCGCGCCGCCAGGGCCAGTCCACCCGCCGGCCAAAACAACGCCGCAAGAGACACCAACAAACAGAAACGGATTTGCGACCAACAGCGCTGCATTATTCTCTCTATTCCTGTCCGTAGCTCACGCGAGTTGGGTTCCGCTCCGTCCGACTAGTAACTCAAAGTAACCGCGAAGGATTGCCGGGCGATGAACAATGTAAACTGCCGTACCGGCCCACTTCCGTCCCCATACCATATTAACTGCATTGAATGTCCACCATATACTATGTTTAATACCGCTGACCGTCAACGACCGCGCTGTTTTCGGACTTTTCTTCCGCCAAGCCGAGACCGACGCTGGCCGCCGACGTCTCCTTCGCCTCTTCCACTTGGCATTCGAACACGCGCATCATCGAATCCATCCAAACAGAAACTAGCGGCGCGCCGGGAGTTCCGTTGGCAGGAATCCAGACGCAGTACAACGCTTGTCTGGTAGCCAAACCCTGTGAAGTATTTTCGGTCCTGAACATGTTCCCTCCCCTCGCGAAGACACACTCGCTCACACGGGAAGCCAGGAGACCTTCGCGATACTCTATTTTTTCCGGGTGGAGATCTTGTCGAGAGCTGAAAGATTCCCACTCGCTCGGGTTTTCGTTTTCCCGTCGGAGCGAGCAAGAGGAAGGGTTAAAACAGCCTGATCCTAGTCTCGCACTTCGCGGAAGTCCGGGAGGCTCGTACTACCCGGAGGTTCTGGTTCTTGAATTGCCACGTCCGTGTGCTCCTTCTTGCTTATACGGCCTTGGTTCTCGGCCGAAACCTTGATACCATACCCCCATAGGGTAGTCAATAAAAATGTCCCATACTTCGCGAGAAAAATTGGATTTGGTAAACCGCACGAAGAAAGTCGTTGGCCAACTCGAGGGAGTACTGCGCGCCCTGAATCAGGACGAAGCCTGCGCTGACGTCCTGCAGCGCCTATCCGCGGCGCGCGGCGCGATCAACAGCCTCATGGCCGAATTGATGGAAGATCACATTCTCAATCACATGCCGCGCAATTCGAAGTCTTCCGCCGAAGCCGCGGACGACGTGATTCAGATCGTAAGAACGTATTTGAAGTGACCGAGTGCGCTGCGGTGCTCTATGTTATCGGAGCGTCGCAGAGTATAGTGTGCAGGTTTCCGCATCCAGGAAATTCCGTGAAGACACTTTGCCGGATACTACTGGCAGTCGGCCTTTGCAACGGACTGGCTCTCTCCGCAGCCAAGGCGCAGTCCGGGCCCGAACCCGGGGAGCATGAGTTGCAAGTGTGGACCGGCGGCGGGCGTGGACTGAATGGGGGCACGTCCGATACGGGCGTGTGGAATTTGGGGGCGCGGTACGGATGGGTGCTGACCGACACCATCGGGCCCGGTCCTTTACGCGGACGATTTGAATATGCGATTGACGTTGTCCCCGTATTTTTGTCGACGCAGCGCAGCGGCACGGCTTACGGATTTGGTTTGAATCCGTTTGCACTGAAATGGAATTTTGCCGGTCGGCGTGCGGTGAGGCCCTACGCAGAACTTGCAGGGGGCACACTGTTCAGCAACACGCAGGTGCCGCCGGGAACATCGCGCGTGAACTTTACGACTTCGGGCGCAGTGGGACTACATTTCCTGCGCAGCAAATACAACTGGAGCGCGGACGTGCGCTTCATGCATATTTCCAATGCTGGCCTGGCCACGCCGAATCCGGGTATCAACACCATTCAGGTGCGCATCGGGTTCGGGCTCTTTACCCAGCCAAAGTAAAATGATTGTCACCTGCCTGCGGAAGCTGGCGTTTCAAGGAGCATCGCACTATCATTTGAGATGAATCGTGCAAGGAAAAATGAGGTGGAAAATGAAGCTTCTTTCAATAGCGTTCGTTGTCATCGCTGTTCTCGCAATTGCGTCAGCGATTGGTTTTTCTTCGGGCGCAAGTGGTGCGCCAGCGGTGGGAGCAGCAGCGCCCGACTTCACGCTGAATTCGCAGGAGAACAAGCCGGTTAGCTTGCACGACTTCAAGGGCAAGTGGGTGGTGCTATATTTTTATCCGAAGGATTTCACCACCGGATGCACGATCGAAGCCCACAATTTCCAGCGCGACCTGGCGCAATATGAGCAGAAGAATGCGGTGATTGTCGGCGTCAGCGCGCAGGATGAAGACTCGCACCAGAAGTTTTGCACGAAGGAAGGGCTCAGCTTCAAACTCCTGGCGGATACGAAGCAAGAAGTTTCCACTCAGTATGATTCCGTGATGACCCACAACGACGCAAAGTTGTCCGCGCGGCACACTTTCTTGATTGATCCGCAAGGCAAAGTGCAAAAGATGTGGCTCGAAGTGAAGCCGGACAAGCACAGCGAAGAGGTGCTGGCAGCTCTTGCACAGTTGCAAGGCGCCACCGCGTCTAAGTAGCCGAGGCTAGGCGGGTTAACTAAGGGTACCTCCTACTTCCCTTCATCAAAATGGCTCACGGCTCGTCGTCTTGGTCTGAATCTGCGGCTGGGGCTGCCGTCGACCCTTTGTTTGGATCAAGTTCCTCTATGTGGGCCTTCTTCAACGAGGCGTTGATCGAAAGCAGGTCTGATTCGCGCACTTTCTTCCACTGGGCGAGTAGCTTTCCGAGGGCCTCTTCCAGTTCCAGATAAACAAAGGAAGCTTGCGTGGTGGGCGCGGCGTCTGCGCTGTCGACCACATTCAGAAGCTGGCCGAAATGCTGGTTGAGTGTGGAGAGATTCTCTGGTTGCTTGCCGCTGGGGGGAACGCCAAAGAAAGCGCCTTGCGACGTGCCTTCCAGTTCCGCAGCTTGCTTATCGAGCGCATTCAGCGAGTCAGCGATAGCACCTTTTACTTTTCCGGCGCGATCTATGACTTGAGGCCGCAAGGAGCGAACTTGCTGAAGAGCTTTGTAAGTTTCGTTCATGCCTTTGACGATGCCGTCTTCCACCTCAAATTGTTTCCGCAGGTCGGCTTCCGACGCCTTGATGCGCGGGTCCATGAGAACGGTGAGAGGCTGAGAGTAAGCCTTGCCGTCGATGGTTAGCTTGATGGTGTATTTTCCCGGCAACGCCCATGCGCCTAGTGGCACCTGCGCAGTATCGTGCACGATGGCGGAGATGGGGAACTCGCGATTGAGTGCGTCGGGTGGCACGTAGTGCATGTCCCAAACGAAGCGATGCATGCCAGCTTCGGCGGACAGAATTTCCTGCGGACGCACCCAGTACATGGGAATTGGATTGGACGCGGCGATTTTCTCGAGCGCCTCCGGTTTGTCAGCGCTGGAGTAATGTCGGACCAGACGATTCCCGGCATCGAGAATTTCCAGCGTAATGGGTTTGCCGGAGGCGGCAGACAGGTAGTAATCAACAATTGCGCCGTCAGGAGGATTCTTTCCGGCAGGAATATCCGGCGGAAGCGGCGTGTCCGTATTGCGGTTCCAGCGAAAACGAATCGCCTCTTGCGGCTTGTACAAGGTGACCGGAGCTTTCGCGATCTCCGTGCTCATCTGCCGCAACGGAGTGATGTCGTCGAGAATCCAGAACGAGCGCCCGTGCGTGCCGAGGATGAGGTCGTCGCCATGAATAGTTAGATCGCGCATCGAGGTGTGAGGCAGGTTGAGCTGCAGCGCCTGCCAGTGGTCGCCGTCGTCGAAGGAAACAAAGACGGCACCTTCGGTCCCGGCAAAGAGCAGACCTTTGCGGACGGGATCTTCGCGCACAACGTTGCTCGCTCCACCGGCAGGAATGCCACTGGTAATTTCCGTCCAGGATTCGCCGAAGTCGCGCGTGCGATAGATATGCGCGCGCAGATCGTCCAGGCGAAAGCTGTTGATGGCGGCGTACGCGGTGCCGGCGTCAAAATGCGACGCTTCGATAATGGAAACCTTGCTCCAGGGCTTGAGTTCGGGTGGCGTGACGTTTTGCCAGGATTTTCCGGCGTCCTGCGTGATGTAAATCAGCCCGTCATCGGTGCCGGCCCAAATTGTATTCGCGTCCTTGAACGACGGCGCCACGGCATAAATCACGCCTCGGTGCTTGCCTTTCTCCGGGTCGTAAGCGGCAAAGATGCCGAGATTTGGCGGCGTGTCGTAGGAAGGCCGCGCAAGATCGGGGCTGATCACTTTCCAGCTATTTCCGCCGTCCGTGGATTTGAAGAGGGCGCTGGCCGCGAAATACAGCGCCTTCGGATCAACGGGCGAAAACACCACTGGCAGCGTGCGGTCGTATCGATACTCGCCGCGGCGGACGGGCTCGGGAGTCACGTCGGCGACTTCGCCCAGGGCTTGGTTTGTGCGCGTGAGCCGGGCGCCGTAGACAAGATTTGAGTCGAGCGGATCGACGGCGATGTAGCCATACTCGAACACGCCGACCGGGTGCCACTCGCGAAATGTGATTTCGCCATAGTCACTGCGGCTGAGAGTCGCGGCGGAGCCGCTTTCCTGCTGTGCGCCGTACACCCAGTACGGAAACCGATTGTCCGTGGTCACGTGATAGAACTGCGCGGTGGGCTGGTTGTACCAGGTGCTCCACGAAGCTCCGCCATTCACGGTGATCACTGCGCCCTGATCGCTCGAGAGCGCGATCGTTTGCGGATGCTCGCTGCTAATCCAAATGCGCTGATAATCGTCACCGCCAGGGGCGCCTCGGAAACCGACAAACGTTTTTCCGGCGTCGCTGGATTTCCAGGTGGTCGTGTTCGCTACGTAAATCAAATCCGGGTTGTCGGGCGACACGGCGATGCCCATCGCGCCGGGGCCGCGGCCACCGATACGGCGATCGCCGTTAACGAAGTTCCAGGATTCTCCGGCGTCATCGGACCGGTATACTCCCGCTCCCTTCTTTGCTTCCACGGTGGCGTACACGCGATGCGATTGATTCGGCGCGACCGCTATGCCGATGCGCCCAAGGCCGCCGTCGTCCGAAGATGGAAGACCTTTCGTTAATTGGCGCCAAGTGCTACCTCCGTCAGTTGATTTGTAAAGTCCGCTACCTGGCGCAACAAACGATTCTCCGCTGCGGATTTCCCATGGAGCGACGCGCGCGGCCCACAATGTCGTATAGATCGTTTGCGGATCGCTGGGATCAAACGCAAGGTCGGCGGCGCCTACATTTTCATCCTTGTACAAAACCTTCTGAAAGGATTGTCCGCCATCCGTCGAGCGAAACACGCCGCGCTCGGCATTCGGCCCGTAAGGGTGGCCTTCTACTGCGACGAAAAGCCGGCTCGGATCTTTGGGGTCGACGATAATCGCCGTAACTTGCTGCGCGTCTCGAAGCCCGAGCTGTGTCCACGTCTTCCCGGCATCCATCGACTTGTAAACGCCGTCGCCGGTAGCGAGGTCGGGTCGCTGCAAGCCCTCGCCGCTACCGACGTAAACTATGTTTGGATCGGAAGGGGCGATGGCGATGGCACCAACGGAACCGGTGCCCTGTTCGTCGAAAATTGGCTCCCAGGTGTGACCAAAGTCCGTCGTCTTCCACACACCGCCGTTCACAGCGGCCATGTAAAAAATATTAGCTTGGTGTGGCACGCCAGTGATGGCCACCGTGCGGCCGCCGCGGAATGGGCCGATGCAGCGCCAGCGCATCTCTGAGAAGAATTTCGGGTCGTATTGTTGCCCCGACGCCGGAATCGCTACGGCCAATACCGCAAGCACTCCGGCCACCAGAACTTTGCATGCGCGAGACTGCATCCCTGTCACCTCCTCGAAGTGCAGGAGGATAACCTGCGCGCGATTCATCCGCAACGGCTGGTACAGCTTTGCAGGCCACAATGGCATTCGACGGCCGCGACCTCTTTCCGCTAAACTCGGTGCATCCTACCGAGCTAGCGAGGATCAAACCGTGACGACTCCTGCGACACCAATGCCGGCTACGACGCGCAGCGACGAGGTAGTTGCTAAGCACAAGAAATATCTCTGGCCGTCAGTGACGAATTACTATCAACGGCCGCTGGTGGCGGATCGCGGCGAAATGCAATACCTCTGGGACCTCGAAGGCCGCAAGTACTTGGATTTTTTCGGCGGAATCTTGACTGTCTCAGTCGGCCACTGCAATCCCAAGGTCACGAGCAAGATCAACGCGCAGGTCAACCGCTTGCAGCACACCTCCACGCTATATCCCAACGAACACATCGTCGCGTTAGCAGAGAAAATTGCACAAATTACACCCGGTAATTTGCAACAGAGTTTCTTCACCAGCTCCGGAACAGAGGCCGATGAAGCCGCGATCCTGATTGCGCGAATGGCCACCGGCAGCTATGACGTCGTGGCGCTGCGCCATGCGTATGCCGGCAGCTCCGCGATCGCCAAAGCTGTGACTGCACACGCGCCCTATCGCAAGAGCGGCGTGATTAGCGTTGGCATCTCGCACGCGGTGAACGCCTATTGCTACCGCTGCCCTTTGCACTTGACCTATCCGTCCTGCGAAGTGGCTTGCGCGAACGACGTCGAAAATCTTATCCAGACCGGGACCAGCGGAAGCATCGCCGCCTTTATCGCCGAGCCGATCCAGGGCGTCGGCGGCTTTATTACGCCTCCCAAGGAATATTTCAAGATCGTTTTCAAAATCGTGAAGAAGTACGGTGGCCTTTTCATATCCGATGAGGTGCAGACCGGCTGGGGCCGCACGGGCAAGAAGTGGTTCGGTATCGAGCAGTGGGAAGTGACTCCTGACATTTTGACCAGCGCGAAAGGCTTGGGCAATGGTGTGCCGATCGGCTTGACGGTCACCACACCGGAGATTGCTTCGAGCTTTCAGGGATTGAACATTTCCACTTTTGGAGGTAACCCGGTTACGAGTGTCGCCGCGAAAGCTACGATCGACTTCATCGAAGAAGAGAATCTGCTCGAAAACGCGCACAGCGTAGGCTCTTATTTCCGCGGAAAGCTCGAAGAGCTGCATGCGAAGTACGCGCTTATCGGCGAAGTTCGCGGTATGGGATTGATGCAAGCTCTTGAGCTAGTCAAAGACCGCAAAACGAAAGAGCCTGCGCCGGAAGCGACAGCTCAAGTAATGGAGCGCGCCCGTGACAACGGCCTGCTCATTGGCAAGGGCGGGCTGTTCGGCAACGTTCTTCGCCTCTCACCCATGCTCAACATTTCCAAAGCCGATGTCGATGAAGGCGTTCGCCTCCTAGACAAAGCTTTTGGCGAAGTAAGAAATTAGCGGCCGCAAATTTAAGACCGGCCAAAACCGGACACCTACTCTAAATCCACATGCGCCTCGCAAACTTCCTCCCGTTGGTAGCCCTGGCTTCAACCCTTGCGGCGCCTTCGCTCTATAGCGCGGAGAAAGCTGTCTGGAAGCCAGTTCAATTCGCGATCGTGCGCTTTAACGACGACGCGCCCGCATCATGGAATATCTATCACGGTGAAAAGCGCGGCGTACTTCTAGTGCGCCTCTGGAAGCGCTACATGCTCGTAGATGTGAAGGAGCAAGAGGTCTACGAAGTCGACCCCGCAAAGGTGAAGCCTAAAGGAGAAAACGTCGAGTGGTCGCCTTCCGATATTCCCGATCAACCGGTTGAAACGTCCGATTGGAAAATCCGAGACGTAGGCCCCGTACAGCGCGTCCGATTCCGGTTCGGCAAAAGCGGCAGCTATCTGGACATTCAGATACCGCTACTGCGCAACCGCGAGCCGGCATATTGATGTTTCGTCGCTGTCTTCAGCGGCGGCGGTACACGCCGTAATACCACGGAATCCCCAACGCCCCTGGCCCGACTCCAACGACAATTGCGTCACCTTCGTGAAAGCGATCGAAATCGTCCATGTCTACCGCAAGACGCTCGACGCGCTGTCCTTCGCGCCAGGAACGTACCACCAATCGCCTGCTCCCCTTCACAATTCCTTTCATGTTGAAGCGGCCCACAACTACACTTGGGTAGTAAACGACATTTTTCTGCGAATCGAGCCGCCCGTTGATGAAAAGCGTGCCCGCCAAAATCCACGGCAGCGGAATAAATCCATTGTAGACGCGCTTCAGCAGCTCGATTTCCTGATGATTGCGCGCCCGCCGCTCCAAAATAACGGCCAATGTGAGCGCGCCAAAAAAAATCAGTCCGAAAAACACCAGGATCAGGTCCAAATCCAGCGGAGGATAAATCTGGCTGATATACGGAAACGCCAGCGAACCCAGCAG
Source organism: Candidatus Acidiferrum sp. (assembly GCA_036513675.1). GTDB lineage: Bacteria > Acidobacteriota > Terriglobia > Acidiferrales > UBA7541 > Acidiferrum. The sequence goes on from DATBYP010000337.1 coordinate 13,109, forward strand.
GAAAATTCCTGTCTGCCGCATGAGCCGACGGCGGAACATCAATTCCGCGGCGGCCGTGGTCAGACCGCACGAAGGGCATTGATCCGTGCTGCGCTCTGAGCCGCAATCAAGGCATCGCGTCATGAAGGAACCGCAATAAATGACCCAAACGGCGGCCACGTCCCGTGGACAACCCCAGCAAGCGACATCCTGTTTAGTATAGAACGAGGAGTGCGCCCCGCAGACGCGATTAAGACTGGGAGCGAGTAAGCGAGGCAATCAGATCCTGATAACGCTGATGGTGCTGCTCTCCCGGCGCGGTAACGGTGACAGCCATGCCGCGGCCAGGCTCGACGCGTTTCACTGCGCAATCCAACTGCACGGGCCGCGCAAGCGCCAGACGCGCGGTGAAGCCGGCCCCGACCCAGAGGGTATCCGCAGACTCGATGAATATCCCGTTTGCACTGATGTCCCGGGTTTTTCCCCGCAAAACCGCGGAGCCCCACTCAATTTCCAACTCGGCGCGAAAGGAATAACGCGTCGCCCAGCGGCGCTCCAAATGCCGCGGCGGATTCTCAGCTAACCTCATCGACTTGAACGAACCCCCTGCCAAGGATCTCACCCTGCGGCTCAAGATTTATCGCCGTCTCCATGAGGCACCGATGCCCGCCGCTCCTTTTGTACACACGAATCCTGGAGCATCCTGTCGTGCTCTCGCAAACCTAACACTATTTCTGTGACGCACGCATGAAAGGCGTGCCATCGAAAGCTTGAGCCGACCTGAATTCAATCGGAATTAGGCGCGCCGGGCTCGCCCGTGTCGAGGATTTTCGCTGATTTTTCACCCCTGCGAATTCGTTGCTGAATCTCCGCCAGCAGGTATCTGCGGAGACTTTCGGAGACGATCCCGGGAGCGGCAAGCTCCCGCAAATCGGAAACGGTGAGCTCAGGCAGATACGCGAGTATTATCGAGAGCGTCGAGCTAGGATGACGCACGAGCGCAAGCCGGACGTTGTACGTGCGCGACCATTTACGATGCTGCGCTACGGCTTTCACAACGCCGACAGGAAGACTCTCGCGCGAGAGCGCCTTCAAGACCTGCGCTTCCGTAAGACCTGGATTATCTAAGGCGATTGCGAGCACTTGGGTATGACCTTCTGCAAGCAGCGCGCCGGCAACACGCGCGGTGCCCCGGCGCGCCATCGTGATCTTTTGGCCGAGTGGCAATTGCGGAAGCCGCGCAACCAGTTGCTCTTCGGCAATGCGCTTAAGTTCCGCAGGGGTTCCCGGCAGAAGCGTGAGCTGTACCAAATCCATCAGGTAAAGTTCACGGATCAGCCGCAGACTCGCCAGTCTTGGTGTGCGCGGGTGAAAAGCCAGGGCGCGCTTCACGCGGTAATTCTTCAACAGAGGCTTACGCCGAGCCACTTCCTCTAGAATTTCGGCTGGGAGATCCTTTCGATCCAGCAGCAAACAGAGCTGTGTCTCGTCGAGCGCAGGATTATCGAGCAAGGCCAGGAGCACATCCGGCGCGTGATGGTGCAACAGTGCGGCGAGCTCTTCTCCGGTCGCCGCGCGCGCGCGTTCGCGATTGGATTCGTTAGCCGGCATGCGATTCCTTGGCGACCAGCGCCGCGGCCTCCGCGGGAGAAATCCGCAATTTGCCGATTTGCGCGCTGGGCACCTTTTGCTTCAACGCGGCATCGATTTGCGCGTCGAAAAACCGCGAGCGTCCGATGGTGCCTCCGATCTTGGCCAACAAGAACTCACTCTCAGTGAGATGCAGCCGGCCCGCAACGTCGGCGACCAGCGCCGACAACTCCTGCGCCGCGTGGAGCAGGAGTTCTTGCGCTGTAGCTTCGCCGACGTCCGCTGCGGAGGCAACCACGGGAAAAATCGGCGGGAAAATCTCATCGGGCATGGTCTGTGCGCGATGCTGCACCACCGGCCACTCCGTGCAACCAAGTTGGGCGAGGATTTGCGTGCCCAGCACCGAGTCTAATCCGTTGGTGCGCTGCTGAATCGCGGCGGCAATGGCACGCCTCCCAATGTCGTACGCGCTGCCTTGATCGCTCGAGGAAGGGCCGTACCCTCCAGCCCGTACAATTTCGCCATCGCCATTACGGCCGAACGCCGCAGAACCCGTTCCCGCTACAAGGATGATTGCGGGTCCGTCACCCGCAGCCGCCAGCGCCGCTTCGAGATCGGTCAGGATGGTTATCGTCGTGCCAGGAAAGCATCTTTCTAACGCGCAGCTCATCCGGTCTCTCATGTCGGCTTTGGCCGTACCGGCAAGGCCCGCGCCAACAGCGGAAATCGCGCTCCGCTCGAGTCCCGCGTCGCGCAACGCGAGATTTGCACTCTCTTCGATGGCAAGCACCGCGCCTTCTACTCCGATCCTCGAAGGGTTCGACGGCCCAGCATACGTTCGCGCTAGGACCTGATCGGCGGAGTTCATCAGTACACACTCCGTCTTTGTCCCGCCGCCGTCGAAACCCAAGATGTAGCGCATAGAAACAGAATACCCGCCAAACGCGTGCGCGCGGCACATCGTTAAATGCCAGGGTGCTCATAAATATGTGATATTACTTTGAACATGAGTAAGGCCCGAAAGATCCGTTTTCGACTCGACCAAGACAAGATCGACGATTGGATGCGATCGCTTACAGCTCGAATAGCGACCGGAGCTCTCTGCTAAACGAAGCAGTGGCCAATTACTTAGACCTGCAGGCCTATCACGCGGGGCTGATTAAAAAGGGGCTCATGGCGGTCAAGCAGCGACGCACCAT
>DATBYP010000338.1:0-11445 GCA_036513675.1 Candidatus Acidiferrum sp.
CTGTACGCGCCCTGCGTGGGCGGGGTCACCAGCCCGGAGAGGGAGCTCATCATCAGGATGCGGCCGCTGCGCCGCTCACGCATGTGCGGCAAGACAGCGCGTGTGACACGCAGCACGCCAAAGAAATTCGTCTCGAACTGCGCGCGCCAGTCTCCCATGCTGAGGTCTTCGACTGCGGCGGTGTAATTCACTCCGGCATTGTTGACCAGCACATCGATCCCACTCGCCTTGCCAAGCACGACTTTGACGGCGTGCTGCACGGAATCGTCGCTGCAAACATCCAGAACTAGGCTTTCGAGCGGTAGTTTCTTTTCGCGCGCCAGTGCATCAAGTTGCGCGAGTTTCTCCGCCGCGCGGCCCGCGGCAAATACGCGGTAGCCACGCTCCGCCAGCAACCGCGCCAGCGCCTTGCCCAGGCCGTCCGTGGCTCCGGTGATCAGTACGGATTTCTGCTTGGCGTCACCGTTTCTCATTGTCTGCTCCTTGCCGCGGCCCTTATCGTACCGCGACTCTGCGAGGTGGTCATGAAGCGCGAAGAGCTGTTTGAAGGGAAACGCTTTCAGCACAGTTCGCTGCCGCCAGGGGGCAGAGTATGTCGCAGCCCTGCTAAAATCGTCGTATCTCTCGGTTCCACTTACAGATTGGGTGCGCCGCATGTCTGCAGACGGAAACCTTGCCACGCCCGAAATGAAATCGAACTGGCGGCGAGGTTTCTGGAGCCTGATCGCTACGCAATTCCAGGGCGCTTTCAACGAAAATGCCCTTAAATTCCTGGCAATTTACCTTATCCTGGCGCTTGAGAGAGACAAAGCGCAGCGCGACCAGCTCGAATTCCTCGTTGGAGTCCTCTTCGCCGCTCCTTTTATTTTATTTTCTCTGACTGGCGGGTTTCTGGCTGACCGTTTCAGCAAACGCAGCGTAACGCTGTGGACGAAAGTGTTTGAGATTGGCGTGATGCTGCTGGCGGTGCTATCACTGGCCGGACCGAATTTTCCTTTGGCGCTGGCCGCGATTTTCCTGGTCTGCACGCAAGGTGCGCTCTTCGGACCCTCCAAGTATGGTTTGCTTCCCGAGCTCTTGCCCGCGGAAAAACTTTCCTGGGGCAACGGTGTGCTAGAGCTTGGGACGTTCTTGGGCATTATCGCGGGCAGCGTCTGCGGCGCTCTGCTGGCCGACGCGTTCAAAGGACGCCAAATTTATTCTGGAGCGATCCTGTTTGCATTTACGGTTCTGGGTCTGCTGTGCAGCCTTGGTATCAGCCGCGTTCCCGCCGCAGACCCCGCGAAAAAGTTTAACGCTTTCTCATTGATCGACGTTTGGTCGCCGCTGAAGCTGATCCGCGGCGATAACGTCCTGTGGCTCGCCGTAGTCGGCAACACCTACTTCTTCTTCGTTGGCGCGCTGCTGCAGTTCAATATTTTTCTGTACGGCCAAGACGTCCTCCATTTGGACTCCACGCACGGAGGCTTCCTACAGGCCGCTGTGGCCATCGGAATCGGTATGGGCAGCCTGGCTGCGGGATTTCTATCCGGCGGACAGATTGAATATGGCCTTATTCCGCTAGGCGCGCTGGGCATCACGGCCGGCGGACTTCTCCTTGCCATTCCGGGGCTCTCGTTCCTGACCGTGTTGCTTCTGCTCGCCGGCCTCGGTTTCGCCGGCGGATTCTTCATCGTACCCATCAGCGCGCTCATCCAGCATATCCCCGCGGAAGAGCACAAGGGCGGAGTCCTCGGCGCGGCGAACTGGCTTTCCTTCGTCGGCGTAGGCATTGCTTCGGGCGCATATTTCGCTGTCGCGCACTGGGCGCACCTGAGCCCCGGAGCGATTTTTCTTTGGTCCGCGGTAACGACACTGGCGGCGACAGGTTACGTGCTGTACCTGCTGCCGGACTCGCTCCTCCGTCTGCTTCTGTGGATTGCGACGCACACGCTCTATCGCCTTGACATTGCGGGACGCTCGCACGTCCCAACAAAAGGCGGGGGGCTGCTCGTCCCCAATCACGTATCGATGGCAGACGCGGCATTCCTCATCGCTTCGCTCGATCGACCCGTGCGTTTTCTCATGTTCAAGGGTTCCTACGACCATCCGCTGGTCAAACCGTTCGCGAAAATCTTGCGCGTGATTCCCATTGCTTCGGATCAAGGCCCGCGCGAGATGATTCATTCCCTTCGCGAGGCCACGCAAGCGCTGCAAAATGGCGAGCTCCTCTGCATCTTCCCGGAAGGACAGATGACGCGCATCGGCCAAATGCTGCCGTTTCGCCGCGGCATGGAACGCATCATGAAGGGCGTCGACGTGCCAATCATTCCGGTGAACCTCGACGGCGTGTGGGGCTCGATTTTCAGTTTCGCTGGCGGGCGCTTCCTCTGGAAGGTGCCGCGGCATCTTCCGTATCCGGTGCGCGTCACGTTCGGCGAGCCGCTGCCGCCAACGGCCACTTCCATTGAAGCGCGTCGTGCGGTGCAGGACCTCGGCGCTGAGGCGTTTGCCCGCCGCAAGAAAGACATGCGCACGCTGCCGCATTCGTTTGTGCACACGGCGCGCCGGCATCCCTTCCGCTTTGCGATGGCGGATGGGCAAACTCCGCGGCTCAATTTCTTCGCGGTCCTGGGCCGCACGCTGTTTCTCGCCCGGCGCCTGCGCAAGCATTGGCACGGGCAACGCATGGTCGGAATTTTTCTTCCGCCGTCGATTCCCGGCGCCCTCGTGAATCTCGCTGCGCTGCTGATGGGAAAAGTTCCCGTCAACCTGAATTACACCGTAGCGAACGAGACGCTGGCTTCCTGCGCGAAGCAGTGCGATCTAAAAACGCTGATCTCCGCACGCGCCTTTCTCGAACGCGTACAGGTCCATCTGCCGATCGAGCCGATCTTGCTGGAAGATCTCGCCACAAGTCCCAAATTCACAGAGCGACTGGTCGCTGCGCTCGCATCGGTTTTTCTGCCCGCTCGCGTCCTGATGCGGTTTGCTGGCGCTGAGGCTGTGCCAACACTCGACGATCTGGCGACCATCATTTTCTCCAGCGGCTCGACCGGCGAACCCAAGGGCGTAATGCTCACGCACTACAATGTCGCCTCAAATGTGGAGCAGCTCGATCAAGTCTTTCTTCTGCAGCCGGAAGACCGCGTGATGGGCATTCTGCCGTTCTTCCACTCTTTCGGGTTCACGGCAACGCTGTGTCTACCCGCGGCCGTCGGCGTCGGCGTGGTCTATCATCCCAATCCGCTGGACTCACGCGTGATCGGCGCGCTGATCAACAAATATTCCGTCACAATGCTGCTGGCAACTCCGACTTTTCTTAATAGTTACCTGCGGCGATGCACTCCGGAAGAGTTCGGCAGCCTGCGCTTCGTAATGGCCGGAGCGGAAAAATTGCCGGAGCGCGTGGCGGTGGCCTTTGAAGACCACTTCGGCATCCGTCCGCTGGAGGGTTACGGCTGCACGGAATGCTCTCCGGTGGTAACGGTCAACACCATCGATTTCCGGGCCGCCTCGTTTCGTCAAGTCGGCGCAAAGCGCGGCAGCATCGGGCATCCCCTCCCGGGCATCACGGTAAAAATTATCGATCCCGAAACGCAGCAGCCGCTCGGCATCGATCAGCCCGGCCTTTTGCTCGTCCGCGGCCCCAACGTGATGCAGGGCTATCTGAATCGCCCGGAAAAAACCGCCGAAGTGCTGCGCGACGGCTGGTACAACACCGGCGACATCGCAGCAGTGGACGAAGATGGCTTCCTGCGCGTGACCGACCGGCTCAGCCGTTTCAGCAAAATCGGGGGCGAAATGGTGCCCCACATCAAGGTCGAAGAGAAGCTCCAGGAACTCGCCGGCGCCAGCGAACAGATGTTTGTAGTCACCGCCGTGCCTGACGAAAAAAAGGGCGAGCGCCTGATCGTCTTGCACACGCTATCCGAAGAGCAACTCGAGGAGTGCCTCGCGGGCCTGGCCAAAGGCGACCTACCCGCGTTGTGGCGGCCTCGGCGCGACCAATTCGTGCGCATTGAAAAATTGCCCTATCTAGGTACCGGCAAGCTCGATCTGCGCAAAGCCCGCGAGCTCGCGCTGGAAACTTCCGCGCATGTCTGAACCCGCTTCCGCCGTAGGACCCTTGCGGTTCGGCATTTCGTTGCGCGTAGTGGCGACCGTCGCAGCGTTGGGCCTATGGTTTTGGACGCAGTCTCTGATCGGTAGTCGCGCGCCGTCGGCGGGCATCAACGACGCACTGCACAACCTATTCTCTGGACTAAATTCCTATTTTGGGCAGCATGCGTCCGCTGCAAACGCGCTCTTGATTGTCAGCTCGGGGTTCATAGACATTTTCGGGCTGTTCCTTGTGGCTGAGTGGATCTTCCTCGGCCGCAGCCGCCCCTTCCTCGGATTGGTGCTGCTCCTGGGCCTACGACAGGTCATGCAAGCGCTCTGCGCGTTGCCTGCGCCGGCAAACATGATTTGGCGTTATCCGGGCTTTCCGTCGCTGCTCGTCACCTACAAAGTTGGCAACGATTATTTCTTCTCCGGCCACACGGCTATTGCCGTTTTCGGCGCGATCGAACTAATACGCCTGCGCCGCCGCTGGCTGACCGTGCTCGCGCTCCTAATAGTTGTATTTGAAATGGCCACAGTCTTGATTCTGCGCGCGCATTACACAATGGACGTCTTCACCGGCGCGGTGACCGCCCTCTGGGTGGCCGCTCTTTGCGACTCCGTCGCACCGCGAATCGATCGCCTCGTCCTCACCAAATAGACTCATTGCGAAGCCGCAGCTTACTGTTGATTCGCGAGCAGCAGCTTGCCGCCGCTCTCCGCCACCTTATGAAGGTTCGCTGTGCCTACAATCCGTGTCAGGCGCGCCGAATCCTCGCCGTCGGTCAATACGTAGCAGCGCTCCGGTTTGGCCCACAAATCCGCGAACTGGGCATCCTCGATAAATACCGGCGGACTTCCGGGCGCGTACGAACCGTACTCGAGATTATTCACCCTGCCGTTCAGCAGCAACGCGGTACGTCCGGTGTAGAAAAACACAGAAGAAAACGAATAATACTGACCGTTCAGAATCAATTGTCCAGCGGGCGACTTGAGTAGCGCCTCGGCGAGCGGCCGCGAACCGAGATATGGATCGAATTTGACGAGCGCCAATCGGCTGGCCTGAAAAAATACAACCATCATCACGGCAATCGCCATGAATGCACGACGCCCCTTCAACAGCCACGCGCCCAGCGCGCCGATAACAAACGCAAACCCGGCAACGATCAACGGCACGCGCAAATAAGCAAAGGAAGCGAGCGTGAGATCGCCCACGTGTCCAAGCGAAAGCGTATAGGCTTCAGGATGCTGTTGCAGCGCGCTCGAAATGTCCCCCGGAGCAGGAATGTGCCGCACAGCGACGAGGATTCCGCCGACAGCGACTGCTGCGAGGATGGCAACAATCCCCACTGTCCGCGTGCCAATGCGCACCCATCGACTTTCCGTCGTCATCGCGCAACCGAGCAAGAGAGCGAGCGCAGGATACACCGGCATCGAATAATATTCCTGCGTTGTCGAGAACGTAAAAAATACCAACAGGAAAGCCGTCCAGCAAAGCGCCAATAACCTGGTACGTCCGGCGCGATCAACGGGTTTAAAGCTGAGTCCCACTGTGGCTGGGAAAAAGGCGCTCCAAGGAAACAGCCACAACAGATGCAGCAGCCAGAAGGCAGCCCGCGGCACGGTGTTGTAGTCGCGTGGATAGCGCAAATTCAAAAAGCGCAGCACGTGTTCGTTGATGAAGTAAAACCAAAAGAAGCCGTGATATTCGCCAGGGCCGCTGTGCATCGTGAAATGGAAGTAGGGAGGCATGCACAACGTGGCGAGCACATGCCAGGGCGTGGCAATCGCCAAAACGATCAGCGTCCCCGTGAATACATGCAGCTTCTTCCACACGCCGCGCGAAAAAAGCTGGCGCGTTGCAGCCAAGTACACGATCACGCCGCCCACTGGCGCCACGATCGCAATCAACCCCTTGAGCATCAGACCAACGCCGAGACTTGCAGCCAGGAGCGCAGCCCAGAGTCGTGGCCGCATCTCTTGCTCGTCCAACGCTCGCTGAAAGGACCAAAACGCCACGCACACGCCCAGTGTGAGCATCACATCCGGAATTTGTATTCGGGTGAAGAGAAAAAGCCCCACGCACGTAGCCAACACCAAGCCCGCGTAGAAGCCCGCCACCGCGCCAAATGCCCAGCGGCCATACCGCCAAGTCACCCAGGCCAGCAAAATCGCGCCGAGCGCTACGGGAATGCGTGCGGCCCAATCATGCACACCAAAGATGCGGTAGGAGATTGCGATCAGCCAGTAAATCAGCGGAGACTTTTCGACGTAGGGCACGCCGTCCAACCGGGCGATCACCCAATCGCCCGAGTTCAGCATGTTCCTGGCGATTTGCGCCTGCACAGCGTCCACATCGTCCATCAAGCCGGGCGGCGAGACGATGCATCCCAGAAAAATCAACGCGGCAAAGAGAACTACGACTAAGCCCGAGTAAACGCCCGGGCCCCGATCCTCTTCTCCGCTACGCGCGGCGCTGACGAGGTTTGGATGTTCCAGTATTTGATCCATAGGAACAAAATGAGCAAGCCCCAGAGGTGATAACCGAGATTTGCGCGGCGCTCCATGTGCTCCTTGATGAAGAACTCGATGCGATCGCGACGGAACAAATTCGTTCCGTCAATGGCTCCCGCGCTGAGCGTGTCCATCAACAAAGGCCGCAGCGTTCCGCGGAGCCAATCATGTGCAGGAATATCCAAGCCGGTCTTCCGGCGCTGCAGCACAGAGGCCGGCAATTTGTTTCGCATCAAGCGTTTCAGCACGACTTTGTGCTGCCTGCCATCGATCTTCATCTTCTCCGGCAAACGCGCCGCAAACTCCACGATGCGGTGATCCAGGAAAGGCGGCCGCACCTCCAGCGAATGCGCCATGCTCATGCGATCAACCTTTTGCAGGATGTCATCCGCGAGGTAATAGCGCTGATCGAACGCCAGATAGCGATTCAGCGACCCATGCTCGTCCGCAGCGGGCAAATCATTATCGAATAGATCCTTGACACCTGCGCCGTTGCGATGCATTACAAATTGATCTTGCTGAGCGCCCGAAAATGTTCCGTTCCAATAGGTGTGCGATTCATCGCCCGGCAACAATGAGCCTTCCATAAATCGCTTCAGTCTGTATTCGAGACTAATCTTGTCGTTCGACACTGGCCAATATCGCAAGAGGCTCAGCAGACCGCGGCGAATCGGCGGCGCAATACTCTGCGCCCGCGCCGCGTACCGGTCCGCCGCATAGGTGATGTACCCGCCAAACAGTTCATCCGCTCCCTCGCCACTTAGGGCTACGGTCACATTCTTGCGGCTGAGTGCGGAAAGAAACCAAACCGGAAGAGCGCCCGCATCCGCGAATGGTTCGTCGGAGTAGTAGGCAAGCTCCTCGACCGCCGCCGGTAGATCCAAGGCGGGGCTGACATCCAGTTCGTGGTGCTCGGTATCGTACTTTGCGGCGATATCGCGGATGTAGGAGGTTTCGTCGAAGCTGCGTCCGGCAAACGAGATCGAAAACGTCTTTACACGCGAAGCGCACAATTCCCGGGTGTAGTGAAGAATGGTCGAAGAGTCCACGCCGCCGCTCAGCCAAATTCCCAGCGGCACATCAGCGATCAAGTGGTCGCGAACGGAAGCGCGCAGCAAACTGTCGAGCTCTTCCTGCGCGCCTTCCAGGGACTTCCCCTTCTGAGGCTCGAAGCGCAAACGCCAATACGCTTCCATTTCGACGTCCCCATCCTGCCATTCCAACAAATGCCCTGGAGGAAGCTTCTCGATGCCGCGCACCAGGGTATGCGGGCACGGTACATAGTTCAGCGATAGGTAGTAATGAAGCCCGGTGAAGTCCAGCTCTCGCTTAAATTCCGGATGCGCAAAAATGGTTTTCAGTTCCGAGCCGAAGTAGAGCTCTCCGTCGCGCAGATGAAAATACAGCGGCTTGATTCCAAGACGATCGCGCGCCAGAACTAACCGCCGTGCATCTTGCGACCAAACGGCCACCGCGAACATGCCGCGCAAGCGCGCGAAGCAATCTTTGTCCCATCGCAGAAAGGCGCGAAGAACAACTTCCGTGTCGCTGCTGGTATTGAATTTTTCTCCGCGCGATTCCAGTTCCGCGCGCAATTCGCGGTGGTTGTAAATCTCACCGTTAAAGACGAGCACGGTGTTACCGTCCTCGCTAACCATGGGCTGAGCGCCCGCATTAAGGTCAATGATCTTCAGGCGCACCGCACCCAACGACACCTGTGCCGACTCGTAGGTGCCCTGCTGATCCGGACCTCTGTGAATTAACGAGTCCGTAGCCGCCCGAATACGCGCGCGGTCGAACGCACCATCACGGTGCGTAAACCCGGTTATGCCACACAAATGATCGCTTCTCCGTTGCGGCGAAAAACACCGGCTTCGCCGACTTAGTGGTTCCCGACCTGCTGGCGAATAAGAATCGCCCAGCCTTCTATTTGGTTGCTTTGACTTTAACCTGGCCAGCGCGATGCTTGGAACGGAGTCTACCGCAGAAAGGATAACCGCAGCACTAATTTTTGCGGAGGCGCGGCTTACTGAATAAACTACTAGACGGATGGCGGCCAGCCAGGAATGGGCGCCGATGAGCAATCAGTATTCGCAGTTTGACGCTAAATCTTCAATCCCCAAAAGGACGCGTCCGGCTTGACCAGTTCAAGCCCCACATCCCACGCCTCATGGTCGCGCCAGACAACTTCCGCTTCGGCCTTACGACCGGTTTCCGGATGAATCAGACGCACTTTTCGGTGCAGCGGCAGGTCCGCTCCCACCACGGCCATGCATCCGGAATGGCTGACGTCCACCGTAACCGCATTTGCTCGACGAGGCGCTGTGCCCTCATCCCATTCGACCAGAAGTTTTACCTTGGAGATTATGCGCTTATGGCTTCGCAACTGCGCCCAGCGCTCCTGCACGGACTTAGCGGCCACGTTTCGTGCGGCATTCAGAACCATGTGTGACCTCGCTCAAGAGGTTTTACCAGGGCCGAGGGAGGGAGTTCCAAAGTTACTGCGGTCGGATATACCGGGTCAATAGTACTTTTTACTTTTTTCCACCGGATTCAAAAGGCCGTTTTCGGGCAGGATTACCAGCTTAGATTTAGCCCGTGCGTTAGGCCCCCTGGTCCCTAGCGAGGAAAGAAATTCTGACGAAAACACCTTCTTGAAGGGATAGAATACTGCGACCAAGACGGGGTTCCAGGCATCAGGTCTGTATGGGTACCCCACCCACTCGCCTCTTTCGTTACCTCGCCCCGCCAAGGAGTACGACATGCCCGTCCGCCTGAGCCGCCTCACACTGCGTCTTTTGATCTGCGCCGCCGTTGGCGTCGCGTATATCCCCGCAGCTTTCACCGGTCAGGCCAATCAGCAGATGCAAAGCCCGCAGAGACCGAGCACTCTGGTGGTTAGCGTGCGAATGCCAGATGGGTCACCTCTGGACACTCCGGCCATCGTCAATCTGTACACCTTTTCAGGCACGCCCGCGGGTATTGGCGTTTTCCGCAGCGGCACCGCCGAGTTTACAAATCTCGCGCCCGCAAGCTACACGCTGGACATCATCGCCGCCGGATACATACGTCTGACCCAAAACGTGCAGATCATGACCTCGGGAGAGCGTCAGCAGATTTCCGTCTCTCTCACTCCCGAGTCGACGAGTTCCTCTGCCTCCCCTCCTCCCGGCTCCCCGATCCTTGCGCCCAACGCGGAAAAGGAAGTCGCCAAAGCCCTTGAGGCTCTCCGCGCAAATAAAGCCGAAGATGCCCGCAAGCACCTGGAGAAGGCTTCGCACGCTGCTCCGTCTCATCCGGACGTCACCTATCTGTGGGGGATGTACTACGCGCAGGTGAAAGATTTTGCGAACGCCAAGGTCTACTGGGAGAAAACCGTACAGCTCTCCCCGCGCCATGTCTTCTCTCTCGCCGCTCTTGCGCAGCTCGCTTTACAGAATTCGGACTACCTAACCGCCGCTGATTATTTGCTTCGCGCTTCCGAATCCGCTCCCTCCGTGTGGCGCTATCACGAACGCCTCGCGGAAACGTATCTAAACCTGAAGCAATACGAGCCGGCGCAAAAGCATGCCGAGCGCGCTCTGGAACTGGGCAAGGAGCACGCCGCCGGAGCGCATTTTGTATTGGCGCAAGCCTTGTTGCAGCGCAACAACCCCCAAGCGGCATTGAACGCTTTGGACGCGTTTGTGGCCACGCAGCCCTCGGGTCCGCGGGCCACAGAAGCACGAAGGCTCATCGATACTCTGCGGAAGCCGGAGTCTCCGTCGCCAGCACCAATCAACGTAAGCCAGGTATCCGGCGAAAAATCGTCGTTGGCGACTTCGCTTGCTGGCGAGCTTATGCCACCGCCGAAGTGGATGCCGCCCGATGTTGACGACAGCATGCCGGCTGTCGAATCCACAGCAGGTTGCCCGCTGGAGATGATCCAAGAAGGAGCCGGAAAGCGTGTAAGCGACTTTGTCGATGCCGTCAACCGCATCGCCGCGACAGAATCCCTGGATAATGACGTCGTCGACCGCTCCGGCATTCCGGTCCGTCACACTTCACGCAGCTATTCCTACGTGGCTTCCGTGCAGCAGATCCGGCCGGGCATGTACACCATGGAGGAATATCGCAATGGCATGATGGATCTCGATTTGTTTCCCGAGCGGATCGCTACTCTTGGACTGACGGCCCTCGTAATGGTCTTCCATCCAATCTACCGGGACGACTACGAAGTTACCTGCGAAGGCCTGAGCCGCTGGCATGGCGGCCTCGCCTGGCAACTGCATTTTCGCCAGAAGGCGGGTAAGCCTGCTCGCCTGCGCAGCTATCGCGTGAACACGATGTCTTACCCGATTTCGTTGCGCGGTCGAGCCTGGATTTCAGCGGATACGTTTCAGGTCGAAAGCCTGCAGACCGACCTTGTCTCGCCCGTTCCGCGGATCCAACTCCGCTCCGAGCACATCGCCGTCGAATATATGCCCGTACAATTCGCCTCTCACCATCAGCAACTGTGGCTTCCGCAAAGCGCCGACATTTACTTTGACTACGGCAATCGCCGTATGCACCGCCGCCATCATTTCCGCGATTACATGCTGTTCGCGGTCGACGAAAGGCAGGAAATCTCTCTTCCGAAAGTCGAGGACGCCGCAGCCGACCCGTCTGGCCCTCAGCAGGATTAATCGCTTTCCGGCAAGATTCCGACGCAAAAACAGAAAGGCCGCTCTGATTTCTCAGAACGGCCTTTTCTAATTTAATCCTGGCGGTGACCTACGTTCCCACACAGTTACCCGTGCAGTATCATCGGCCCTGCGAGGCTTAACTTCCGTGTTCGGGATGGGAACGGGTGTGACCCTCGCGGTATTA